>NZ_JADNOH010000002.1 GCF_015557435.1 Collinsella aerofaciens
AGGCATAGACCTTCTGGTCATGCCTTGCCTTTTGAATGACAAATTGTCGCTCTGGACGGCACGCAGCGTCGGCTGGTCCGCCGTTCGGTAGAACGGCGGAACTTAGACTGCCTGTGCCAGCTTCTCGGCTCGCTCGGCGGCGGCGAGCGCCTCGATGACGGTGCCGAGCTGGTCGCCCAGGAGGACGCCATTGTAGGTGGAGTTGAAACCGATGCGGTGATCGGTCACGCGGTCCTGGGGCTGGTTGTAGGTACGGATCTTCTCGGAACGGTTGCCGTGGCCGATCTGGCTCTGGCGCTCGGCACCGAGCTCTGCCTGCTGCTTCTCGAGCTCCATCTCGTACAGACGGGCGCGCAGCATCTGCATGCAGACTTCGCGGTTCTGGATCTGGGAGCGCTGTTCCTGCGACTGCACCACGGTGTTGGTGGGCAGGTGGGTGATGCGCACGGCGGAATAAGTGGTGTTAACGCACTGACCGCCAGGACCGGAGGCGCAGTAGGTGTCGATGCGCAGGTCGGACTGGTTGATCTGGACGTCGATCTCCTCGGCTTCGGGAAGTACGGCGACGGTCGCCGTGGAGGTCTGGATACGGCCCTGGGACTCGGTCTTGGGAACGCGCTGGACGCGGTGCACGCCGGACTCGAACTTCATGACGGAGTAGACGCGGTCGCCCTCGACCTTGAACTCGATGGACTTAAAGCCGCCGGCCTCGCTGGGGCTGGAGTCGAGCACGGTGGTCTTCCAGCCGCGCGACTCGCAGAAGCGCTGATACATCTTGTACAGATCGCCGGCAAAGATAGCCGCCTCGTCGCCACCGGCGGCGGAGCGAATCTCGACGATGGTGTTCTTGTCGTCGTTGGGGTCGCTCGGGATGAGCATGTACTTAATGTCTTCCTCGAGCTGGGGAAGCTTGGCCTCGTTTTCGGAGATGTCCATCTGGAGCATCTCCTTCTCATCGGCATCGGTAGTATCGTGGAGCATTTCCTTGGCAGCCTCGATGTCATCGAGCGCGCCGATGTACTCGCGCGAGGCGGCGATGAGGTCGGACTGGTGCGCGTACTCCTTGTTGAGACGCGTGAACTCCTTGATGTCGGAGGCAACGGCCGGGTCGGAAAGCTTCTTCTCGAGCTCCTCATAGGCCTTGATGATCTTTTCGAGCTTGTCGCGCATGGCGGGACTCCTTTATATGCGTGAAGGTGAAAATCGGCAGAATTGATGGGGCGCATGGCGCCACTGCGGGGGTAAGCCCAGCTAGAGCATGTCGATCTTCAGATACATGCGCATCCCTTCGCGTGTGGGGTACATAGTTGCGATCTAACCCATACATGATAGCGTGCGCAGGCAAACCTGCATATAACCCGCACGGAATGAGTGGACGTAGCCGTTGGGTACGTTCCTTAACGACTAGTCGTTTAAGAGCGTCCCCAACGGCTAACAAAGGGACTGTCGCTTTGTCAGATTCTAGAGCGTGTGGAGTAGGGCGATGAGGAAGCGTACGCCCTGGAGGTAGGCGCGGCGGGTGATGCGCTCGTTGGTGCCGTGGACGCCGCGGTCGCACTCGTCATCGTCGACCACAAACGCCGAAAAACGAATGCATTCGGAGCAAATGTGCTGGTAGTTGGCAGCGTCGGTCGCGCCGATCACGGTCGAGGGGACAATCGCCAACGGCTCGGATGATCCGTTTTCCTCCGTCCCCTTTGGATCGCGGAAATAGCGGGCGGCGATGGAGCGAACCGCCTCGAGGCCGGGACCACCGATGCGCGGGGACGGCGAGGGCTCGGAGCTGCCGGGGCCCAGCTCCACTTCGACACGACCGGCAAGGTCCGCCCCGGCAACCGCCTCACGGCAGCGCGCCACAACGTCGGCCACGCTCGTGCCCTCGAGCATGCGGAAGTTAATGTTGGCCCACATATCCTGCGGCATTACGTTGGCGCCGGCGCTGCCTCCCTCGATCTGCGTGGGCGCGCAGGTGGTCGTCACCAGCGGATAGAGCTTTTTGCTGGCGAGGCACTCGCGCACGATGGCATCCCCGTTGGCGGCAATCTCATCCGCCGTGGAGAGCCCCAGCTCGACAAGCTGCGCGGCAAGCAGATCGGTCACGCGCGTCGGCCACTCGATATCGCAGATTGCGGCGATGGCACGGCTGAGCACCTCGAGCGACGTGCCGCCGTAGGGGTTAGACGAATGCCCGCCCGCGCTCTTCGTCTTGAGCACAATATCGGCGTAGCCCTTCTCGGCAAGGTCGGCATGCATAAGCCAGCCCTCGCCCGCGCCGTACTCGGCAGCCGAAACGATACGGTAGTCACCCTCGTCGATCAGGTATTCAAGTTCAATACCGCGCTCCTCGAGCACGCGACCGATCGCCCCCGCGCCGTACTGCGTGGTTTCCTCGTCCTGGCCAAAAGCCAGCAGCAGGGTGCGCTCGTGCCCCCAGCCGTGCGCCAACGCATACTCAACCGCCTCGAGAATACCTGCGACCTGGTCTTTCATGTCGATAGCGCCGCGACCCCAAATGTAGGTGTCGTCCACCTGTCCGCTAAAGGGAGCATGCGTCCAGTCGGCCTCGGTGCCCGGCACCACGGGGACCACGTCCATGTGGCCCATGAGCATGACGGGTTTGAGGGCGGGGTCGGAACCGTCAAGCGTCACCAACAGCGAATGGTCGACAAGCTCGACCTCGCCCGCCGCGAACACGCGCGGCCAGGCCTGCTGCATATAGGCGCGCAGGTCGTCGAAGGGCTGCCAATCCACCGCCTCGGCATCCATGCTCGAAATGGTCGGAAACGACAGCACGCGGCCCAAGCGCTCGCACGCGCCGGCCTCGTCTATATCGGCAAAATCGTCCTCATGCGCAAAGAAGCGCCAAACCTCGGCCATGACATCCTTTCGATTGTGACGACAAAGGCCGCCCCACGGGAGCGGCCCTGCAACGTAAGCGTTTGCGGTCGGTTATTTGTCCTCGAGATAGCGAGAGAGGAACTCACGAGTGCGCTGGTGTTTGGGGTTGCCGAAGAGCTCGGCCGGCGCGGCATCCTCGAGCACCACGCCCTTGTCCATAAAGACCACGCGGTCGGACACGGTTCGGGCAAAGGCCATCTCATGCGTGACGACGACCATGGTCATGCCGTCGGCAGCGAGCTTGCGCATGACCTCGAGCACCTCGCCCACGATCTCGGGGTCGAGCGCTGAGGTCGGCTCGTCAAACAGCATGATCTGCGGATTCATGCACAGGGCACGAGCGATGGCCACGCGCTGCTTTTGACCACCGGACAGGCGACCCACGGCGGCGTGCGCGAACTTTTCGAGTCCCACGCTGGTCAGATGCTCCATCGCGACCTTCTCGGCCTCGACCTTGCTCATCTTTTTGAGCGTGACGGGCGCGAGCGTGCAGTTGTCGAGCACGTCCATGTTGTTGAACAGGTTGAAGCCCTGGAACACCATGCCGATGTCCTCGCGCAGTTTATTGATATTGCAGCGCTCGGCAGTAAGGTCCTGACCGTGGAACCAGATATGGCCGGCATCCGGAGTCTCGAGCAGGTTAAGGCAGCGCAGAAACGTCGACTTGCCCGAGCCCGAGGCGCCGATGATGGTGACGACCTCGCCGGGATTGACGGACAAGTCGATGCCCTTGAGCACCTCGAGTGAGCCAAAGCTCTTGCGCAGGCCCTCGACGCGGATAAGCGGCTCTTGGTTTTGCACGGCTGCCGCAGTGCCGGTAGTGGCGGTATCTGCCATGATGATTCTCCTCGTCTTAAGCCTAGTTAGAGCTGGGCAGCGTGGCCGGAGCCTCGGCGCCGAGCTTTTTGCCAAAGGCCTCGAGCAGGCGGCTCGCCACGAGCGTCAGGATCAGATAGACCACGAGCGCCACGCAGTAGACCTCCATCTGGCGGTAGTACACGCCGGCGACGGTGGTGGTGGCGTACATGAGGTCGAACACGCCGATGACCGAGAGCACCGACGAGTCCTTGATGTTGATGATGAGCTCGTTGGTGAGCGCCGGGATCGCGTTTTTAATACCCTGAGGGAACACGACCTTGCGCATAGCCTGCCACTGCGACAGGCCCAGCGAGCGCGCTGCCTCGGCCTGGCCGGGATCGATGGACTCGATGCCGCCGCGCAGGACCTCCATCATGTAGGCGGTGGAGTTGAGCGAGATGGTGACGAGGCCGGCGGTGAAGGTACTCCAGATCTGGTTGGCCTGGGCGGTCTCGAAGCCCATGCCGCGCAGAACGGTAAAGCCCGCGTAATAGATGAGCAGGCCCTGGACCATCATGGGCGTGCCGCGCACGACGGTGGAATAGACGGTCGCAAAGCCTCGGCCAATGCTCTTAAAGAAGCGCACCAGGTCGTTGTCGACGCGATCGAAGGTCTGGGTGCGCAAGAACACAAAGAGCAGCGCCAAGAAGAAGGCGATGACCGTGCCGAAGGTGGCAAGCGCGATGGTGATCTCGATACCGCGGATAAAGAAGTCGCCGCTCTTGTAGGTCATGTAGACCAAGCTCGACAGAAAGTCGCTGGGATTGGAGTCCGAGACAATGCTCACCTGCACCAGGTCGACAAACGACATGACGCAGCGGTCGATAAAGAAGATCGCCGCGATGGCAACCACGACATAGCTGCCCAGGCGCGCGCCGCGACGGCAACGCTCAGATGCAAACGGCGACGTTTCGCGATAGTCGTTCCAGTGTATGAGCTTGGTGACGAGCGCCGCCGCCGACACGACGAGCCAGGCCCAAAGGATTACCCAGAGGCAGTCTTGGAACACGCCCGTGGGCGCCAAGAAGCTCAGCGGCGTTGGGTTGCGCTGGCTAAACGCCAGACCGAGCGCCGCGATAGCGCTCGTGCCCAGGTACACATAACGGTGGTCGGCCTTGATAAAGGAGGCCAGACGATTGATGCCTTTCATGCTGCCTCCCTATGCCGGCTGACGGTCGAGGCACGCGTCCCACATTTGGTCGCGCTCCTCTTGGCTAATGCCCTTGAGTGTCTTGTCGATGAGCTTAAGCAGTTTGTCCGAGCCCTTGCGGCAACCGACATTTGCCGTGACCTCCTGCTTAAAGCCCTCGCCCTCGGCAAAGCGAATGGGCACGATGCCCGGGTTTTGGGCCATATAGCCCTTCTCGTTTTCGGTGTTGTAGGTCACAGCGTCACAAGTGCCCTGCAGCAGATTCGAGAACACCGTGGGGACCGAATCGACCGGGTTCTTGTGCACAACGCCCGGAATCTCGTCGATGACGGTATCGAGCATGGTGTCCTTTTGGCCGAGCACCGTGGCACCGCTGAAGTCGCCGAGCTTGGTGGCGTTTTGGTAGGGCGAGCCCTCTTTTACGAACAGGCCAAAGTAGCCAATGAAGTACGGGTCGGAAAAGCCGACGGACTCCTCGCGCTCGGGCGTGGCGCTCATGCCGGCGATGATGAGGTCAATCTGGCCGTTGTTGAGCGAGTCGATAAGGCCCGAGAAGCTCTGCTTGACGGCAACGGGCTCGCCGCCGAGAGCCTTGCAGACGATCTTGGCGATCTGCACGTCGTAGCCATCGGCATAGGCGCCCTGCACGTTGTCGATGGGGATCGTGAACTCGCTGGCCTCGGAAACCTGCCAGTTGTACGGGGCGTAGGCCGCCTCCATGCCGATGCGGATCTTATCCTTGCCGATAACGGAATCGGACAGGTCATCGCGACCGCCGCCCGTCGTGGGCTGAACTACTTCCAGCGTGGAGGGACGCTGGCAGCCGGCAAGTGCGCCGGCGACGACAGAAGCGCTCGCAGCGAGAGCGCTACCCAAAAAGATGCGACGGCTGCATACCGGCTGTGGATGCGCGTCGCGCTGTTGTCGAGATTGCATCTGGTGCCTTCCCAATTTCGTTTTGCTGACAATAAGACAGGATATACGCCCGCGACCAGCAGCGCGGCATGTGCGCGAAAAATTAATAGACACACGAGGACGATTGGCGCAAAGCAGCCTGCCCCATGTACCACTTGGCATGAAAAAGGCAAGGCATAGACCTTCTGGTCATGCCTTGCCTTTTGAATG
>NZ_JADNOH010000003.1 GCF_015557435.1 Collinsella aerofaciens
AGGCATAGACCTTCTGGTCATGCCTTGCCTTTTGAATGACAAATTGTCGCTCTGGGTGGCGCGCAGCGTCGACCGGTCCGTCGTTCGTTAGAACGGCGGAACCTCTAGAGCAGGGTGACGCTAAAGGAACGGATGTCGGTAGCGCCCGGTGCCAACGTGATGGTGTTGACCTTGTGATCAAAGACATCGTCCTCGGTGTCCATGGTGGTGTGGCCGGTCCAGGGCTCGAGCGCCACAAACGGAGCGTCGTTGGCGGCAGACCACACGCCGATGTACTTAAAGCCCTCAAAGTCGATCTTGACGCCGTGGCCCGACTTGCGGCCGCGCAGCGTGAGCGTGGAGCCCGGAGTATCGGTGAACATGATGGCATCGTTATCGAAGCTGCGGTGCGTGATGGGCAGCACGTCCGAGTTATCGGGAGCCTTGTAGCTACCCTCGAACGTCATGAGACCGTCGGGCGTGATGATGGGAGCCTCGTTCGTCCAGGCCTCGGTAAACGCCAGCTCGTAATCCTCGAATACCTCGTCCTCGGCACCGGGGGCGGGCACGTTAAATGCGGGGTGGCCGCCCACCGAGAACGGCAGGTCCACGTCGCCGGTGTTCGTAACGGCAAAGGTCTGGGTAAGCGTGGCGTCGCCGGTCAGGGCATAGGTCATGTTGAGCTTAAAGTGAAACGGAAAGGCCTTGAGCGACTCGGGCGTATCGGTGATCTCGTACGTTACCGAGGAGCCGTCCTCCGAAACCTCGACCAGCTTGTGCTCGACGATGCGCGCGAGTCCGTGGCGCGGCATCTCGCAGGTGCCGGCCGCAGACGTTGCCGTGTTGTTGCGCAGCGAGCCCACAATGGGGAACAGGATGGGCGCATGCTTGCCCCAAAAGGTGGGATCGCCCTGCCACAGATACTCGTTGCCGTTGAGGGCAAGGCTCGTGAGCTGGGCACCCATGGAATCGATGGCCGCGGTGAGGCCGCCGCGCTTGATGGTAGTGACGGTGGACATGCTACTTCCTCCAATAGTAAACAACGGTGTCGAGGGCTATTGTCCCACTCTTGGCGGCGGGGTTGAGCGACAGGTGCAGTTATTGAGCAATAGCGTAAAGGTCAAACCCGCCCTGCGGCGTGCTATCGACCGTATCGGGCGCCTGTGAATTAAAACTCACCGGAACCATGCGCTTTGAGGCACGGTAACGCGTGCCGTCGGTGGCGACGGGCGGCTCATCGACCGTGAGCTCGTAGTCGCCGGGCTTGAGCTCGATGCCGTCACCTTCGGAATTGACGTATTGGTACTCGTCGATCGCTTGCCCCTTGAGCGTGCGACCCACGATATGGACGAGCATCTGGCTGTCGCCGCGCGCGGTGTCCCACGTCGCGCCGTCCTTGACCTCGACCGATACATGCACCGAGCGCGTGCGGCTGAGCGATTGTTCGACGGACATCTCGACCTTGGCGGCGTCTTTTCGTTGTTGTTCAACATGGCTCCAGACGTTTCCAATTACCGAGCATGCGATAACGCCGGCCATGAAGGCGATGAGGATGGGGCCGAGCGGAGAGCGACGGCCCGCGTCCTCCTCGCGAGCCAGGTCGGGGCGACGTGTGGGCGCGGGTGCTTGGGCACCCTGCGAGGGCACGTCGAGAATGCTGAAGGATGCCGTACTGCCGGGGTCGATGTTATGGCGCGGCTGCGGGATCTTGGCCGGCGAGATGGACATGTCCGCCGGCTCACCGAGTGTGGCCGTGGCATCGGCCTTAGCTTCATCGGCCTCGGCTTGGGCCCAAGCCTGCTCAAAGGTCAGGGGCTCGGCGGCATCGGAGGCGGCGTCAGGCTCGACAGCAGCATCGTTGCCGGCCTCGTCCTCGTCGCTCGACACGTCACGCGGCGCGGGCTCGTCCCACTCCTCGTCCGGAGCCTCGCCCTCGCTATACCACCATTCAAAGTTATCGATATCCATACGGGGCGCCCCTTAAGCCTCGCAAATAAACACTTGCCAGCCTTATACCCCCAGATGGCACGGGAGCTCGCCGGCACAGACAGGAAAAGCGTCACAACATTCGACGCTTTTCCTCGTTTTCGAGATTTTCATCAAATGTTGTGACGGTTTGGGCAGCAGCCACACCACGAATGTGACAAAGGGACTGTCCCTTTGTCACATCTGGAGGGTAACAGGGATTTGGATGCAGCAAAAGTCCTCTTGGTGGGACTCGTCGTAGCTCGTGGTATCGAGGTAGCAAAAGTCGAAAGCGTTGCCAACGGGCTGGAGCGCGTGCTCGTCCATGCAGGCAACGATGGCGCGGATGCCCTCGGGCTCGTACGGCATACCCCAGCGGCTCATGCACAGGTATGTGCCCTCGGGCAGCACTTCGATGCCGATCTCTGCCAGCTCGGCGGGATCGCTCGGCAGCAGTTCCTCGGCACCGCGCGGCAGCACGGCAAAGGAGCCCGCGCCGGCGATAGGGTCGTCGGAATGCAGCGCCTCACGACGCAGCATGGCACCCCAGCCGCGCATAGGGCGCGTGCCCGTCAACGCACGCATGCGCAGGATGGCCCGCATGAGCGTGGGGTGAAGCATCGAGCGGCCGCGCTCGATATCGCCTGGAAACTCCTCAAAGACCACGTAGCGACGCTCAAACTGCTTGAGCTCCGGCCTGCCCTCGCGCTCGCGCCAGTAAACCGCCTCGTCGTAAAAGCTCAGGCGCTCCTGCACGCTCGCGCGCTCGGCTTTGAGGCCGGCGATCTGTTCATCGAGCGCTTGCACCCGCGAGCGCAGGTGATCGGTCATCTCGCCAATGTCGAACGTCGAGGTCAGGCGGTCAATCTCGTCGAGTTCGAGCCCTAGGTCGCGCAGCATGCAGATCAGACGCATGAGCGGGATCTGCGTGGGCGAATAGAAACGGTAGCCCTTTTCGTTCACCACGGCGGGCTTAAACAGACCGATCTTGTCGTAGTAAATGAGCGTTTGGCGCGAAACATTGAACAAGCTCGCCATCTCGCTAATCGCATACATGCCCGTCTGCATAGATCCTCCCGACACATCCTTTGACGCGAAAAGCCCGCCGCCCACAGGGGCAGCGGGCTCAAACACTCCTCGTATCCTACCCTAAAGACGCCTATGACCAGCGCTTATAGTTTGCACATGACACGCCGACGGCCTCGAGCGCCTTGGCGGCGATGTGATGCACCGCGTCATCGAGCGTGGCGGGGCCGTTGTAAAACGTGAGCATGGGCGGCATGAGCATGACGCCCGGTACGCGCGCCAGGCGCGCCATGTTGTCGACATGAATGGCGCTGAAGGGCGTCTCGCGCACCATGAGCACCAGGCGGCGCTGCTCTTTCATCTGCACGTCGGCCGCACGCAGCAACAGATTGTCGCTGTAGCCGCTCGCGATGCCGGCGAGCGTCTTCATGGAGCACGGGGCCACGATCATGCCGTCGACCGGATAGGTGCCGCTTGCGATGGCGGCGCCGATGTTCTTGTTGTCGTAGACCACATCGGCATGCGTGGCAAACTCGTCGAGCGTCATGCCGAGCTCCTGCTCGATGGTAATCTCTCCCCCGCGCGTGACGACAAGCGCCGACTCGGCACCGGCCTGACGCAGGCATTTGAGGCACTCAAGGCCCAGCGCGGCACCGCTGGCGCCAGACACGCCAACGACAATGCGACGGGGACGGACAGAAGACTCAGGCATGACAACTCCTTAACTACTTGGTAGGGCTACTTACTAGAAAGCGAGCTCTGCTGCCCACTTATCTGTATCGATTTCCATGAACTGCGAGCGGATGAAATTCTTCTTGAGGCCGAATGGAACCGTGCAGTCGAAGATGGCCTTGCAGGCAATGCCGTGCTCGCGGATCGAAGGATCGAACGCGGGGTCGTTGGACGGGTCGAGCACGTGGCAGTGGCAGCCGGGGATGGTGATGAGGTCCACGTCGGCCTGGAAGCGCGTGGTCATGGCCCACATCACGTCGCTCATATCGAAGATGTCGACATCCTCGTCAACAAGGATGACGTGCTTGAGCTCGGAGAACGCCGAGAAGGCAAGCATGGCGGCGTTGCGCTGACGGCCCTCGTCATTTTTGCTCGACTTCTTGAACTGCATGATGGCAACGAACTTGCCGCCGCCGCAGGGAGCGGCGTGGACGTTGAGCAGACGGCCCGGGATGGCGGTCTCGACCATCTTGTAGATGGAGGCCTCGGTGGGGATACCGGCCATGGACACGTGCTCGTGCGAAGGACCGATGCAGCTCTCCATAATGGGGTTGACGCGCGTGGTAACGGCGGTGATCTTGATCACCGGGCAGACCTTGGCGCCACCGGTGTAACCGGGGAACTCGGGCATGGCGTAGCCGTGGCCGTTGACGTCCTCGTTGATGGTCTCGTCGTGCATGAGGTAGCCCTCGAGCACGTACTCGGCATTGGCAATGCACTTCTGCGGAACGGTGACGCAGTCGGCAAGCTCGACGGCGTGGCCGCGCAGGGCACCGGTGATCTGCAGCTCGTTGAAGCCGAGCGGCGTGGTAGGAGCCTCGAAGCCGCAGCACATGTACACGGCGGGGTCCAGGCCGATGGAGATGGAGATGGGCATGTCCTCGCCGCGCTGGCAGTACTCGTCAAAGAACGCGCCCAGGTGACGGCTACCCGGAGTGATCCACATGGCGAGCTTGTCCTTGTCGACGCAGGAGAAGCGGTGGATGGTCACGTCGGACTGGGAGCCGTCGGGGCTCGTGCCGTAGGCGAGGCCCATGGTGATGTAGGGGCCGCCGTCGACGGGCGTGTTGGTGGGAGCGGGGACGATCTTGCGCAGGTCAAAGCCCTCGTCGGTCGCCTTGTACACGACCTCCTGGCAGTCGACATGCTTGCCCTCGGCGATCTGCTCGGGCGCGATCAGGTTCTCGAAGCGCTTGCCGATTTCGAGGCCCAGGTGCTCCTCGTCCAGGTCGAGCAGGGCGGCAACGCGCTTGCGGCTGGCAAGCATGCCGATGCAGACCTTGGCATCGTCAAAGCCCTTGACGTTGTTGAAGACCATCGCCGGGCCCTCTTTGGTCGGGCGCATAACGGTGCCGCCGGCACCGACGTGACGATAGACACCCGAGACCTCGGCGTCCGGGTCGACCTGAGTGTCGGTCTCGAGCAGCTGGCCCGGCATCTCGCGCAAAAAGTCGAGCGCGGAGCGCAGGTCGTGGATCTGGGAAGCATCGGTAGTGGACATAGCATGCTCCTTTCGGGAGAGTGCCCGACGGCGGTGTGCCGCCGGGCGGGGTAACGTAATGGGGCCGCGGCGCTCATAGATGGGACGCTCGGCCACTCGCAGTTCGAGCACTCGGCTGCTTACAGCCCAAGCGCTCGACCGCTTACATCAGGCCAAAGAGGTGGAACCAGGCGGCCTCGACCAGCACGACGATAAAGACGACCACAGTGAGGGGAATGCCCATGCGCATAGCCTCTTTGGAGGTGTAGCCGCCGGCGTCCTTGCCTTCGCCGATAAGGATCGGCAGGTTATGGAACGGCAGGATGTAGTGGATGTTGATGGACGTGAAGACGATGAGCGCCACGGCGAGCGGGCTCACGCTGGAGCCGGCCGCGAAGCTGATGAACGCCGGCACGCACACGCCGAGCACGGCCATGACCGAGCCCATGAACATATGGATAACCATGGAGAGCGCGGCGACAAGCAGGGCGAACAGGAAGATGTTCTCGGGCACGGAGCTGGGGAGCACGACATCGGCGATCCAGGCGTTCATACCGGTGGCACCGCCCACGGAACCCACGGCCATGGCGGCCGTCAGGAACATGAGGGACTTGATGTCGACGGCGTTCCAGCTGGCGGGGGTGAGGACCTCGCCGATGATGGGCATGGCGAGGCAGACGCCGATGGCCAGGGTGACCCAGCCGATGTAATCGCCCGAGACGGTGAGCCACAGCGCGATGGCGATGACAAGCCACACGATGGTGCGAATCTCCTTGACGGAGAGCTTGCCGAGCGCGGCCTGCTTGGCCACGATCTGCTCGCGATCGTAGACGAGCTCCTTGCTGGGCTTAAAGAGGAAGAGGCCCAGG
The DNA here is from genome assembly GCF_015557435.1 of Collinsella aerofaciens. GTDB lineage: Bacteria > Actinomycetota > Coriobacteriia > Coriobacteriales > Coriobacteriaceae > Collinsella > Collinsella aerofaciens_Z. The sequence goes on from NZ_JADNOH010000003.1 coordinate 6,052, forward strand.
AACAGGGTGCACAGCAGCGCGACCAGCATAGGCACGCTCATGTACAGGAACCAGTCGACAAAGGACGGGCTCATGCCGCCGGCCTCGGCGCTGTACTGCGCAACGAGCGGGTTGAGCGTGGAGTCGCCTGTCAGGAAGAACATGGAGCCGGGGGCAGCAGCGGCAAACACAAGGAAGCCGAGCTTGCCGCGGTCGTCGTCACCGTAGCCGGCGGACTCGGCGATGACCGAGACAACGGCGAGGATGAGGAAGGCACGGGGGAACGGATGCGGAATGAGTAGCGACAGCACAAAGGTGAGCGCGAAAATCGAGATGATGAGCGACTTGGCATCGCGCACGAACTTGAGCATGAACGCATAGGCGATACGCTCGCCCAGGCCCGACTCCTTGACCGCGCTGGCGATGAGGTAGGCGCCGATGACGAGCCACATGGTGGCTTTGGTCCAGGAGCTAAACGTGGAGGCGACTGTCGCCGAGATGCTCGCGGCGCCCGTGTCGTCCACGCACACCTTGAACAGAACGAGCAGCGCGCAGTAGAGCAGGCCCACAAAGCCCGGCTGCGCCACGCCACATGCCCAGAACACCACCGTGGCGAGCGTCAGTGCCAGACAGGTCTGACCGCCGACCGTAAGCTCGACCGTCGAGCTCAACTCCGCCAAAGGAAGAAACTTCACCAGCAAAAAGACAACGATACCCAGCACAAAGCCAATTTCGCGCTTGGTGATCTTAAACGCCTTCTTTTCCGCTTCCATCTCCCCACCTTTCTTGTTGGGGGCGCTCCGGATTCGCAGCCACGTTGCCACTTAAAAAGGGGCGCCCGTTATCGGACACCCCTTACGTTGCGCTGTGTTGCGGCAATACAGTCAAGCGGGATTTTTGGATGAGAAGCGATCCTCTGGGCAAAAACCGTCACAACATTCGACGCTTTTCCTCGATTTCGAGATTTTCATCGAATGTTGTGACGGTTTGGATGTGGCAAAGGGACTGTCTTTTGTTTCACATAGCGAGATCCGTACGGATGGATGGGTCGCTGAGGGCCTCGCGGAGCCAGGGGGCCAGCTGCTCGGGATGACCTTGCAGATAGCCATTGAGCTCGGAGGGCGCCACGCGGCGTACTTCCGAGATTTCCTCTTGGTTGATATGTAGCTCGCCCGGCTCGACGCGAGCCAGATAGACCTCGCACCATTCGCACTCGCAGCGGCCGTCGCCGTGATCCTCGCGGTAGACCACGTGACCCAAGTGCTTAAGCTGGTCGGGCTCGCGCGTGATGCCGAGCTCTTCGTTGATGCGGCGCGCCGTCGCGGCGGCGACGTCCTCCCCGGGGAGCGGGTGGCCGGCACAGCTATCGGCTAGCACCCCACCCCACAGGCGTTTGAGCGGGCTGCGGCGACAGAGCAGCAGGCGCGCGTCCTCGCCCTGGTCCTCGACCAGAAGCGTCAGGAATGCTTGATGCAGAATGCCCTCGCCGGTATGGGCTTTGATGCGATCGACAGGAGTGAGCACCTCGCCGGTCGCGGCATCGACCGCCACGACCTCGGCGCCCGCACCGCCCTCGTCCCAGCCGGCACGCAATATGCGGGCTGCGGTTTCTTCGAGCGCGGCGATGAGCTCCTTGGTGGTGTTGAGCACGCGCTGCAGATCGTCCTTGCTCGCCTGCTCAACATGAAAACCCGTGCTTGCGGTCACCGGCACGCCAAAACGCGTGGCCAGTGCCGCTGCAATGTCGTGCGCCGGGATCTCGTCGCGATGGCACGGAACGGCCAAGATGCTCATGGTCGCCGTGCGTCCGGGCTCGGGTCGCGGAATGGCCTGCGCCGTGGCGCCCAGATGTGCAAACTCGGGCGAGCAGGCGTACACCACCATGCCTCGCGGCGTCACCGTCAACTGAGCCTCGAGCGTAAACTTGCCCTCGCCCACTGCAACCTTTGTCGTGTGCATTCCCATGGGATCTCCTGTCGCCCGCGATGTACCTGAGACCATCTTCGCCTGTATTGCGACTATACAGGCAAGCGCAGAATGTGACAAAGGCGCTGCTTCTTGTCGTATTCTGCTAGAGTTGCAGAGACTGAATCCAGCTCATATAACGCAACTATGGGAGCAACCGCCTTGACCACTGCAACCTCGTCCACAACAGCATCAACCGCTGCCGCGCTTTCACCCGCGCGCACCAACCTTTGCCTGGCGCTGCTCGTGCTGTTGGGATTCTCGCTCGGCTGCTCCGAGTTCGTGGTCATCGGCATCGAAAGCGATTTGGCAACGGAACTCGGCATCTCGCTTGCCACCGCGGGCCAGCTCATCAGCGTGTTCGCGCTCGTCTACGCTATCGCCACGCCGGTACTTGCGCTCAGCACGGGGCGATTCCGCCGCTACCAGCTGCTCGTGTGCTACAGCATCGTCTTTGTGCTCGGCAATCTGGTCATGGCGTTGGCGCCCAACTTCCAGGTGCTGTTCGCCTCGCGCATCATCTTGGGCTCCGTCTCGGGCGCACTGCTCGCCGTGGGCGTGACGTATATCCCCGAGCTGCTGTCCCCGCAGCAGACCTCACTCGCTATCTCGGTGGTGTACGGCGCATTCTCCGTGGCGATGGTCTTTGTGACCTCGATCGGCAAGTTTGTGGCCGACACGCTCAACTGGCACGTTGCCATGTACGGCACGCTGACCTTCGCCGTTCTGATCTGCGCCGCGCTCGTGACGTTTATGCCGCGCGCCGGACAAACCGACGAGCCTGCCACCTTCCGCGAGCAGGCGGGGCTTCTGCGCGAGCCAAGCATCATCACCGGCATGCTCATCTTCTTGTTTGGCGTGGGCTCGGTCTATGTGTTCTACGGCTACGTGACGCCCTATCTGGAGCAGGTGCTGGGCATGGGCACCGTTCAGGCGAGCACCACCCTTATGGCCTACGGCGTGTTCTGCCTGATCTCGAACATCCTGGGCGGATGGATCGATGCGCGCTTTGGCATGAAGGCGCTGCTCGTGACGTTTGTGCTCCAGGCCGCGGCTCTGTTTGGGCTGTTTGCCGTTGGCGGCACCATGCCCCTCGCGCTTGCCTTTGTCTTTAGTCTGGCGATGCTCATGTATCTGTTCTCGGTCTCGTGCATCACGCACTTTATGGACGTGGCCCGCAGCCGCCACCCCAAATCGATGGTGCTCGCGAGCTCGGTGGAGCCCATGGCGTTTAACGTCGGCATCTCGTTTGGCACCGCGGTGGGCGGCGCCGTGGTAAGCGGGATTGGCATTGCCTACGTGGGCGCGGTTGGCGCCGCATTCTCGCTCGTAGCCTGGATACTCACGCTAGTGACGATCAAGCTGGCACGCTGGGAGCGCAAGCGGGCAGCACAATCTTCGATGCAGGCATAGGGGTGGGATCGAGGCAGGCGCAAGTACAGCTCAGCGCGGCGGGCGTCCGATGAAAACCACACCATACGAGCAGTGTTTATCCGCCCGCAGGCTCCAGCGGTTCAATTTCGTGTACTTGAAATACACGAAATCGTACTAAACTATGTATTTGAAATACACGAAATTGGAAAGGCGGCCCCATGCGCAGATCAATCGAATCCGTCATCGAATCATGGGCGACAGAGGACGCCTCGCGCCCCCTCCTCATCCGAGGTGCGCGACGCGTAGGCAAAACGTACGCTGCCGAGGAAATCGGCAGACGAATCGCCGGCGATGCGTTTGTCAAACTCGACTTTCAGACCGATCTTGAGCTGATTGCCCCGCTGTTCGACTGCCCCACCGACGACGTTGACACCATCGTGGCACGAATCTCAGACTATAAGCGCACCCCTATCCGCAAGGAAACCGCCTTCATCCTGTTCGATGAAGTGCAGCTTTGCGAACGAGCGCTCAACTCTTTGCGCTTCTTCTCAGGTTCGGGCTGGCGCATATGTGCGACCGGCAGCCAGCTCGGCGTCGCCACGCGCAAGCGCAGGTTACCTTTTCCCAGCGGCGTTCGCCAAGAGACCATGCACCCCATGTCGTTCGAGGAGTTTCTCTGGGCGCTTGACGAGGAGCAGATGGCCGATGCCATTCGCGCCCACGCCGGAACGCTCGAGACCTATGCCGCGCACCAAGCGGCGCTCAACCTGTTTCATCGATACCAGATCGTGGGCGGCATGCCTGCAGCCGTCAGTGCATACCGTAAGACGTTGTCCATCGAAGATGCGCGCATCGAGCAGCGCGAAATTGACGAGACCTATACCGCCGATATGACCGACCCCGAGAACGGGATCAGTGGCGTGGCGGCGCGCAAGGTCTGGCGTTCCATTCCGTCCCAGCTGCTGCGATCCTCAACCAAGAAATTCAAGTACTCTGAAGTTGAGCGCGGGGGCCGACGCGCCAAGCTTATCGAACCTCTCGATTGGCTCGAGGGCGCCGGCATCATATCGGTCAACAACCTGACCGAAGGCATCGAACCTCCCCTCGCTCCCTTCGACGACGAAGACGGAAGCTTCTTTAAGGTCTATCTTCTCGATACAGGCCTCATGTTCTACAAACTCGGTATCAACCCGCGACTCTGGCTCGACCTCAAAGAGGATTCCGCCATTGCGCTGTCTTCCGACTTTCGAGGTGCCCTGGCGGAGAACTCGGTCATGCAGGCATTTTCGGGCAATGGTTTGCAGACGTATTACTGGATGCCACCGTCGTCTTGGAAGACGAACGGCGAGCTCGATTTTCTACTTCAGACCGACCGTATGGAGATCGTTCCCGTCGAGGTAAAATCCGCACGCAACGTGCGCGCGAGAACCCTCGGGTCGTTTATGGAAAAAGCCCGGTCGCCGTATGCCTACATATTGTCCGAGAACAATTTTGCCCGCAGCGAAACCGAGGACGGGTGCGAGCTGCGCCACCTCCCCTTGTACGCAGCGGGCTTTATCGGAGCAAACTGCCTCAAGGCCAGTCTGTAAACCCCGCGCAACCGCCCCGAAAGGAACCATCACATGCAACGCATTCTTTTTATCTGCTATGGCAATATCTGTCGCTCGACGATGGCTGAGTCGGTGTTTGCCGAGCTGGTGCGCCGTGCCGGGCGCGAGGCAGAGTTCGTCATTGATTCCGCCGCGACCTCGACCGAGGAGATTGGCAACCCTCCGCATCATGGCACCGTCGCCAAGCTGCGCGAGGTCGGGATTCCCGTCGTTGCCCACCGCGCGCGCCAGGTGCGTCGCGCGGAGTATGGCGACTGGGACCACATTGTCTATATGGATGCCGAGAACGCGCGCGGCCTGCGTCGCATCTTCGGCGACGATCCCGACGGCAAGATTTCGCGCCTGCTCGATTGGACCGATCGACCCGGCGATGTGGCCGACCCCTGGTACACCGGCAACTTTGATGCCACGTACCGTGATGTGCTTGCCGGCTGCACGGCCATGCTCGAGCAACTGTAGACGTTCGGTCGTCGCAGGCGCACGAGCCACACCATCGGCATAAAACGAGCGTGGATTTCCCCCGCATACAAATTGAGCGTGGATAATCTCCCACTTTGAGCGCGAAACGGCGCTCTAAACGGGAGATTATCCACGCTCATTATCTTGGCGGGAGAAAATCCACGCTCGATTACTCGTCGACGATCTCGGCGAGCCAAACGTTGAGGGTATCGACCTCGGGGCAGCAGAACTTTGCCGTGCCGGGCTCGTTGCCAGGCACGGTGCCGCCGTAGCGCAGGATGTCGATATAGGGAAAGCCCACGTGGCAGGCCATGGAGCACATCTTGCCGCGATCGCGGTCGAAGTCGAAGACGTCGCCCGGCTTGTGCCCATGGTGGCAGCGACACGTACCCAGCTGGTCCACGCAGCTAATGCGAATACGCGGGCGCTTGCCACGCGGCGCGCCGAGCGGCTTACCTTCGCCCGCGGGCTTGGCGCCGCCCTCGCCGGCGCTACTCATGGTCAATCACATCCAGGCAGGCCTCGATGGGCAGGCCGGCAGACTTGTCCTCTTGGTCGGCGTTGCGCTCGATAAGCTCGGCCACTACGCGCATGGCGTCGGCCGTTGCGCGCTGCAGACTCCACCCGGCCATCACGCGACCGACGAGCACCGCCGAGAACGTATCGCCCGTACCCGGGAAGTAAACCGGGATCAGGTCGAAGGGAATCGTGAAGTACTCCCCCGCCACGTGGTCGTAACCGATAACGGCGTTCGTGCCGTCGACCACAGCGCTCGTAATGACCACCGACTTGGCGCCCAGCGTGCGCATGGCGTCCACAAGGACGCGGGCCTCGTCGGGCGTGATTTGCTCTGCAATAGGCGTATCGGTGAGCAGACAGGCCTCGGTGTAGTTGGGAACCGCGTAGTCGGCACACTCGAGCAGGTGCCTCATGAGGCCGATCGTGGACTCGGGCACACCGGCATAAAGCTTGCCGTTGTCGCCCATGATGGGGTCGACGAACACCTTGGTGCCCTTTTGCGCGCGACGGTGGCAGAAATCCGAAATGATACGCGTCTCTTCCTCGGTCACGATAAAGCCAGTCGAGATGGCGTCGAACTCAAAGCCGAGTTCCTCCCAGATGGCGAGGCTCTGACGCACGTACTCCGTAGTGTCGTGGATGTAGAACTTGGGGTAGTTGAGCGTATCGGACACAAGCGCCGTCGGCAGGTTGTGGATACGGTAGCCCATGTGCGACAGCACCGGCAGCATGGCAGAAAGCGCGACCTTGCCGTAGCCGCACATATCGTTGATCAGCAGCAGCTGAGTGTTCTTCATGAGTGTCCCCCTTGGGTCGGGAGCGGCGCAAAGTCGCCACAGTGCGACTAAGTGTAGCGCAGGGAACACAGCAGACGGGTGCCGGCGCCGTGGAGGGCGAATTGTTGCGGAAAGGTTTCGGAAAATGATCCCTTTTCCTCCGTCCCCAAGGGATCATTGGCACGAGAGCAATGCTGCAGATAGAGGACGGACAGCGAAAACGTTCCTAAGCGAGCAAGGTGGCGTGAAAGAGGAGGGCATAGGCCTTGTGGCCATGCCCGACGATTGAACGCCAGATTGCCGCTTAGGGACGTTTGCAGCGTCGAGTGGTTACGGCGTTTGGTAAAACGCCGTAACCAAATAAGTTTGGTACCTTGACAATTATTTCTTACGCTCCTAGATTAGTTAGGCACAAAACAATCCCACTACCTAACTAAAGAAAGGAGAGATACGAATTCATGTGCGATGAACCCCTTAACCTTCGTCCGCACGAGCCCGGCGGCGACCCGTCGCAGCCGGCAGACGTGCCCGAAGCAGTTAACGGCGAAGACAGGCTCGCCAAACGCATCCTGAGCGGCCTGGGCTTTTGTGGCCACTACATGCACTTTCACGGCGGCGGCGTATCCGGCAAGGCACCCATCGTCTGCCTGCTCGCCAAGCAGGAAAACGGCGAAATGTCGCAGCAGGAGCTCGGCATGCACTTCGACCTCAAGCCGGGGTCGCTTTCCGAAATCTTGTCCAAGCTCGAGTGCGCCGGCATCATCGAGCGCAGCCGTAACCCCAAAGATCGCCGGCAGCTCACCATTCGCCTGACCGAGATCGGCTGGGAGAAGGCCCGCATCGACCAAGCCTCGCGCATCCGCTTTAGGGAGCAGGCCTTTAGCGCCCTCACCCACGACGAGCGCGAGCAGCTCGCCGAGATGCTCGAGAAAATCCGCGTAACCTGGGAGGAACTGGATGATTAAAACCCTTATGGGCAGCATCCGCGATTACAAGAAGGTCACGATCGCCACGCCGCTGCTCGTGCTTGGCGAGGTAATCTGCGAGATGCTGATCCCGTTTATCACCGCCGACATGATCGACGCCATCAAAGACGGCGCCGCCGTTGCCGAGATGCTGCCTACCGCCGGTTTTCTGGTGATCATCGCGCTGACGTCGCTCGCTTTTGGCGCCGCGGCCGGCATCACCTGCAGCCATGCCAGCTGCGGCTTTGCCAAGAACCTGCGCCGCGACCTGTTCTACAAGATCCAGACGTTCAGCTTTGCCAACATCGACGAGTTCTCGAGCTCCTCGCTCGTCACCCGCCTCACCACCGACATCAACAACGTGCAGCAGGCCTTTATGATGCTCATCCGCATCGCCGTGCGCTCGCCGCTGGTGCTGGTCTTTGCCTTTACCATGGCCTACGCCATGGGCGGCAGCGTCGCTATGGTCTACCTGGTCATTATTCCGCTGCTGGGCTTTGGCCTGTTCTTCATCATCTATAAGGTGCGCCCGATCTTTGCCCGCGTGTTCCACAAGTACGACGCGCTCAACGAGTCCGTCGAGGAAAACGTCACCGGCATGCGCGTGGTCAAGAGCTATGTGCGCGAAGACTTTGAGAAGGAGAAGTTCGCCACCGCCGCGCGCGACGTCCAGATGGACTTCACCCGCGCCGAGAAGCTGCTCGCCTTCAACAACCCCATGATGAATATCTGCGTCAACGGCGCGTTTGTCGTCATCATCTACCTGGGCTCCAAGCTCATCATCACGAGCCAGGGCACGCTGTTCGACGTGGGCCAGCTCTCCTCGATCTTTACCTATGGCTTCCAGATCCTCATGAGCCTGATGCAGCTGTCGATGATCTTTGTCATGGTGACCATGGCCGACGAATCGGCGCACCGCATTACCGAGGTGCTGGCCGCCGAGCCCACGATCGCCAATCCCGCCGAGCCCGTGCTCGAGGTTGTCGACGGTTCCATCGACTTTGACCACGTGAGCTTTAAGTATTCCGCGCATGCGAAGCGCCAGGCGCTCGACGATATCGACCTGCACATTAAGAGCGGCGAGACCATCGGCATCATCGGCGGTACCGGCTCGGCCAAGTCCACGCTTGTAAACCTCATCGCCCGTCTGTACGACGCCACCGAAGGCACCGTGCGCGTGGGCGGCATGGACGTGCGCGACTACGAGCTGGACGCCCTGCGCCACCAAGTGGCCATGGTGCTACAGAAAAACGTGCTGTTTAGCGGCACCATTGCCGAGAACCTGCGCTGGGGCGACCCGAACGCCACCGACGAGGAAGTCCGCGAGGCGGCACATCTGGCCTGCGCCGATGAGTTTGTCGATGGCTTCCCCAAGGGCTATGACACCTGGATCGAGCAGGGCGGCTCCAATGTTTCCGGCGGTCAGAAGCAGCGCCTGTGCATTGCGCGTGCCCTGCTGCGTCGCCCCAAGATCTTGATCCTGGACGACTCCACCAGCGCTGTCGACACCAAGACCGACGCCAAGATCCGCGCAGGGTTGGCAAGCTATCTGCCCAACACGACCAAGCTCATCATCGCCCAGCGCATTAGCTCCGTGCAGGACGCAGACCGCATCATCGTCATGGAGGGCGGCCGTATCGCGCAGATCGGCAACCATGACGAGCTGCTCAAGACAAGCGAGATCTACCGCGAGACCTTTACCTCGCAAAACAAGATGTCTGCCGAGGGCGAAGGAGCCGTCGAGGCCGACACCGAGGCATCCGCACCGCAAGCCCAGACCCAGGAAGGAGGCGAGGCACATGAGTAAGGCCGCTACCGCCGAGCGAGCGCGCAACCGCAAGGGCGGCACCATGACGCGCCTGATCAAGATGCTCTTTGGCTTCTATCCGGTGCTTTTGCCCCTCGTCGTCGCCGGCGTGGTGCTCTGCGCCGTCATCAACTCCATCGGTGCGACGTTCCTCCAGAGCGCGCTGCAGGTCATTAGCGAATCGTGGCAGTCGGGCGACTGGACGGCCGCGCAGCCCAAGATTCTGAAGCTTGTGACTACCCTCGGCTGCATCTATGCCGTGGGCGTCGCCTCCTCGCTCTTCTGGAACCGCGCCATGGCCGTCATCACGCAGGGCTCGCTCGAGAAGCTGCGCGAGAAGATGTTCAACCGCATGCAGGACCTGCCAATCCGCTACTTCGACACGCACCAGCGCGGCGACATCATGAGCCACTACACCAACGACATCGACACGCTGCGCCAGATGATCAGCCAGTCGCTGCCCAACTTGCTCATGACGATCATCGTCATCGTCACGGTGTTCTTCATCATGCTGTACTACAGCGTGTGGATGTGCCTGGTCATCATCGCCGGCGTCGCCTTTATGACCTTTATGACCAAGCTGCTCGGCTCCAACTCCGCGCGATTCTTTATCGCGCAGCAGACCGAACTCGGCGTGGTCGAGGGTCATATCGAGGAAGTCATGAACGGCCAGAAAGTCGTCAAGGCGTTCTGCCACGAGGCCGCCGCCGAGGCCGATTTTGACGAGCGCAACGAGAAGCTCTTCGAGGTCTCGCAGAAGGCCAACATGTACGCCAACATCCTCATGCCGATCCTCATGAACCTGGGCAACCTGCTCTACGTGCTGGTCGCGCTGGCCGGCGGCATCTTCCTGGCGCTGGGCGTGCCCAACCTGAGCATCTCGGGCATGGCGCTCTCCATCGCCGTCGTGGTGCCGTTCCTCAACATGACCAAGCAGTTCTGTGGCCAGATCGGCCAGATCTCGCAGCAGATCAACGCCGTGGTCATGGGCCTTGCCGGCGCCGAGCGCATCTTTGAGCTGCTCGACGAGGAGCCCGAGGCCGACGAGGGCTACGTGACGCTCGTCAACGCCCAGGTGAACCCCGAAACTTGGCAGCTCGAGGAGGCCGACCACCACACCGGCATGTGGGCTTGGAAGCACCCGCACCGCGCGACCGGCGAGATCGAGTACGTGCCGCTGCGCGGCGACCTGGTCATGGACAACGTGGACTTTGGCTATACGCCCGACCACGAGGTGCTGCACGGCGTGTCCGTGTACGCCAAGCCGGGCCAGAAGGTCGCGTTTGTCGGCGCCACCGGCGCCGGTAAGACGACCATCACCAACCTCATCAACCGCTTCTACGACATCGCAGACGGCAAGATTCGCTACGACGGCATCAACGTCAACAAGATTCGCAAGTCCGACCTGCGTCGCTCGCTGGGCGTGGTGCTGCAGGACGTGAACCTGTTCACCGGCACCGTGATGGACAACATCCGCTACGGCAACCTGAGCGCGACCGACGAGGAGTGCATCGCGGCGGCCAAGCTCGCGGGCGCGGACGACTTTATCACCCGCCTGCCCGACGGCTACGACACCATGCTCACCGGCAACGGCGCGCAGCTGTCGCAGGGCCAGCGCCAGCTGATCTCGATCGCCCGCGCTGCCGTCGCCGATCCGCCGGCAATGATTCTGGACGAGGCAACGAGCTCCATCGACACCCGCACCGAGGCTATCGTGCAGGCGGGCATGGATAAACTCATGGAAGGCCGCACGACGTTTGTCATCGCACACCGCCTGTCCACCGTGCGCAACTCCGACGCAATCATCTGTCTGGACCACGGCCGCATCATCGAGCGCGGCAACCATGATGAGCTGATTGCCAAGCGCGGGTATTACTACCAGCTCTATACCGGAGCGTTTGAGCTGGAGTAGGACCGATTACTGACGGAGGGCGCCCCGGGGACGGGCGGGGTGTTTCCTCCGTGCTCAAACATTCTCGCTGCGCTGCGAAACTGCGCGCGGAGGAAACACCCCGCCCGTCCCCGGGGCGCCCTCCTGCGCGCAATCAACCCGTCATTAAAACAGAATAAAAGTTGGTGAGGCCCTGGCCGTTTGGCCAGGGCCTCGTTTTGTAAGGATGATTTGGGAAGTGGTGGAGGACCAGTCTTTTTGGGACGGGGCTAAATTAGCTGATTCTCCATCCCAATATCGATGAATCAACAAATCGCAACTGATCCCTAATCCAAAACCAGCTAATTTAGCCCCGTCCCAAAAAGACTGGTCAAGCTAACGGAACGCCGTAGCTAAAAATCCCCGTCCCAGAAAAATCATTGCGCAGGTAGGACGGCAAAGGTAGCTAGAAAAGCCCCATCCTAAATGAGCTACAAGATTTCGGCTAGGAGCGCTCGGCGCCCGTTTGTTTTATCACTGCAGGTAGAAAGCGCGATGATGCGTGCATCGGGGCCAACGTCATCCATGTTCTCGTGCACCGCCGTCTGCGAGACATGCGTGAGCAGCGTCTGCATCGAGGCCTGGTCCAGGTTTCCCGGCCCAAAGATAATGTCATCACTCGCAGCAAACGAGCACACGGCAACAATGCGCAGGCGGAACGCCCCGTCCTTTGTGTAGAGCGTGCCCGTGCGGTGCAGGTCAAAGAAGCCCCTGTCTAAAAACCGGTCGACATCGCCAAACATCGCACCGTTATCCATGTGGTGCGCATAGAGCAGATTGTAGGAATCGGTCATCGCGCGACTGTTGCGCGTATCCAAAAACACCGCTCCCGAAACCGCGGACTCCCCCAACGCGTTTTTGTTGAGGTATTCCTGGTTATCTTTTCCCTGAACAAAGGGATAGTCGATGTTGGTGCCATCGATGGTGACCCATCCGACCACGTCGGAATTTTTGGTCATCAGTTCCTGCAGGCGTGCGCAATCGTTGGCCCCGGTGGGTTTGTAGTGCAGCAGCTCATCGCTGATGAACCCGCCGTTCATAACATTGTTTGTATCCCACAGCGAATAGCCCCCGTACAGCAGCATGAGCAGCACGAGAAAGCCGGCAAACCACGTAAGTACGCGGTCGCCGGCTCTCGCCAGCCGAGCTATGCGTTTAAGCTCCATCGGCTGTAATCCTCGCTGTTTTAACGGCGGTTACGACGAGGACGGAAGAAGACCACGCCCATCACGGCAGCAAACGCGACGATTGCCGCATAGGGAACGACCGTCCGAATAACATCGGTCGGAACGGTAACATCCTTGGTATTGGTAAAGATCACCGTGGTGTCGTAAGCACCGATAGCTTCCTCGGCAATAGAGCTACCTTCTGTCGAATTGGTGCCATCACCAATCTTGTACGACGTCTTATAACCGTCGCCATGATAATCCGCCTCAGTTACGGCGAATTTATCCTCCGATGAGAGACCGTAAACGATGACGGATTCCCCATGCTTAAGCGTCTCGGTAAACGTAGCTCCCGGCTTGGTTGTAGTTTGGTTCATGGTAGTAACACCGTTTTTCACAGTGCCATACTTATAAGTCTCCCCGTCAGCGCCTTTAATCGTGACGGTAAACTCAAAGTCCTTATTTTTATCGCCCTGGTTACCGGCTACGACCTTTGTGATGGTCAGCTTATGGGTGACATATTTGTTCTCAAAGCCTGAGGTCTTGCTGCCCGATCCCGCCGCTGTGCTAAGAGTGCAGCCCTTAGCAACTAAGCCTGAGTTGCCATTTTCTACGTAAACATCCAGGAACAGTTCCTTGTACACAACGTTGAGGCCATCCAGCTCTGGCGACGTCTGCGTAATTTTGTATCGATAGATGCCCGGAGCCGCGAACCTTGAGGTAACAAGGCTGACGCTCATTTGGGCGGTTATTGTCTTAGTAACGCCGTCGGCATTATCTTCGCTAGAAAGACCTTCGTCAGAATAATTTACGGAAGACGGCGAAAGCGTGACGGCACCGGTCACTCCAGCAGAAACGGGCATGTTGTTACTCGTGCTCGTAAGCTCACTCGTCTCCGCCGGCGCAATCGAATAGCCGAACTCCGCATTCGGCTCCACGGCGTTCTTATTCATGGTAAGCGTCGAGGTGATTGTGACCTTGTTGTCATTTACCGGCAGATGCGGAGTAGTAGAGCCCTCCTCCGCCCACGCCGGCGCAGCAACTCCCACCAAAGCCAGCAGCATCGTTGCGGCCACAACTGCAAATGCTGCCAGTCGCCTCTTTCCAGTTTTCATGTTGTATCCTTCCTCTCGGGCATATGCCCTTAATAAAACCAAGCTCCGTGCCTACAAGTTCGACCTGCGCAGCACGCTGATCACGTTGCCCTTGATCTGCGAACGGGCAATCGGTCCATACAGGCGACTGTCATGCCCGCCCTCGCGCAAATCTGCCAGCACAAAGAGCTCATCCGTTCCCAGATGCACGGGATAGTCCACAGCAGACTCATAGCGCGGCGTCGGCGTGGTGATATCGCTTTCCACCACAACAGCCCCGTTAACCATGAGCTCGCCCGACTCGGTAATCGTGACCTCATCACCGGGGCGGGCAACCACGCGACCCAGGCGCTCTTCGCCATCCGCGGTGTATACCACCACGTCACCCTCGTTAAAGCTCTGGCTGAGCCTCCAGTAGAGCATGACGTCACCCGAACAGATGCGGGGGGCCATCTCGCCAGTCGTGACCGGACCCACGCCCAGGACCACGCCAAAGAGCAGCCAGAGCGTCACGACAAAAAATGCCAGGCGCGCCAGAAAGCCCACGATATCGCGCCGGTCGTCCGCTTCTCCCAGATCTGGTGCCGCATGGGCGCCCAACCTCACGTTCGACGCGGCCGAATACCGCGAGCCCCGGGGTCTTCCCTGCGGGGCCGCTCGTGCGGCTGGCCCATCACCAGCATTGCTGGCGCCATGTCTTCTCATAGGCGCCCACCCCTCTTGGAGCCGCGGTGTAAACGCAGCGCAACCATGACCGTAGCCAACAGCACGCCGGCGGCCAAAATCGCCAGGGCATAGATGGGGTTGCGCGTAATACCCGTAGGCACCGCGACCTGTCGGGAATTGGTGGCCTTAGCTTCAACGGCAACGGTCACACGCGGACCGTTGAGCGTGCCGCTCGCACCCGTAAGCCTAGCCTGATACCCCAACGAAGAATAATCGTCTTCGCTCACGGTATAGACCGCGTTGTAATCCAGCGCCTTAATCGAAACGGTCAGGCCGTCCTTAACGGCAAACGGCACGGTCGCCTTGCCCTGGCCATCGGCCGTAAAGGCCGTCTTGTTTTCCACGGTCTCGGCCCGATCATTCGGTCGCGCCACGAGCGCATGGCTGCCTTGGGCAGACGCATCCGAATACTCGATGGCGTAGGTCTGACCAGCCTTGAGGCCCGTAAAGGTCGCCGTCATCTTAAAGTAGGCACGCTTGTCGCCCATATTGCCCGTAACGCTCTTGGAAACCTTGAGCGTGTAGGTGCGTGGGGTGAACCGTGCGTATACGCATCCCGTATGGCGCTCTTTTACGTTGTACGTATAGGTGGGTGAAGACGACAGCAGCTCCGGGGCGTCCGGATTTGACAGGTCGTACCAGCCCTCAAAGTGATAGCCCTCCTTGGGAGTGGCCACCGCCTCCACAAACGTGCCGTCATCCACAAAGTAGGCGATACCCGAAGTTTTGTACGCGTCGGCGTCCTTGCCCGAGCGATCCCCGGCATCGATGGAGCCCTTTGCCCCCTTAAGCTTGGAGCTGACTGTGCCGCCCGTCGTTACGTTGCTCCACGTGCCATCGGCATTTTTAAGCTGAGCAACAAAGGCCTGACGATACTTCCATTGCGCCACAAATGTCGCGCCCTGGCTCTCAGGAATGTTTTCGACCGTTACCGTATCGCCCGCAGCGCCGGTATCCGGATTGACCTTATTGCCATTAATGGTAAGAGTGCCGGTATCTGTAGTTCCCTCGGGAGCCGCATGGGTCACTGTGTGCTCGGCACCAAAACGAATAGCTTTTCCCGAGCCCGCATACTCCCAGCCCATAAACATCCAGCCGTCGTTTTGTCCTTCGGCAGCATGGGAGGTATAGCTCGCTCCAGCACCAGAAAGCTGCACGAAATCGCCCGTGGAATCATCGGACGGATTATAGTGATACGCTTTGCCGCCGTTCACATCGTATTGAACGCCCGCCTTAGAAAACACAAGGTGCACTTTGTAGTGCTTTGTGACCTTGTCGACCTTAAAGTGATAGGTGCAATCGTCCAATATGGTCCAATGCTCAGCATCGTCCGCGGAATAGAACTCGCCGTTGACAAAAGCACCGATAAAGACTGCCCCGTCATCGCGCTTGGCATCGACCATAAAGTAGGAGTTCTTTTCCTGTTTACCTACGTAGTTTTTGGCATAGGTAAAGTCGGCGGTCTTGGTATCGGAATTATAAAAATACGTTCCGCTTCCGTTGGGCGTCGTGTACGTCTCGATGCGATAGAACTCCCTAAACGAGATATTGTCGAGGAAGTTGCCGATCGAATTGCTCCCGTTGGCCGTGTTGTAGGCCACAAAAGCAAAGACGCTCTGGTTTTGGCCATCCGGAATGGTGTAGGTATAGTCGTAGTCAACCTTTTTGTTCTGCTCGAGCGCGTTGGAACCGTAGGAAGCCCAAGCGTCGTTTTCGGACGCCATGATCCACACGCACCATTTTTCGGTATGTTCCGCATCGGCCGTCCACGAGAACGCGCTTCCGCTGGACGCATTGGCAAATCCGCCCACTTTGTCAAACTTAGTCGAATACAGGATGATCTTTTTGCTGCAGCCCGATTGGGAAAAATTGGCCACATCCAAGCCGACATAGTTATCGACGCTCATTTGAATCCATTGAACAATTTGCTGGTACTGATCGAGTGCCTTTTGATTGTCCTTGTACGGCTCGTTTTCTTGTCGCGGACCGATGATAAGGGCCATGGCGTCTCGACCCGAGCGGCCGCGGTGGTCGAGCCCCCACTCGTACTGTTTTCCCGGCTCGGTCGTCACATATTGGTAGAGCGAACTCGCCTCGTGTGCGTTGAGCTCGGCTGCATAGTCACCATCGGAGGGCGTAAACGTAACAGAATGCCCAGCTGGGTCGATATAGTAGTCGTTCTGGGCAACGATCTCGATACGATGGTCTGTCTCGGTCGTACGCCAATGGGGCGAGCACAACGTAAACTTGCTGGGCCTCTGGTTCCCTAGATGTATATCCTCTTCAAAGCCGCCGTTAGCAATGTTCGTATTCTCGTTCTTAAGATTCGAGGTCGAGAACGCATAGCGCGTGAGCGTTGTCATGGTCTCGGACGAGTTTTCCTGATACACCTTGGCAAAGTCGCTATAGATGTTGCGCGTGCCCTGCTTTTCCACGTGAACGTCGTTGACCAGATTGCCAAACCACTCCCGGTATTGTTCGTTTGCCCCCGTAAGATTTGAATCGTAGCAAGTTAGTGCAAGCATCGTGTTTTCGGACGCTGCGGCATAGACTGCCTGATAGGCAAACTCATCGTCTTGCTCGGGAAGCGCTCGATAATAGTGTGTACTGTTGGTGCCAAAGGAGAACCAACCCTGTCCGTTAGAGCTTACGAGCCACACAGAAAGCGCAATGCGACCGTCGCTCTGCTCAAACGAGAAGTGAGATCCGTCGGCGCTGCTACCAGCAAAGCCGCCATTTGCAGCAAAGGGATCGCTGTAAACGGTGTACTGCTCAACGGTATTTCCCTGGGGCATCTTGCCCTGCGCCTTAAGCCAAGTCCGCAGCTGCATGAGCTGGTCTTGGCCTGCGCTGTTAACCGACAGATTCTCCTGTTGAGGACCCATCGTGAGCATCAGCACGTCGTGTTCGGTTGCGGCGCGATGGTTGAGGCCCCACTCGTACGTGGAGCCGCTCTGGGTGGAAAAGGTGGTGTAGGTTGATCCGGGTTCAAAATAAGCATTGGTATCCTGTGGCTTAAGATTCCACGCAAGCGCAAAGTGATTACCGTTAGCTTGTTTGAGGTTTCTTTGACCGTTGAGGAGCTTCGTGGGGAGGTCGAGGTACGACGCCTCGCCGATTCTCTTTCTCGGAGAGGTCGTCGACCAACCAGAAGCTTGGTTGGTAAAGGTTGGGTTCGCTATAAGGTTGCCATCGTCACCGTACGCACGCGAGGGCAACCCCCCCCCCGACCATAACGAACGCGCATAAGACCGCTGCCAACATCACAAAGGTGCGGCGCATCGACGCAATATGACCGAAAGGACCCTGCACGGGCGCATCCCCCCCCAGCCGCAGCCCGAGCATTCGAGCAAGCTGCACAAGTAGTTCGTTTAGGCCTTGTCATTCTACAACCAGCTCATGGCAAAAGCAAAATCATACGTGACCGATTTGGAGTCATTTTTCGCACCTCATTTTTCGCATTGCGCAGGTAGGACGGCAAAAGTAGCCAAAAAAGCCCCGCGCCAAATGAGCTACTTGAGGAGTTGGGCCATGGCGTTGACGAATTTTTGGACTTGGAGGGTAGGCTCGAGCGGGTAGTGCAAATAGACTGGCACCTCGCGGCCGCACAGGAACGGCACGCCTACAAAGGCCGGGTGTACGCCTGACCAAGCTCCGCAGGTGAGCACCGCGTCGCCCTTTTCCTCCGCCTCGTTAAAAAGCGCAAAGTCAAAGCTATCCACGTCGATCACGTCCACGCCGCCGTCGGCCAAAAGGTCGATGCGCAGGCTGTCCATGGCGTCGTTGCCGTGACGGAGCACGCGCAGGCGCATGCCCTCCAGGTCGGCAACTGTGATGCGCGTCTTGCGCGCAAGCGGGCTCGTGCGCGGCACGTCGATATAAAACGGCACGGTAACGATGCGGAGCTTTTGGCAGGCGTCGCCCCAGCGCGGGGTCGAAAAACTCGACTGCACCACATCCACCTCGCGCCCCAGACTGCGCATGACGGTCTCGCGCTCATCGTAAAGGTCCCCCACCGGCACAATCTCAAAACGCAAGCGCGGCTCCATGTCGTGCACCTGCGGCCACAGCGCGAGCGTTTGGCGCCCCGGGCACATCATCGACACGCCCAGGCGCACCGCACCGCCATCGCCCGGCGCGCGTCGGGCACGGCGCAGGGCATCCTCGGACTGGCGCATGATCGAGCGCGCATCGTCCACCAACAGCGCGCCCGCCGGCGTCACCTTGACGCCCGAATGCGAGCGCTCGAACAGCGTAATGCCAAACTCGGCCTCGAATCCCGATACCTGCTTGACGAGTGCCGGGGTCGACACGCGCAATTTTGCCGCGGCGCGCGAGAAGCTTCCCAGCTCCGCGGCGGCCGAAATAGCCTCAAGTCGTCGATCGTACACGTCTTCTCTCCGTTTTCGCACGTACGGCCACACGGTGCCGCAGGGGGTCGTTTTCGCAGGTCACATGCTCAATCAGGTACAAATCGCATCATGCGGTGTAAACCTACAGTTAACGCCATTCTAACAAATATGCAATTCACCTGCGCAAACGCAAAGCATACGATAACCAGCGAAAACCACGTGGGTCGGTTAATGGGAGCGACCCACTGGGAGGCACAAGAAGGGAAGTTCCTATGAGCAATTGGCTTAAGCTCGAGGGCGATGTCTGCGCCGTGACTGGCGCACTCGGCGGTATGGGCGCCGAGATCTGCCGCGAGTTCGCCCGCAATGGCGCCAACGTCGTCATGCTCGACCTGGACGAGGAGAAGGTCAAGGCCGCTGCCGCCGATCTCGCTGCCGAGTTTGGCATCCACGCCGAGGGTTACAAGATGAACGCCACCGACGAGGCCGAGGTTCAGGCCGCCGTCGATGCCACCATCGCCAACTTCGGCCGCGTCGACGTCCTCGTCAACACCGCCGGCATCCTGCGCTTCGCCGCCATGGAGGACCTGCCGCTGAGCGACTGGGAGCAGGTGCTCAGCGTCAACCTCACCGGCTGCTTCATCACCTCGCAGCGCTTTGGTCGCGAGATGATCAAGGCCGGCCAGGGTCGCCTGGTGCACATCTCCACCGTCGCCAGCCACTCCCCCGAGACGTTCTCGGGCGTGTACAGCTCCACCAAGGCCGGCGTCAACATGATGTCCAAGATGCTCGCCGCCGAGTGGGGCCCGTACGGCGTGCGCTCCAACTGCGTCGAGCCCTGCTTCGTCAAGACCCCCATGTCGGCCAACTTCTATGCCGACCCCGAGGTCGAGAAGAGCCGCAGCCGCCTGATCGCCACGCGCCGCATCGGCGAGGTCAGCGATATCGCCAACGCCGTCATGTTCCTGGCGTCCAAGCGCTCGGACTTTACCACCGGCGACGCCATCAAGGTCGACGGCGGCTTCTCCAACATGATGGGCGACCTCACCGCCAAGCCCGGCGGCCGTCGCGCATACGCCGACAACTACCTTAAGAACAAGGGTGTCGAGCTCTGGTCCGATGAGTCCGGCGTCGCCAAGCCGACCGACCAGTAAACCTGCCCGGTAGAGAGGGACGCGGGCAAACCCCTCCCCTCCCCGTATCGATTAGAAAGAGTCCAATGGCTTCCACCAACTCCAACAAGGGTCGCGCCGTCGTGCTTTCCGCCGCGTGCGTCACCATGTTCTTCATCAGCTCCATCGCGCTGTATTCCGTCGTGAGCAAAAACCTGCTCGCCGTTTACCCCGAGTGGTCCAGCGCCCTTACCTGGGCCTTCCCCGTCTTCCAGACCATCATGGCCGTGACGGGCATCTTCGCCGGCCGCATCTCCGATAAGATCGGCCCCCGCAACGTCGTGATCGCCGCCGCCGTGTGCTACGGCGTGGGCTGGTTCATGTCCGGCACCGTCACCGAGCCGTGGCAGTTCTACCTGTGGTTCTCGCTCGTCGCCGCCGTCGGCAACGGCCTGGGCTACAACCCGGCGCTCACCACGGGTCAGAAGTGGTTCATCGACAAGAAGGGTCTCGCCTCCGGCATCACCCTCGCTGCTTCGACCGCCGGCCCCGCCGTGCTGTCCCCGGTGCTCGCCTCGCTGCTCATCCCGAGCCTTGGCATCTTTGGCGCCCTTAAGGCGCTCGGCGTCATCTTCTTTGTGATGATCGCCGCCTCCGCCCTGTTCCTGAAGGCCCCCGAGGCCGGTTGGCTGCCCGAGGGCTTCGAGGCCCCCAAGGGCGGCGCGCACGCCGGTACCTTCGGCGACCTCACCCCGGGCGAGATGGTCAAGACCCCGCGCTTCTGGGTCCTCATCATCACCTTCGCCTTTGCCGCCACCGCCGGCACCCTGCTCGTCGGCAAGGTTGCCTCCATCGCCGCCGTCCAGCTCTTCGCCGACCCCACGAGCGCCGCTGCCGTCGCTCTCGGCGGCGTGGTCGTCTCCGTCAACACCTGCGCCAACCTGGTCGGCCGCCTGTCCTTTGGTCAGATCATCGACAAGCTCGGTGCCTACAAGTCGCTGCTCATCAGCCTTGTCGTCACCATCGTCGCGCTCGTCATCATGTCGATGAGCTTTACGCAGAGCATGTTCTTCGTGGCGCTCGCCCTGCTCGGCTTTAGCTTTGGCGCCCTGCTCGTCATCTACCCGCCGCTCACCGGTGGCGCCTTCGGCACCAGCAACATCGGCGTCAACTACGGCATCATGTTCCTGGGCTACGCCGCTTCCACCTGGATCAGCCAGCCCATCACCGCCGTGCTGTATCACGCCGAGGCCGGCAGCGCCGCCTACCAGCAGTCCTTCTACGGCGCCATCGTGATCGCCGCCATCGCCGTCGTGCTCACCGTCTACATGATGGTCTCCGACAGCAAGAAGAAGTCCGCTTAGTTTTGCTTGACGCGGCAAGGGCCGTCCTCTTGCCGCATTCCACCAGCCACCAGCATTAAGGAGTCGAAATGTCTGAGCTCAACCCCGTCCGCATTGCCGTCATCGGCGCCGGCGCCATGGGCCGCAACCACATCCGCTTTGTCACCGAGGAGCCCGAGGCCGAGCTCGTCGCCATCGCCGACGCCTTTGAGGGCGCCCGCGCCACGGCCGAGGCTGCCGGCGTGCCGTTCTTTACCGATCCCGCCCAGATGATGGACGAGGTCAAGCCCGAGGCCGTCATCATCGCCACCCCCAACGACCTGCACTTGGGCGTTGCCCGCGAGGCCATCAAGCGCAACATCGTGCCGCTGGTCGAAAAGCCGATCTCCAACGACCTCGAGGATGCCCAGGCCTTCGCCGCCGAGGCCGAGACCGCCGGCGTGCCCGTGCTCGTGGGTCAGCACCGTCGCCACAACCCCTTCGTCAACAAGGCCAAGGAGATCATCGAGTCCGGCGAGCTGGGCAAGCTCACCGTGTCGAGCTTCCACTACATGATCTATAAGAATGACGAGTACTTCGATGTCGAGTGGCGCCGCAAGAAGGGTGCCGGACCGATCTTGGTCAACCTGGTTCACGACGTGGACCTGCTCCGCTACCTGCTGGGCGAGCCCGTCGCCGTCCAGGGCATGCAGTCCAGCGCCGCCCGCGGTTTTGAGACCGAGGACTCCGCCGTGGTCAACGTCCGTTTTGCCGATGGCGCGCTTGCGAGCATGACCATCTCCGACGCCACCGCCAGCCCCTGGAACTGGGAGGCCACCGCTCGCGAGGATCCGCAGTACCGCCCCTTCGACGCCGACGCCTACTTTATCGGCGGAACCTTGGGTGCCCTTTCGCTGCCCCGCCTGCATCAGTTCTCCTACGACGGCGCCTCCAACTGGCACAAGCCGCTGCAGATGGAGATTCCGGCCGTCGACCCGGCGCTGCCGCACAAGATGCAGCTCAAGCACTTTGTGAAGGTCGTCCGCCGCGAAGTTGAGCCCGTCGTAACCCCCGCCGATAACGTCAAGACGCTCACGCTTCTCAACGCCATCAAGGAGGCCGCCGAGACCGGCCAGCTCGTCGAGCTGTAATGCCTTGAGAGCGGCCGCGGCAGAAACCCCATGCCGAGTCCCTCGGTCCGCCACAAATAAGCCCCTCTTCTTTGCCCCGCGAGCAGCCTCCTGCCCGCGGGGCATTTTGCTACTTCGCTGACGATTTTTCTGGGGCGGGGGCTATTTTGCACCTCGGCTTGATTCGTTCGCCACGAAATGGGCCTATCTACTACGTTTAACCGACCGCCCTCAACCATGCCGAATTTCCTAAAATCAAAAGCGCAGGTAGACGGCTTGCGCATTCTCGGAAAACCGGGGGATGGTCGACCCATACGGTTCAAACGTAGTAGATAGGTCGTTTTCGTGGCGCGGGCCCAAAACAGTCTTTTGAAACGGGTGGTATCCTTGGTAGCCCTGTGCTGCAAACGCACCTTAAACGCAAGGAGTCCCATGGATCTTATCGCCCAGCTCGCCCACGAGCTCAACCTTAAGGCCGCCAACATCGAGGCAGCCGTCAAGCTCATCGACGAGGGCAACACCATCCCCTTTATCTCGCGCTACCGCAAGGAAGCCACAGGCGGAATGGACGACGTCGCCCTGCGCGCACTCGACGAGCGCCTGTCCTACCTGCGCAATCTTGAACAGCGCAAAGAGGACGTCATTCTGCTCATCGACGCCCAGGGCAAACTTACGCCCGAGCTCGAACAGCAAATTCGCGAGGCCACGCAGCTCCAGCGTGTCGAGGACCTCTACAAGCCCTACCGCAAAAAGCGCATGACCCGCGCCCAGAAGGCCCGCGAGGCCGGCCTGGAGCCGCTCGCCAATATGATCATCATGCAGGCATCCGCCAAGGACAGCGCGCTCGACGCCGCCGCGGCCTACGTCAACGAGGACGCCGGCTTCGACACGCCCGAGAAGGCACTCGCCGGCGCCGCCGACATCGTGGCCGAGACGGTGGCCGAAGATCCCGAGAACGTCGCCGACCTGCGCGCCTTTACGCAAAACACCGCCGACATCGTCGTCGAGGCCACCGACCCCGCCGAGAAGACCCCCTACGAGCCCTACTACAACTTTGACGAGCCGCTGCGCCGCATCCCCAACCACCGCGTGCTGGCCATCGACCGCGGCGAGCGCGAGGGCAAGCTCCGCGTGCGCGTGAACGTTGACGGCGCTGCCGCCACGGCGCGCCTCGGCAGCCGCTGGCCCCGCCGTCAGGGCGTCTTCGCGCCCGTCTTCGACGCTGCCATCGCCGACGGCTACAAACGCCTGATGGCTCCCTCGCTGGAGCGCGAGGCCCGCGCCAAGCTCACCGTCCGCGCCCAGACCGAAGCCATCAACGTCTTTGCCAAGAATCTCGAGGGTCTGCTCTCGGCCCGCCCCGTCCGCGGCGCCCGCGTGCTCGCGCTTGACCCGGGCTACCGCACCGGCTGCAAGGTCGCCGTCATGGACGAGACCGGCAAGCTGCTCGACCACGGCGTGGTCTACCCTACCAAGCCGCGCCACGACGTCGCCGGCACCAAGCGCGAGCTCGCCCGCCTCGTCAAAAAGGATGGCGTCAACACCATCGTCATCGGCAACGGCACCGCCAGCCGTGAGACCGAGGAAGTCGTCTCGGAGTTCATTGCCGAGCAGGCGCCCGGCTTGCGCTATACGATCGTGAACGAGGCCGGCGCGTCGGTGTACTCCGCCTCCGAGCTCGCAAGCCAGGAGTATCCCGACCTGGACGTCACCGTGCGCGGCGCCATGAGCCTGGGCCGCCGCCTGCAAGACCCGCTGGCCGAGCTCGTCAAGATTCCGCCCCAGTCCATCGGCGTGGGCCAGTACCAGCACGATCTTGACCAGGCCGAGCTTTCGCGCACGCTGGGCCACGTGGTGGAGGACGTCGTCAACCGCGTTGGCGTCGACGTGAACACCGCAAGCGCGAGCCTGCTGGGATACGTGTCGGGCATCACGCCGAGCGTGGCCAAGAACATCGTGGCTTACCGCGAGGAAAACGGCGCCTTTACCGATCGCCGCCAGCTTAAGAAGGTCCCCAAGCTGGGCCCCAAGGCATACCTCAACGCCGCGGGCTTTCTTCGCATCAGCGGCGGCAAGAATCCACTCGACGCCACAAGCGTCCACCCCGAAAGCTACGAGGTGGCGACGTCGGTCCTGGAGCGCGCCGGCGTGGCGGCCAGCGAGCTCAGCCGCGGCGGCGTGCCCGATATCGAGCGCCGCCTGGGCAGCATCTCGGCGCTGGCAAGCGACCTGGACTGTGGCACCCTGACGCTCATCGACATCGTCAACGAGCTCAAGAAGCCCGGCCGCGACCCACGCGACGACGCGCCCGAGGTGGTCTTTAGCCGCTCGGCGCTTTCCATCGACGACCTGGAGCCCGGCATGGAACTCAAGGGCACCGTGCGCAACGTCGTCGACTTTGGCGCCTTCGTCGACGTGGGCGTGCACCAGGACGGCCTCGTGCACATCTCCAAGCTGGCCAACCGCTTCGTCAAGCACCCGAGCGACGTGGTGCGCGTCGGCGACACGGTGAAGGTATGGGTCGAAAAGGTCGACCGCGACCGCAAAAAGATCTCCCTCACCATGGTGCAGGGGAAGTAACAGAAGGGCGAGCCGCCGCCATCCATCGCCGAACTTGCAAGTTTTTCTCACCTGATGGGAAAAACTTGCAAACTTTGCAAGTTCTTCTCACGCGATGACAAAAACTTGCAAGTCTGACAGTCCCGCTATAGCAAAACGCCCCGACCCTCACGATTGAGAGCCAGGGCGATATTCAGTTCGTGTCGGCAGCCCCGGCCTTTCCTTTGCCTAGCGCGACCCTCGCGAAGCGCGTGAGCGATAGGGAAAGGAAAGGCCGGGGCGGACAGCCCACGGCACAGTCAGTGTTCGCGTTACGGCAGGATATGGAAGCCGAGCGAGGCGATGTCCTTGGCAAAGCCGCGCACGGTGTCGAGCGAAACCTCGTACGGGTCGCGGCCGATGTTCTTGCGCTTGGCCAGGATGCTGTTGGGCACCGTGATGATCTGGCAACCGCAGGCCTCGGCCTGGTAAATGTTGATGAGCTCGCGCGTGGACGCCCACAGGACCTCGCAGTTGGGCTTGGCGGCGGCCTTCTTGACCGACTCCGTCATAAACGGAATGGGGTCGACGCCGGTATCGGCGATACGGCCGGCAAAGAGCGAGATGATGGACGGCGTCTCGGCGTCAACGGCCTCGACCATCTCGTCAACCTGCGTAGGCGTAAAGATGGTGGTGACGTTGACCTTGATGCCGTCGGCCGAAAGTTTGCGCACCAGCTCGGCGGTGGACTCACCCTTAGCGGTCACGCACGGAATCTTGACGTAGACGTTCTCGGCCCAGGTAGCGATCTCGCGTGCCTCGACCTCCATGGTCTCGACGTCGTCGGCAAAGACCTCAAACGACACGGACACATCGGTGATGTGGGCTAGGACCTCCTTGGCAAACGCGCGGTAATCCGTCACGCCGCCCTTCTTCATAAGGGACGGGTTGGTCGTGAAACCCTGAACGTTGCCGTTCTCGTACATGTCGAGCATGCCCTCGAGGTTTGCACCGTCAGCGAACACCTTGATTGCCATCTGCCTGATTCCTTTCGTTAGCATACGGCCGATAAACTGCTAAACACTTTACCTACGTTTATCAAGGCGTGAACTGCGGTTTTTTATCTTCTCGGCGAACGGTATAAACACCTCAGTGTTTGGATTGATAAATCGATTGAGCATGCAAAAGCAAAGAGTCGCAGTTTGGGCAAACGTCAGAACGCGGGATTCATTAGATGAGGCCGAAATGCTGCATCGCTGTGACGGTGCCGTCGTGTGCGACGTCGTCGGTCACGTAGTCGGCGACTGCCTTGACCTCGGGCATGGCGTTACCCATGGCAACAGCCGTCTCGACGGCGACGAGCATGCCCAGGTCGTTGCCCGAGTCGCCAAAGCCAAAGGTGCGCGCGTTACGGCTGCATCCCAGATACTCCAGTGCTCGCGCCACGCCCACGCCCTTGTCAATGCCCTTGGGGCTCAGCTCGCGGTTTGCTTGCTGGGCTCGCTTGGAAGATCGGCGGTAAACGCGTCCCCCAGTCAATCCGGCACCGCCGAGGCAAACCCCACACGCGCCCGCCGGCAAGCGGCACGCGCCCGCCAACGCAAAGGTCCGGCGGGACGCACCTAGCATCCCGCCGGACCGTCACTCGTCCAGGAGGTCGCCGCGACGAGCCCCTAGATCTTCGCAAGCTCCTCGGAGATGACGCGACAGACATCCTCAGCCTGAGGCATCACGCCGTACATCTCGAAGAAGCCGTGGTCGCAGCCGCGATAACGAATCGCAGTGACGTCAACGCCCGCATCCTGCAGCCTCTTCGCGAACAGCTCGTCCTGATAGCGCAGATAGTCATACTCGGAAGAGATGATGACCGTGCGGGGGAACGCGCTCACGTCCTCCGCGAACAGCGCGGAAATCAGCGGGTCGAGCATCTTGTCCGCATCGCCGTTGACGTACATGGGCGGAAGGTCGTTGTTGGCGAGGCGAATGCGATCAACCCTGCTCAGCGCCTCGGGCCTCTGCTCATCCACGACCTCGTACAGGTCATAGGACCACTCATCCGGAACGGGACCGCCATCAACGAGCGGATAAAGCTCGACAACCGCCTTGATTCTATCCGCGTGAGAGCCCTCGAGCACGACGGCATTCGACAGGCTGCCACCCGCAGAGTCACCAGCCACGGCAATGCGAGTCGCATCAACGCCCAGCTCGTCAGCGTGATCGACAAGCCAGTCGAGCGTCTTCACGCAGTCCTCGACGCCACCCGGGAACATCGTCTCGGGAGACAGGCGGTACTCCGGATAGATCGCGACGCAACCCGTGCGCTCCACGATGTCGCGCAGGCAGTTCTCGTACTGACCGATGTTGCCCACCATGAACCCGCCGCCATGGATGAACACGAGCGCGGCAGACCCATCCTCGTGCCCCTCCGGCGTGAAGATGTGCAGCGGAATGCCCTTGTCGCCGAAGTTCATGACGACGGTCTTCTTGGCAACGTTCGCGCCCCTCACGACGTGGGTCTCCTTGCTGGGCGCGGAGCGCCACGCGATCACGTCCACCGGTCCGGCCGGCGCCGACCCCGCCGCAGGAGCCGCAGCGAGCTTCGCGTGCGCACGAGCATAGACGCGCGGATCGAGCACGTGCTCGCGGTCGTCACCCGGCACGGGCTTCAGCATCAGCCTCAGGCCGTTAGGCTCGACAACCTCCCTCGCGCCACTCTCAAGCACCTCAAGCTCGGAAGTGGGGTACTTCCTATCCTCGGCGCTCATGGCTAGCCGATCTTCAGCTCGTCGAGCCTGGCGTCGAGCTTGGCCATCTCGTCGGCGGAAAGCTCCCACTCGAACGTCTCGCAGTTCTGAATCGCGTGGGCGTCCGTGCGCACGCCCACGAGAGCGGTGCCCACGTACTCCTTCTGGGTGCTCCAGTTCACGGCAACCTGCGCCACGGGTTTGTCGTGGGCCTCGGCGATCTCGTCCATGACCTTGAGCAGCTCCTGGACGCGCGAGAACTTGGGCTCCCGGAAGTAGTCGTAGAAGCCACCGCGGACGTCGCCTTCCTCGAACTTCGTCAGCTCGCGGAACTTGCCCGACAGGATGCCCGCGCCAAGGGAGCCATAGGTGAAGGAGTCGATGCCACGCTCGTAACCCCACTTGATGAGGTCCTCGGAGGAGCGGTCGACCATGGAATAGGGCGGCTGCTGGACGTCGATCTGAGCGACCTTCTCGCACTCCTCGATCATCTCGGTCGTGAAGTTGGAGACGCCGATGTGGCGAATCTTGCCCTGCTCCTTGAGGAGCTGGAGGGCGCACATCGTCTCGGAGAACGGGGTCTTAGCGTCGGGCCAGTGCACGAAGTAGAAGTCGATGTAGTCGGTGCGGAGGTTACGCAGCGAGCTCTCGACCTCCCTCATGATGTTCTTGAACGAGGAGTCGCGGTCATAGCCGGCGGCGCTGGTGATCAGGCCAACCTTGGTCGAGAGCAGGTAGCTCTCTCTGTCGACGCCCCTGAGCGCGTTACCGACGACCTTCTCGGACGTGCCGTTGCCATAGCACGGCGCGGTGTCGATGAGGTTGACGCCGTGATCGAGCATGGTGCGGATGGCGGACATGCTGGCGGCGTCATCGTTCTCACCAAAGGAGTCGCCGCCGATCGCCCAGGTGCCCACAGCGAGCTGGGAGACGTCGACATCGGAATTCTTGAGGTGCGTGTAGCGCATGTTCTCTCCTTCTAATGGGGCGGCACGCGTCGAATGTCCTCGATCGCGTGCCGCCGGGAATTGCCTTAAACAAGCTTCGAATGATCCGGAAGCCGCCCTACACGATGCCCACGAGGCCGAGGACGAGCGCCAGAATCATGATGCCAACCAGGATGATGTTGACGTTCACGTTCTTCTTGCGCAGGAGCCAGAGGACGACGAGCGTAAGCCCCAGGGGCACGATGCCCTTGAAGATCGAGTCGAGGTAGGTCTGGATCATGACGGGGTCAGAGTCCTGAACCGGAATGGACAGGATCGTGTTGAATTGGACGTTCGCCGCAGTCATGGCACCGATCATCACGAGGCCAACCGTGGAGGTCGCCTTGGTGATGAGCTTCATGAGACCACCCTCGTACATCTCGGAGATGAAGTTGGTGCCCATGCTGAAGCCGAGGTAGGTCATGAAGTATCGGCAGAGGATCGACGGGATGTTGTAGATCAGCAGGAACATGATCGCGCCGAGGGGCGAGCCGCTCATGGCGAGGTTGATGCCAATGCCGGCAGCGATGACACGCAGGACGCCCCAGAAGATTGCGTCACCGATGCCGGACATCGGGCCCATCAGGGAAACCTTGATGCCGTCGATGGACTCGGTGTCGAAGTCTTCGTGCTGCGAGTTCTCCCTCTCCATGGAGGCGACGAGGCCCATGGCGAACGTGCCGACGTTCTGGGTAATGTTGTACCAAGTCGTGTGACGCTTCATGGCTTCGGCACGGGCCTCGGGGTCATCGGCGTAGTAGCGGTTAAGCGCGGGCTGGACGGAGTACAGCCAGCCGTCGGCGCCAGCCTTGACGGAACCGCCGGCGCAGGAGGCGAACACGGAGAAAGAGCGCAGGAAAATGCTGTTGAGCATCTTCTTGTCTTCAGGGCTCACATTCTTGGTCAGGTTGCTCATGCGAAGAAATCCTCCTCGTCGCTGGTTACAGAGTCGTTGGAAACGGCCTGGGTGGCCAAGCCCTTCTTGGTGAGATCGAAAATCTCCTTGTCGCGGAGGGCGGAGGCAACCGCGATGATGACGCCGAGAACCGCGATGGCGATCATCGGGAGGCCGAGGTACTGGTAGAGCGTGAAGCCCAGGAAGAAGTAGATGCTGAGCTCGGTGCTCCACAGCATCTGGAGCAGGAGCGCCATACCAACGGCGGGCAGGAGGGCGCCCACGGCGTTGAGGCCGCTCATGACATTGGCCGGAATCTGGTTGACGATGGCGGCAACGGGCTCAGCGCCAAGGTAAACGCCGAGGAAGGCGATGAGGCCAAAGGCGGCGTACTTAACGAACCAGAGAACGAAGTGCTGAAGCGCGAGGCCCTTCTCGTTGCCCTCGGCGGCCATCTTGTCAAAGGTGGCGGCGAAGAAAGCGAGGAACACGTTGTTCATGAAGATCGAGAGGAACGCGGTGACGACGCCAACGGGAACGGCCAGCGTGATGGCGGCGCCTTGGTCGATGCCGGCGCCAACGGTGAAGGCGACGGCGAGGGCGGTCGCGGTAACGGGCTCGGCGGAGATGGCGCCACCGATGTTAACCGCGCCCATGAAGATTGCCTCGAGAGAGGCACCGATGATGACACCGGTCTTGACGTCGCCCATCAGAAGGCCCGCAACGAGGCCGACCACGAGAGGACGCTCGATCATACACTGACCGAGA
The DNA here is from genome assembly GCF_015557435.1 of Collinsella aerofaciens. Taxonomy (GTDB): domain Bacteria; phylum Actinomycetota; class Coriobacteriia; order Coriobacteriales; family Coriobacteriaceae; genus Collinsella; species Collinsella aerofaciens_Z. The sequence goes on from NZ_JADNOH010000003.1 coordinate 36,269, forward strand.
ACCCAGTTGCCGCCGTAGCAAATCAGCACGGTCAACCAGGCCATTACTGCTAACCCAATCATTTGACTTCCTTTCTCTCATTTCATTTGACCGCCTGGCCAAATCCCCTTATTTCTCCGCCGCCTCGATCAGACTCTTGAGAGGAGTCTTGGGATTGGACGGGATAAGCTGATGGAAAACCGGAATACCCTGCTCGCAAAGCTCCTTCGCGGCCTCGAGCTCATCCGGGTTGAGCATGATCGTGGAGTTGAGGGCGACCTTGCTATCCGGATCGGACTTGTCGAAGCGGCCGACATTGGCAACGTTCACGCCCTCGATCTTGCCCGGTGCGCCTTTAACGAGCTCAAGCACGTCACGCACGCAGTTGGTGAGCGCGAAGATGCGCATGGAGTCCGCACGCGGATCGTTCGCGATGCGGCAAGCATCCGGAACATCCTTGACGAGGAGCTTCTGGCCCGCCGGCGTACCCATGGAAAGCGTCATGCGAAGGGCATCGCTCTCCACGGCGTGCTTGTTGGCGACGATGATCCTGGTGGTGTTGAGCTCCTTGGTCCACACCAGGGCGACCTGCCCGTGAATCAGACGGTCATCGACTCGAACCTGAACAATCATTGTTTCCTCTCCTTACTTATTAGTGCTCTCTAATCGAAGAAGTCTCCGTCGGACCCCTCGTTGTCCGCGGCCTTGCTCGGAGGCTCGACGACCTGCATCGTCGCCCTCGCCAGCTCGACGCTCTGCTTGATCGAATCTGCCGTGACCGGCTCAGCGCCGAGGAGCGCCTCGATCACGAGGCCGAGGTTCATACCGGTAACATGGACGATCCCGCGCTTCTCCGGCTCCATGAGGACGACCTTCTGGAAGACGGAGCCACCGTAGATGTCGGTGAAGATGATGGCCTCGTCCTCAGGGCCCACCGAGTCAATAAACGCCTGGATGCGAGGGGTGAAATCGGAGTCGTCCACGTAGCAGTCAACTGCTTCCACCATGTCCGCCATACCGGTCAGGATCTCGATCGAGCTCCTGATTCCGCTTGCGAGGTGACCGTGCGACGCGACAAGAACTTTCTTCATCGAGTCTCTCCTAGAGCGAATAGTGGTTGGGGTTCAGAAGCTGGATCTTGCTTGCGACGAACGCGCGCATGTCGGGGGCGGCGTCCATCAGGAGGCCAATGCCGTTGCCGTCGTTCTTGCCGGAGCTGATGTCCTTCTCGAAGGCGCGGTACATGGAGCGGAAGTACTCCGTGGCGATGTTGAACTTGCTCATGCCGAGGTTCACGGCCTCCTGGAGCTGCTCGTCGGGGATGTCGGAGCATCCGTGCATGACGAGGGGGACGCTGACGGCCTCCCTGCAGGCCTTGATGCGCTCCATGTCGAGGTTCGGGACCTTGACGTAGGGGCCGTGGGCGTTGCCGACGGCGATGGCGAGCGAACCACAGCCGGTGCCCTCGACGAACTCCTCGGCGAGGTTCGGGTCGGTATAGTGGTCGCTGTTCACGAAGTCGTTGGCGTCGGAGCCGTTGCCGACGTGGCCGAGCTCGGCCTCGATGTCAACGTCGAAGATCTTGGCGACCTGGACGACGTCCTTCGTGAGCTGGAAGTTCTCCTCATAGGGAAGCGAGGAGCCGTCGACCATGACGGAGGGGAAACCGGCCTTGACGCCCTTGACGGCGATCTCGTAACCAGCGGAGTGATCCTGGTGGACGGCGACGGGCACGCTCGCGCGCTCGGCGTAATAGCGGGCGGCGAAGGCGATGATGTCGAGGGCACAGTGGTCCTCGAAGCCGGGCCAGTACTGGATGATGATAGGCATGTGCTCATCCTCGGCGGCCTGGATCGAATAACGGATGGTCTCCGTGTTGATGACGTTGATCGCGGGCACGCCATAGTGGTGCTCGGTCGCATGTTGAAGAAGCTCGTTGACCTTGATGAGAGACATCTTTGTCTTCCTTTCACTTGGATAACCATTGGATTGGACAGTTCTCAGCTCGTCAGCTGGTTGAACACGAAGAGAAGCGCGAAGCAGGCAGGCGCTTGCAAAACGCGGTGGAGCCTATGCGGCCGACTGGCCCTCAGGCTGTGGCGCTGCGCTTCGACGCCACTGTACGTACGCCACAAAAGCAACGACCGCAGCAATCGTTGAAGCGAGGGCGAAGGCCAGAAAACCCGCGTGCGTGCCGAGCGCGTCGCACGCCCAACCGCCAAACAGGTTCGCAACCACGACGGACAGACCGCTCTGAACCATCGCGAAGGCGCTCTGACCTCGAGCGCGACAATCCTCGTAAGTGTGGTTGGCAATGTAGGTAACGCAGGAGTAGTAGACGGTCATGTAACTCACGCTCTGCAGCAGCTGGCCGCAGATCATGACCGGGACGATGCCGGTGCCCACGAGCACGAGCCTGAGCGCCGCCATGAAGCAGGAAAAGATCAGGAGGTTCATCTCGCCGAAGCGCCTGACCAGCTTGGAGGAAACGAGCAGGATGGGGATCTCGCTCGCAGCGGAGACCGCACTCAGGACGCCCACGAGGTTCTGACCCTCGCCAAGCTCGACCGCGTAGCGGCCCAAGAACGCCCCGATGAAGCCAATCGCGGCCGAACTGATGAAGGCGAAGACCAAGACGAAGGCGATCTCATTGCTGGTAAACAGACACTATGACCCAATCCGAGGGCACGGAAACGACAGGAGCCCCCGCTCGTG
>NZ_JADNOH010000016.1 GCF_015557435.1 Collinsella aerofaciens
CGAGTTCCGCACGAGCCGGAGAGCACTTAATGTGCTCTCCGTGCGAGCAGGACTGCCCGAGCAGGGAATCTTACATTCCGCGCCGCCCGGGCAGACGATCCAGTTAAGACACGCCCGCTACTTGATCTTGGTCGTGCCCGGTGCCAGGTTGGGGTCGGTCTCGTTGGCCTCGGTCTGGAAGTGCTCGGTGTACACGTTCTTGCCGTCGCGGAACATCTCGTAGTACTGCATCTTGGCGTAATCCTCGCGTGCCTTGGTGGCGGCTGCGGCAACGGCGTCGTCGCCGGTGACGTTGGAGGAGAGCGCCCAGCGCAGACTGGCATCCTCGTAGCCCACCGAGTTGATGGCGGGCAGCGACTCGCGCAGCGTCATGTGCGCCTTCTGGTAGTCGGTCAGCGGGGCGCCGATCAGCTGCATAAGCTGCGTGGACAGGTAGTTGGTGGACAGGTCGTCGACCTCGCTCGTCTGGTCGCAGCCGGCAACGTCGTAGTTGGCCCAGATGATGTAGTCGGTCTGCCACAGACGTTCCTGGTGCGTGGCGTCGTCCTCGCCGGTAAACCACTTATCGTTGAACTTGGAGGGGAAGAACGGCTGGTGGTCGCCCCAGAACACCACGACCACCTTGCGGTCGAGCTTGCTCAGGGCGTTGAGGAAGTAACGCAGCGCTTGGTCGGACTGCTCGATGCACGAGACATACTCGTCAACATCGGAGAGCGTGCCGTCCTCGACGGTCTTAGCGTCCAGGTCGGTCGTGTCGATGTTCAGGTGCATCTGCTTGTCGACCGGCAGCAGACCCGTGTCGTAGCCCGAGTGGTTCTGCATGGTCACATCGAAGATAAACTGCGGATCGGCGTTCTGGTCGAGCAGCTCAAGAATCTTGTCGTAGGTTGCCTGGTCGGTCACCATGCCGCGCAGGGTATCGGCGCCTTGGAAATCGTTGATGGACAGGAACTGGTCAAAGCCAAAGTCCTTGTAGACGTTCTCGCGGTTCCAGTTGGTCGCGTGGTTGGGGTGCATGGCCGTGGTGGAATAGCCGAGCGATTTGAACTGCTCTGCCAGATTCCCGGTCGTTTCCATGTTGTAGATGGTGTAGGGGTACACGCCCGAGCCCAGGTTGGCCATGGAGTTGCCGGTCATAAACTCAAACTCGGTATTGGCCGTGCCGCCGCCGTAGGCGCTCACGTAGAGCTTTCCGCGGCTGAGGCAGTTGGACAGGTTCTTAAAGTACTGCGGACCTTCGTAGCCGGCGCGCATGTTCTGGTAGATCGACAAATCCGAGAACGTCTCGTTCATGATAGCGATGACCGTGGGCTTCTCGCTGTCGAACTGCTCCTTTGCGGCGGCGCGCTCGTCGCTCTTGGCCGCGTCGGATTTGTCGTAGGCCTTGGCGTACTTTTTGAGCGTGGCCTTGGCGTCATCGACAGAATAGTCGGCGGGTTTGGGCGGCTTGATGGACTGTGCCGCGCTAATAAAGGCAGGCAGATAGCCCTCGCGCCAGTAGCTCTCGAGCGGACGCCAGGTGTAGACGGTGATGCCGAGGGTATTGTAGTAGTCGATGAGCGTGACATGCGCGGTCACGCCGCCCAGGCACAGCACCGCCACGAGCAGGTTGGTGAGCAACATGCGCTTGGCGTTGGCGGCGCCCTTCTGACGGTGCGGCGCGACCAGGCCGGCGTACTCGCACAGCAGCATGGCGATGGCGGTAAAGCCCATGGATAGCACGCAGAACAGCGAGATCGAGAAGGTGTAGCCGGTGCCGGCGACTGCGGCGGCGGTGGAGATGGCCGAAAGGTCGCCCGGCTGGATGGGCATGGATTTAAACGTGATGACAAAGAACTCGGCAATGCCCAGGACAAAGAGGGCAAAGGCCAGGACCGCGGGAGCTGCGCCGTGGCGCTGGAATAGGAAGAACAAGCCAGTCATGAGTGTGGCGATGATGGCCCACTCGAGCAGGATGCACAGGGGGTAGACCCAGGTAAAGTCGTGGTTGGACGAGACCTCCATGCCCAGCAGCGCAAAGACGCCGGCGAGCAGCAGGCACAAAACGGCGGCGACGAGCGGTTTGCCCACAAAGGTGCCGCGTAGGCGGGCGAGCTTGCCGGTGGGGGCGGGGGCGTCGGTCGAGGCGAACGCAAAGACGCGCGGGGCGATGCGGTCGCGGGCGATGCTCGCCCAGGCGCAACCGGTGAGAATGGCATTGGTCAGGATGAGCATCACAAAGGCGAGCGGCTCGTTTTGGGCGACGAGGCCAATGGCGCCCCAGACGGTCAAGAAGAGCTGGAACAGGCCGAAGGAGACGCTCCATCCAAGAGCGCTTTTGGCGACGGCGCCCGACTGAGCGCGAATAGCCTTGGCCTCGCGCAAAACAAGGTAGACGGTCGCCGCAAGACCGATCAGCGAGATAGCGGCTGCGAACATGCTGAGACTCCTCACAAACTTAAAACCTACGAAAGCGGGGATTTACCCGATTGTTACCAAGATATGCGCAGCATTTGAGGGCTGCGCACAACAACCAGCCATAATAACGCGCGGGTGTGGCGGTGTTGCGCAATGGAGTGTCGACCTGCGCGATAATGGACGGGAATTACACGGAAAGATAAAGGCTTCTTAAAGAAATGGCGAGGATGAGGCAATGAACGAGCAGGTTTGCAAGACGGACGTTGAGTGCTGCGGCGGTGCCGTGGGCGTGGACGCCGGCGGCTATCCGGTCGAAGCTACGGGCAATGCGGTGCTGGACATCTTGGAGCACCGTTCTTCCACGCGTGCCTTTGCGCGCGATGATGACGATCGCCCCGTGGCGGTGACCGACGAGCAGCGCGCGGCAATCCTGCACGCGGCGAGTCGCGCGCCGTCGGCAGGCGCCATGATGATGTACTCCATCGTGAGTATCCGCGAGCAGGCTACGCTCGACCGCTTGGCCGACCTGTGCGACCACCAGCCCATGATTGCCAAGGCCCCGTGGGCACTTATATTTGTGGTCGACTACGCCAAGTGGATCGATCTGTTTGAGCATGTGGGCTGCTTTGAGCCCGAGTTTGTGGAGCGCACGGGCAAGCAGCCCCGCCGCGCGCCGGGTCTGGGCGACTTTGCCATCGCGGCGCAGGATGCTGTGATCGCCGCGCAAAACGCCGTGGTTGCCGCCGAGGCTCTGGGGCTGGGGAGCTGCTACATCGGCGACATTGTGGAGAATGCCGAGGAGGTTGCTGCGCTGCTCGATTTGCCGCCCTACACCATGCCACTGTCGATGCTTATCATCGGCACACCCCGCAAGGAGCGCCCGGCGATCGCGCATCCCGTGGTGAACCTGGTGCACGAGGAGCACTACAGCCGCGCCGATGCCGCGACCATGGATGCGCAGGTGGCCGAGATGGACGCGATGTTCCGTCCGCATGCCCGCGAGGTGGGCGAGCGCGTGGTGGATATCTACACCCGCAAGCACACGAGTCCCTTTATGGCCGAGATGAGCCGCTCCATGGAGTGGTGGTTCAAAAACTGGCTCGGCAAGTAACGGATGCGATGAATGTGACAAAGGGACAGCCCCTTTGTCACATTGCATATCGCCGCGGTGGCCTAAAGGCCGCATAAATGTTTATTTAGCTGGGCAAACAGTGCCGTACAACCATGGGTCGATTACCTATAATCCCTTCGAACATTAAAGTTGGGAAGGAAACCGGCTTATGGAACAAAAGGCCAAGGAGGCAGCCTCGCACGCTGCGATTCCTGTGAGCATCTCGGCGATGCTCGTCACGCTGGGCGTGGTGTACGGCGATATCGGCACCAGCCCCATGTATGTAACCAAGGCGCTCGTTGCCGGCAACGGCGGCATCGGGAGCGTCACGGAGGAGTTCGTGCTCGGCGCGCTCTCCCTTGTCGTGTGGACGGTTACGCTGCTGACCACCATCAAGTACGTGCTCATCTCGCTGCGCGCCGACAACCACGGCGAGGGCGGTATCTTCGCCCTGTACAGCCTGGTCAAGCGCTGCGGCAAGTGGCTCATCATCCCTGCCATGCTGGGCGGTGCCGCGCTGCTTGCCGACGGTATCCTCACGCCCGCCGTTACCGTGACCACGGCTATCGAGGGCCTGCGCACCATTCCCGCGGTCCATGCCGTGCTGGGCGATGACCAGGGTCGCGTCGTCGCCATCACGCTTGCCATCATCATCGTGCTCTTCTTGGTGCAACGCATCGGCACGGCCAAGATCGGTCACGCCTTTGGCCCCATCATGACGCTGTGGTTCCTGTTCCTGGGCGGCACGGGTCTGTTCTTTGTCTTCCAGCATCCCGCCGTGCTGCTGTGCCTCAACCCGGTGCGCGGCATCGCCTTTTTGCTGAGCCCCAACAACCACGCGGGCATCATGATTCTGGGCAGCTGCTTTCTCGCCACCACCGGTGCCGAGGCGCTCTACTCCGACATGGGCCATGTGGGCCGCGGCAACATCTACGCCACTTGGCCGTTTGTTAAGTGCTGCCTGCTGCTGTCCTACATGGGCCAGGGCGCTTGGCTCATCAACAACGCCGGCAACCCGGAGCTCATGGGCATTGCCGACCTCAACCCGTTCTACCAGATGCTCGCCCCGGGCCTGCGTCCGTTTGCCGTCGGCCTTTCCACCATTGCGGCCATCATCGCCTCGCAGGCGCTCATCACCGGCGCGTTCTCGCTGGTGTCCGAGGCTAGCCGCCTGGATCTCATGCCGCACATGCAGGTCTTCTATCCGGCCGAGACCAAGGGCCAGCTCTACATTCCCATGGTCAACAACGTCATGCTCGTGGGCTGCATCATCGTGGTGCTGCTGTTCCAAAGCTCGGCGCACATGGAGGCCGCCTACGGTCTTGCCATCACGCTGACCATGATGTGCACGACGCTGCTGCTGTTCTTCTACCTGCACGAGGAGCGCAAGCTCAAGGTCGCTCCGTGGATCTTCGTCGTCTTCTTCCTTATGCTCGAGGGCTTCTTCTTTGTGAGCTCGCTCACCAAGTTCTTCCACGGCGGCTACTTCACCATCCTCATGGCCGCGCTCATCATGGGCGTCATGGTGTGCTGGTACAACGGCACCGCGGTCGAGCAGCGCCAGTTTACGCTGCTGCCGCTGCGCAGCTATCTGCCGCAGCTCAAGCGTCTGCGCGACGACGACCGTTACGAGCGCATGAGCGACAACATCGTGTACCTGACCAAAGATACCCATACCGACTACATCGACCGCGACATTGTCTACTCGATTCTGGACAAGCATCCCAAGCGCGCCCGCGCCTGGTGGTTCGTCAACGTCGAGACCATGGACGAGCCGTATACGTTTGCCTATTCGGTTGAGACGTTCGACACCGACTACGTCTTCCGTGTGCATCTGTACCTGGGCTATAAGGTCAACCAGCGCGTCAATGCCTACCTGCGCCAGGTCGTTCAGGACCTTGCCGCCACCGGCGAGCTGCCCGCGCAAAAGCACGACTACTCGGTCTACAAGGACCCGGGCAACATCGGTACGTTCAAGTTCGTCATGATCCGCAAGCTGCTGGCGCCCGAGAGCGACGTGGAGCCCAGCGAGCGCACGGCCATCACGCTCAAGTACATCATTCGCCGTGCCGCCGGCACGCCCGCGCGCTGGTACGGCCTGGAGAACTCCAACGTGAGCTTTGAGTACGTGCCGCTGTTCACCAAGTTCAAGGCCGTGAACAAGATGCAGCGCCTGGCTCCCAACGAGCGGCCGTAGGCGCCGACAGGCTGCATGGAGTTGGTTTTCGATGGACAAGATTGAGGCCGGGGAGGCAAACATGGATACAAAGGCGCTCGATGGCCGCGAGGCGGTGGTCGAAATGGTGCGTGAGGCGCGCGTCGACGCCGCCGAAGATCGGTTCTTTACGAATCGTGCAAACATGGACATGGCCGATCGCGTGATTTCGATCGTGGCACTGGTATTTGGAGCGGTGTGCGTGTGCGCACTGCTCGCGCACGTGCTGTTTGTCTAGCGGCTACCGGTCGTAGAAGGCTTTACACTTAGAACCACCACGAGGGAAAACCACCACAAAGGTGCCTGTCCCCTTCGTGGTGGTTTTTGTTTTTGAGGGAGGGGTGCGGTGCTGATGGATGCCCGTGCGGACGGCGATCTTGCCGAGAACTTTTGGTGGCGGCGCACGACGCTGACGCACCGCGGTCCTCTGTACGACATCTGCGTGTCGGCGGGGCTGCTGCTGGCGGCGACGATTGTGGGCGCGCTGCTCGACCATCCGGGTCTCGCGCCGAGCATCATGATCGTCTATGTGTTCGCCGTTCAGCTGTGCGCATTCTTTACCTGGAGTCGCCTGTATTGCTTGCTGAGCTCGGCTGCCGCCGTGGCGCTCTACAACTTCTTGTTTGTCGACCCGCGCTACTCGCTGTCGCTTATCGACCGCGGCTATCCCGGCATGTTCTTCATCATGTTCGTGGTCTCGCTTGTGTCGAGCTCGATTGCGTTGGCCCTGCGCCGCGCCTTGGCACAGGCTGCCGCCAGCGACCGCCGCACGCATATGGTGCTCGAGACCAACCGCATGCTGCAGCGGTGCGCCGACGAGCAACAGATCGTTCACGCCATGGCAACGCAGCTGGCGCGTCTTTCGGGCTGTCCGGTCGTGTGGTACAGCGCCGATGCCGAGGGCGATGACCTGCTGCCGCGTGCGACATACACGGCCGTGGGCGATGCCGCACCGGTGCACGAACTGGCGCCGCAGATGCCGCCGCGGCTCTCGGCGTCCGCTTATGTGGGAACGCCGCTCGATGCCACTTATGGCGGCTCGGCGTTTTATGGCATCTACCTGACGGTTCGCACGGGCGACGGCTTCGTGCGCTCGAGCGACCCCGCCTCGGTGGTGGGCGTGCTGGCTATCGTTGCCGAACCCGACGTGCTAACGCACGAGGAACGGACACTTGCCGATGCCATCGTGAGCGAAGGCGAGCTGGCGCTCGATCGCGCCCGCGCCATGGAGGCCCGCGAGGAGGCGGCGGTGCTCGCCAAAAACGAGCAGCTGCGCGCCAACCTGCTGCGCTCCATCTCGCACGACCTGCGCACACCGCTTACCAGTATTTCGGGTAATGCCGACGTGCTGCTCGACCAGGGCTCGACCGGCACCGCCGTGCTCGATGCCCAGACGCGCCGCGGCCTGCTTCTATCCATTCGCTCGGATGCGCTGTGGCTCAACGCCACCGTCGAGAATCTGCTCGCCATCACCAAGCTCGAGGGCGGCGGTATGCGTCTGTCGACTACGCTCGAGCTCATGGACGATATCGTCGAGGAGGCGCTGCGCCACGTGAACCCTGCCGTGCGCGAGCACGACCTTAAGGTGGTGGCGTGCGATGAGCCGGCGCTCGTCAACGTCGATGCGCGCCTGATGGTGCAGCTGGTGGTCAATCTGGTGAACAACGCCATCACCTATACGCCCGCGGGCTCGCATATCATGATTTCGATTAGCGTCGACGATGGACGCGTGGCGTGCTCGGTGGCCGACGATGGTCCGGGCATCGCATCCGAGGACCGCGAGCGGATCTTTGAGTCGTTCTATACCGCCAACCATGGTCTGGCTGACAGCCACCGCAGCGTTGGCCTGGGTCTTTCGCTCTGCCGTTCCATTGCGTTGGCGCATGGCGGTAGCATAGAGGTTGCCGCGGCGGACCCGCACGGTTCGGTCTTTACGATTGAACTTCCCGCCGCCGACGTTTCGTTTGATAAGGAGTAGCGCTGTGCCGAACTCTGCCGTAAAACCGCTCATCTTGGTCGTTGAGGACGACCCCGCCGTCCGCAACCTCATCGTTGCCGCGCTCGAGGCGCATGGCCTGCGCCATATGGCCGTGGAGACTGCCCATGCCGCTATTGCTGCCGCCTCGTCGCAGGCGCCGAGCATCGTGCTGCTCGATCTGGGCCTGCCCGATATGGACGGCGTCAAGGTGGTGGAGTCGGTGCGCACGTGGTCGGGCATGCCGATTATCGTGGTCTCGGCGCGCAGCGAGGACGCAGATAAGATCCGTGCGCTCGATGCCGGTGCCGACGACTACCTGACCAAGCCGTTTTCGGTCGAGGAGCTGCTCGCGCGCATCCGCACCACACTCCGTCGCCTTTCGTATGCGCAGATAGGTGCGGGTTCGTCCGAGGGCACGTTCGATACCGGCGAGCTGCATATCGACTTTGATGCCGGCATCGCCACGATGGATGGCGAAGAACTGCACCTGACGCCTATCGAGTACAAGCTGCTGTGCCTGTTGGCGCACAATGCCGACAAGGTGCTGACGCACCAGTTTATCCTGCACGAGATTTGGGGCACGGCGACCAAGAGCGACCTGGCGAGCCTGCGCGTCTTCATGGGCACGCTGCGTAAGAAGATCGAATCCGACCCCGCGCATCCGCGCTACATCCAAACCCACGTAGGCATCGGCTACCGTCTAGTCACCCAAGGCTAGCCCGTCGCCCACATCCCCATATGAGTTGCGGTGAAATACGGTCTAAATTTGCCTAATTCTAGGCCAAACAGTCCATATTCCACCGCAACTTTGTTATTTCCCCTTGGGCTTGCTGGCGTAGAACTTCTTCTTTTTGGGCTTGCCGGCGGGGGAGGGCTTGCTGGCGCCGTGCGGCCTGTCGTTGCCGTGCGGCTTGCCATTGCCGGCGTGCGCGGGCGCTGCCGCGCGGGGCTTGCGAGCCTCGGGGTTGCGCAGCTCCTCGACGCGCTCGGCAATTTCCTCGGCACTAAAGCCGACCTCGGCCATGGCGTCCTCGATGGGCAGGCGGCGCACGATATAGCAGTGATGCACCTTCTGGTTGCGCGCGAAGTCCTCGGGGATGGTCTGCGCCGTAATGTCCTGCAGCACCACGCCTGCGCGCGCGAGCTTGCGCGTCTCGGGGCGGAAGCCACGAAGGTTGCAGCTAAAGATGGCATGGCCGCCCTGCGTGAGCAGGCGCGATACGCCGGCCAACAGCTCAACGTGGTCGCGCTGGACATCCCAGGTGCGGCGGCCCATCTTGGACGAGTTCGAGAACGTGGGCGGGTCGACAAAGATCAGGTCCCAGCGGTTGCGCGTCTGGCGCTGGTCGCGAATCCAGGCGAGCACGTCGTCGCGCACAAAGTGATGCTGCGGGCCCACAAAGCCGTTCTGGCGCATGTTGCGCTCGGCCCAGTCCAGGTAGGTGTTGGAAAGGTCGACCGTCACCGTCTCCTCAACGCCGCCGTCGGCCGCATAGCAGGTGGCGGTGCCGGTGTAGGCAAACAGGTTGAGAAAACGGCGCGCCTGCTTGGCGTGCTCGCGGACCAGGTTGCGGGTGACGCGGTGATCCAGGAAGATACCGACGTCCAGGTAGTCGTCAAAGTTGACGGCAAAGGTAAGGCCACCCTCTTCGATGAGCGGCAGGCGACGACGCGCGATATTGGCGTGCTCGCCCGAGCCGCCCTTGCCGGCGCCCTGCTTGCCGTACTGCGAACCGCCGCGCGAACGCATGCGGGCCTTGGCGTGCACGTGCTCGGCCGGGACATCCAGGATACGCGGCGCGATGGCCAAAATGTCGAGCATGCGGGCCTGGGCCAGCGCGGGGTCGATGGTCTTGGGCGCGGCGTATTCGGCGATGACGAGCCAGCGGCCCGGGGTCTGCGGGCAGCCCTCGTACAGATCGATGGCGGCGGAGTAGTCGGGCAGGTCGGCGTCGTAGACGCGGTAGCAGCTCGCGCCCTCGCGCTTGGCCCACTTGCGGCGCAGGCGGGCGTTCTTGCGCAGACGGTTGGCGAACTGCTCGGACTCGGGGACGAGCACGGGCAGCGGCTTGCCGTCGCCCAGGTCGAGCGTGGCGGCGGGCTCGGGCACGGCGGGTGCGGCGACGGTCTCGTCGGCGCCGGCATCCGCAATCTCACCCTCAACATCCGCGCTGGTCGCGGCTTCAAACGCCGCCGCGGCATGGTCGAGCGAGGGCCACACCTCGATAGCCGCTTCCTCGTTATTGGGCATGACGGCGATAGAGCGCGCGGGCTCGGCGTGGAGCGCGCGGGCCATAAGGCCGTCGCGGGTGAGCGCGGCGACCGGTGCCGAGGCGAGCTCGGGTGCACGGCGCAGCTCACCGATCAGCGTCATGGCGTCGTGCATGAGCGACAGCGGCGTCTCGGTGGTGTCCGCGACGATGGCGGCGCCGGCGACAACGCCCGCGTGGTCCAGCACGGTGGTGGACTTGGCGGCGCAAAAGTCGACAAAGCGCTTGTAGCCGGCGCACTTGACCATGCGCTCGGCGGTCTTGCGGGCGGCGGGGTCGATGTCTACGGCAACGATGCGCGCCTGGCGCTCGCGTGCTGCGGTCTCGCGCTCGCGCGCCTCGGCAAGTAGCTGATCCCACAGGGCAGCATCGTGCAGCTGCCAGCCCTCAAAGCCCCAGTGCTCACGGGCGGCGCCCGGGGCGCGGTCGGTCAGGATGTTCGCGGCCTCCAGCAGCAGGCCGCCGCCGGCGCACGAGGCGTCGATCAACGTGGGCAGAGCCTCGTTCTCGTAGTCGTCGGCCGTCAGCTCGCACTCGCACAGCGCGGTCCAGCCGATCTGCGCCAGCACCAGGGCGGCGTAGTCGGGGCGTAGCACGTGCGTGCCCTCGCCGGCGCGGGTCGCCGCGGGCGGCAGACGCTTGAACAGCGGGTCGCCTGAAAGGTCCAGGCTGATGCTCGCGCGACGTTGGCGCAGCGAAAGCAGCAGATGAACGTCGGGATCGGCGGCATCGACGTCGGCGCGGCGACCCGTGGCCTCGGCCAGGCGGTCGCACAGCGCGTCCTTGGCGCGCAGAGCCGAGAAGCGCGTGTTGCGCAGCTGCTCGGTCACGCCGCGGGCGGTGATGGCGATGGTGGCTCCGGGGCGGACGATGCTCTCCCAGGCGATGTCGTAAACGCCGTCGTACAGCTCATCGGCATCCTGCGCCTCAAAGCGCCCGACTACCACGAACACGCGGCTCGCCAGGCGCGACCACAGGCACGCGCGATAGCCCTGCTCAAGCTCGCCCTCAAACGTAGCGCGGCCCTTCAGGCGGCGGACATGCGAAAGCCCGAGGCGTTTAAGCTCATCGGCGAGTGCGGACTCAAAGCCCTCGGGGCAGCTTGCGTAAAATTCCATGGGTGACCTCTCTGGTTGCGTCGCTCCATTATATGATGGATGCTTCGTTTGCCCTTATCCTCGAAAGGAACCCATATGATTGATGCGTGCTCCTTGATTTCCATTTTCATTGCAACAGCCTCAGGACTCGGGGCCTCGCACAGGCTCCCGCCGCCTTACAGAACTGAAAGCTGGGCGTAGGGCAAATCCATGGCACGTGACCTGCGATTGCTCGACCATAGATGGCGTAATCGAGGCTAAGGGAGGGCATCATGCGCAAGGCAAACGAGAGCTGGTTCTGGCACGCGAACGACATGGCGGTGGCGGGCGACATGAACCTCGTGGTCCGCGTCCTGTGGGTCGCGCTCATCGTAGGCATCGGCGTCGCGACGATGGCCACGCTCTGGATCGTCACGAGGTAGCGCGCCACGAACGGATGACGAGGCGCGCGGCGAATGCCACGCTGGCGGAACCCTAGCCTCGCTGCTGGACAATCTGTTCGATGAGCTTCGCGACGGAGTCCTCGGCTGCGTCCCCGATCAGGTGATGGGCCGCGGCCTTCGCCTCTGGCATCGCGCCCGCGACTGCGTAGGAGTTCGGCACCTTTTCGAGGAGCGTCACGTCGTTTTCCGAGTCTCCGATAAAAGCGACCTCGTCCAGCGTGACCCCAAGGCTGCCGAGAAGCGCGTCGAGTCCGTTTACCTTGCTCCAGCCAGCTGGAACAACATCGAGGAAGAATGGGACGGGCGAGGGGAAATCAAGCTCTGGGCAGGCTTCCTTGCATCGACTCCGAACGACTTCCGTCGGGGCGGAGCTGACGTTGACGAAGATGCCGGCGGTGATGACGTCACGGTTCGTGGGCACGTCTCCGAGCGCCATGTCTCTTCCGGAGTCCTTAACGATTTCTAGGGCGAATTCGTCGCCAGGCTCGACGGCGCAGAGGAACTGCTCGCAGCGCATGCCTGTCTCATCGACATCGGCGACTAGCCAGAGTGACGTCCCCGCGTAGGGGCGTACGGCGCTATCGAGCTTGACGAGGGCCTCCGTCGAGAGCGTCTTTTTGAATACGAGTTCGCCGCTGGAGAAGACCTTCTTTCCGTTGGCCATGATGCCGGTCGAGAAACAGCGCGCGTCGCCGTCAAAGGCATCGGCCAGGTCGGCGTAGTCGCGGCCGCTTGCGGGGCCGAACGCGATGCCCGCATCAAGCGCCGAAAGAATTGCGCTGTGCGTGCGCTCCGATACGACCCTTGAGCCAAACGGCAGCAGGGTCCCGTCCATGTCTGCGAGGATGAGCTTTATCAAGGGGTCCTCCCGTTTCGGTCTGGGCGTCGGTGCGCCGGTGTGCGTCGTCCTAGCTGTATTGCCTGTCTCCCAAGAGATTCTTCGAGATGATCCTGTTAAGCTCTACCGGGTCATCCCAGCAAGAGGTCAGGAAGAGGAACAGCAGCTCGATGACGAAGTTGATCGAGCTGTGCGAGAAGGCGACCTCGGTTCCGGTGATGGCCTGATCTCGCGAGATGGCTCGGATGATATACGTGGCACGCTTCGCGAGCGGCGTATCCGGGTTGTCTGTGATCATGATGATGGGGGTGTTCGAATCCTCGGCAGAGTCGAATATGTTGACGAGGCGCTTCGAGTATCCGGACGTCGAAATGACGAGCAGGATGTCATTCTCCTTGAGGTTGGTTGCGGCGGAGACCATGGCATCGGTGGTGCTGGGGCAAAACGCCCTGACTCCAACCTGTGAGAGCTTGAACGCCGCGTTTACGCCCATGCTAATCGAGTTGCCGACGCCCGCAATCAGGACGAGGTTGGCGTTGTGGAGCAGATTGACGACTGCCGAAAAGTCATCGGAGTCAATGAGCGAGGCGGTTTGGGAGAGCTCCTTGACCTTGTGAGACAGGACGTACTTAATGGAGCCCTCGACGTCGTCCAGAGTAACCTTGCCGCCCGTGGCCTTTTCCTCGCCGGAGGCCCTGCTGATGGATATGCCGAGCGCCAGACGCATGTCCGAATAGGTTCGGTAGTCAAGCGTCCTTGCGAACCTCGAAACAGACGCCGGTGACGTACCGGTTTCTGCGGCGAGTTCGCGGACGGTCATCGTTGCGACGTCCGACGGGTGGTCGAGCACATACGTTGCGATTGCCTTCTCCGAGGAGGATAGGCTGCTCATGACCGCGCAGATGTGGCTGAGCACATCTCCTGTCTTATCCATGGTTACTCCTTGGCCCTAGTTTGCTTTGTATCTTAGGTCAAGAGAGGTGAAAATAAAGCAAAATGTTTCATAAGCGGTGAAATAGCGTTTCACCGCTGATTTCCTACCGTTCACGGTAAATCGGTGCTTCCCCGGCGCAATCTCATCTTGAGCTGCTATCTTATGAGCCGTGAAACAACGGCATGAAAACGATGAAACAACAGAACATTGTTCCAACGCCTCACAACTTCGTTTCACGCTAGATGGCGAATCACTTCGAAGCCCAG
The DNA here is from genome assembly GCF_015557435.1 of Collinsella aerofaciens. Taxonomy (GTDB): domain Bacteria; phylum Actinomycetota; class Coriobacteriia; order Coriobacteriales; family Coriobacteriaceae; genus Collinsella; species Collinsella aerofaciens_Z. Next base: position 13,550 of record NZ_JADNOH010000016.1, read on the forward strand.
ACAGGCACCCGGCGAGCAAGAAGGGAGAAGCACGATGCACAACGTCAGGACAAACGCAAGCATGACTTCGCTGTTCTTCGCGAACGTCCTCTACTGGGTCTGCGCGGGCGTGTACTCGCCGTTCCTCTCCGCTCACTACACGAGCCTCGGCCTCAGCGCAGCTCAGACCGGCATCCTCCTCGCGGCGACCCCGGTGTGTGCGCTCGCCATCCAGCCGCTCTGGTCGACGATCGCCGACAAGCTCGGGCGCCGCCGCGCAGTCATCGTGATCCTCTGCCTTGCGGCGGCGGTACTCGCTCCGCTGTATTACCTGGCGTCGACGTTCGTCCCGGTCCTTCTCGTAACCTTTGCGTTCTCGGCGTTTTTCTCGGGGCTTCTGCCCCTGAGCGACTCCCTCGTCATCGAGCTCGCGGATCGCTCTGGCCTGGACTTTTCTCGCATTCGCATGGGTGGTACTATCGGCTATGCCATCGTCGTCCTGATCGTCGGTCGGCTGCTCGACATGGCTCCTCAAATCCAGTTCGCGGTGGTCTCTGCCGCGCTGGTGGTCTTCGCGGCTCACGTGTGGCGCCTCCCCGAGGCGGGAATTCGCGCCAATGCCGCGGACGATCCCAAGGTCTCCCACGGAAAGGGCCTCCTCTCGCTCATATGACCCAATCCGCTGTCAAGAGCCACAATGGCCCCGCCGACCGCT
>NZ_JADNOH010000017.1 GCF_015557435.1 Collinsella aerofaciens
CGAGCCGGAGAGCACTTAATGTGCTCTCCGTGCGAGCAGGACTGTCCGAGCAGGCAACCTTATACCTTTCGGACAGCCGCGGACCAACGGTCGTTAAGCCCCGCTACGACAGCGCAACGCCGCCAAGCCAGCCCCAGCGCACGCCAGAGCCCGTACCGTAGAAGCTAATAAACGAATCAAGCGACTTAGACGTAATGGCACCCTCGTTGCTCATAACGATGCCGCCGCCAACGTAGATGCCCACGTGGCCGTAGATCAGGCCCGGAGCACCAGTGCCGCTGTGCGAGGAGTCGGCCACGATCATGCCAACCTGCAGCGCCGAGCGATCGGAGCTGTAGCACCAGGCGTTGAACATGTCGCACGCGTTGCCGCCAAAGTAGCCCACGCCGGCATTACGGAAGACGTTGGTAACCCAAGCAGCGCACCAGCCCTGACCAGGCGAAGGCGTGGAGTAGCATGCGTTGACGACAGCCTGCTGCTTGCCCGAGCCGCCCGTCTGCTGCGGAGTGCCACCGGCATACGAGCCGCCACCCGAGCTCGAACCGCCCGAAGAAGAACCAGTATTCGCAGAGGCTGCGGCAGCCGCAGCCGCCTTCCTGGCAGCCTCCTCGGCCTGGGCGGCAGCGAGGATCTCGGAATCACGCTGGGCCATGAGCTCCTTGACATCGTCGGAAAGACCGTTCAGCACGGTCTGGACCTCTTGCTGCTTGGCCTGCATATCCTGCATCTGGGCCGTCTGCTGATCCTTGAGTTTCTCCAGGTTGGCCTTTTGTGCTTCGAGCTCGGTCTTCTGCGCGTCGAGCTCAGCCTGAATCGTCTGGATATCCTCGATGGCATCGCGGTCGCTCTTGTTGATCTTCTCGACGTAGTGCGCGTTGGCGACGAGTTCCTCAAACGAGCCAGAGGCCAGCAGCAGCGACAGGATGTTCGTACCGCCGGACTTGTAGCTGGCGGCCACGCGATCGGAAAGGTCGTTGCGCTTCTTCTTGAGCTCGGCCTTCTTTTCATCGATCTGGGCCTGCGTGTCGTCAATCTTGCCCTGGACATTCTCGATGTCGTTGAGGGTCTGGGCATTCTTGTTGGCCAGCGCCGCATACTCATTTGCGATGCTGTCGAGCTGGGCCTGAACCTCGTCGAGCTGGGCCTGGGCGGCATTCAATTTATCGGTGGTTTCTTTGGAAGCCTCCGCCGCATGGGCGCGAGTGGGCAGGCCAAAAAGAACTGCCGCAGAAGCGGCGCCGAACAGGGCCTTAAGGGCAGTGCGGCGCGAGAGCTCCTGGGAAAGGATGGAATCGCTGTTTGGTGACATATGTACTCCGTTACATGCTTATTTATATGTCGCTCAACTCATACATATTAGCGTACATATGGCGCGTCCCAACGATTTCCACGAACGGCAGGAAACTACAAGGTCGGCGGCTCGTAAGCAATTGTCAAATTTGAGGTAACAATTAAGCAAGCTCTTATATGAGTACGTTAACATAATCCTCTGCTTTTCCTACAGTGCACCATTTGGGCGTCCCCGCCTGCGCTATACTCCCCTCTAGAAGTGTTCCTGATTCGATAGGAGACTACATGTCCAAAGCACTCGACCCCAAAGACACCTGCGTCCTCGTTACCGGTGGCGCCGGCTTTATCGGCTCGCACACCGTCGTTCAGCTGCTCGAGGGTGGCTACCAGGTCGTCATCGTCGATGATCTCTCCAACTCCAGCGCCGTCGCCGTCGACCGCGTCAAGACCATCGTGGGCGACGGGGCCGCCAAGAACCTCACCTTCTACGAGGCCAACGTGCTCGACCGCGATGCGATGAACAAGATCTTCGATACCCATCAGATCGACCGTGTCATCCACTTTGCCGGCTTTAAGGCCGTCGGCGAGTCGGTGAGCAAGCCCGTCGAGTACTACCACAACAACATCGAGAACACCCTGGTGCTCATCGACGTCATGCGCAACCATGGCTGCAAGTCCATCATCTTCTCGAGCTCCTCGACCGTCTACGGCGACCCGGACAACCCGCCCGTCACCGAGGAAGACCCCAAGAAGCCCGCAACCAACCCCTATGGCTGGACCAAGTGGATGATCGAGCAGATCCTTATGGACGTCCACACCGCCGACCCCGAGTGGGACGTCGTGCTGCTCCGTTACTTCAACCCCATCGGCGCTCATCCGTCGGGCCTGATCGGCGAGGACCCCAAGGGCATCCCCAACAACCTGGTGCCCTATGTCGCCCAGGTCGCCGTGGGCAAGCTCGAGGCCGTTCAGGTCTTTGGCAACGACTACCCCACCCCCGACGGCACCGGCGTGCGCGACTACATCCACGTGTGCGATCTGGCCTCTGGTCACGTTGCCGCCCTTAACTGGATGAACGGCAAGACCGGCGTCGAGATCTTTAACCTGGGCACCGGCACCGGCACCTCGGTACTCGAGGTCGTCGCCGCCTTCTCCAAGGCTTGTGGCAAGGAGCTGCCCTACGTGATCCGCGAGCGCCGCGCCGGCGACATCGCTGCCAACTGGTGCGATGCCTCCAAGGCCGAGCGCATGATGGGCTGGAAGGCCCAGTACGACATCGCGGACATGTGCCGCGATAGCTGGAACTGGCAGAGCCACAACCCCAACGGCTTCACCGACGCCGAGTAGCAAAAACCTACATACCGTTCTTGCCCCGATCTCACGTTGTGAGGTCGGGGCTTTTTCATGGCATGTAGCCATTCGCCGAAAATCGACCAACTTTTTTATCTTGCCTGTACATGTTTAAACAACATGTTTTACAATAGGCGTATCGAATCAGAACATCGGAGGCGGACTGCACACCCATCGGCAGGCCGACCCCACAACAAGAAGGTTGGTGAGCGCATTCATGGAGCGTGCAAGCGGCGTCCTCATGCCCGTCTCATCTCTGCCCGGACCATACGGAATCGGCGGCTTTGGCTGGAATGCCTACGACTTCGTCGATTTTCTCGCCTCGTGCAAACAACATTACTGGCAGATTCTGCCCCTTACGACGACCAGCTATGGCGATTCGCCTTATCAGTCGTTCTCGGCCCGCGCAGGCAACCCCAACTTTATCGACTTTGCCGAGCTTATCGAGGCAGGGTATCTGGAGCAGCGCGATATCGATGGCGTGTATCTGGGATCCGACCCCAGCAATGTCGACTACGGTGCTATCTTTGGCGGCCGCCGTCAGATTCTCGACCGCGCCGCCGAGCGCTTTGCTGCCGACAAGCCGGCCGATTTCGATGACTTTATCCAGGCCAACGAGGACTGGCTCATCCCCTACTGTGAGTTCATGACCGTCAAAGAGGAGTGCGGTCTCAAGGCGTTTTGGGAGTGGCCCGCGGAGCTCCGCACCCGCGGCGAGGCTTCCGCCAAGGTCTGCGCCGACCATCCGGCGCGTATGCTCTACCACCAGATGACGCAGTACTTCTTCGATCGCCAGTGGAGCCGCCTCAAGGCCTATGCCAACGAGCGCGACATTCTCATCATCGGCGACCTGCCCATCTATGTCTCGCGTGACTCCGTCGAGATGTGGGCGACACCTGAGCTCTTTAAGATCGACGCCGCCGGCAATCCCGTGAGCGTCGCCGGCACGCCGCCCGACCAGTTCTCGGCCACCGGCCAGTACTGGGGCAACCCCATCTACGACTGGGACGCCATGGAGGCCGACGGCTTCTCCTGGTGGGAGGGCCGCATTCGCGCCGCCCTCGACATGTACGACGTCATCCGCCTGGATCACTTCCGCGGCTTCGAGGCCTATTGGGAGGTGCCGTTCTCCTCGCCTGATTCGTCCTACGGTTCGTGGACGCAGGGTCCCGGCCTCAAGCTCTTCAAGACACTCGAGGAAAAGCTCGGCACGCTGCCCATCATCGCCGAGGACCTGGGCTTCCTCACCCCCGGCGTCATCGATATGCGCGACAACTCGGGCTTCCCCGGCATGAAGATCCTGCAGTTTGCCTTTGAGGGCACCAACTCGTACTACCTGCCGCACAACTACATTGCCAACACCGTCGCCTACGTGGGCACTCACGACAACGAGACGGCACGCGGCTGGTTTGAAGGAACGGCTACCCCGCGTCAGCGCGAGCAGACAGCCCTGTACACCCATCAGCAGGCCGGCGAACCCATCGCCGACGCGCTCAACCGAACCATCGCAGCCAGCGTGAGCGACACGTGCGTCTACACCATGCAGGACCTGCTCAACTTGGGCAACGAGGCGCGCATCAACACCCCTGCCACGCTGGGCGGCAACTGGACCTGGCGCATGCTCGACGGCGCCATCACCCGCGAGCTCGAGCACAAACTCACCGACTGGACCGAGACCTACTTCCGCATCCCGTCGGAAGCCGAAATCGAGCTTCCTCAATAGGAGCTACCGCGCCCGACCCCTCCCCACCGTGCGGACGCGCTTGCTTACCCGCGCGAGGCCACCCCAATCCCCTCGCGCGGGATTCTTATGAATTGCAGACATGTAATCAACCCATTACAGGAGGAAACATGCCCCAAATTAACCTCATGGAACTCGCCGAGCAGTCTTTTGGCACCTCGCTCGAGCAGCTCGACGACCGTCGCATTTACAAGCTGCTGGTCAAACTCGTGCAGGAGCGCTCCGCCGCCTGCCCGCTCAACAACGGCAAGAAAAAGCTCTATTACATTTCCGCCGAATTTTTGATCGGCAAGCTGCTCATCAACAACATGATCGACCTCGGCATCTACGACGAGGTTAAGGACCAGCTCACCGCCACAGGCCACGACCTCAACAAGATCGAGGAGTTCGAGGTCGAGCCGTCGCTCGGCAACGGCGGCCTGGGCCGCCTGGCCGCATGCTTCCTGGATTCCATCGCCACGCTGGGCTTGACCGGCGATGGCGTGGGCCTCAACTATCACTACGGCCTGTTCCGTCAGCGCTTTGTCGACAACCAGCAGAAGGCCGTCCCCGACGAGTGGCTCGGTGAGCAGGACATCCTAGTCGACGACGACCGCTCCTACACCGTCGAGTTCGGTGATTTTGCCGTTACCTCCAAGCTCGTCAACATCGACGTGCCCGGTTACGGCCAGCCCACCAAGAACCGTCTGCGCCTGTTCGACCTGGCGAGCGTCGACGACGGCCTGGTCCCCGGCAGCTCCATCGACTTCGACAAGACAGAGATCGCCAAGAACCTCACCTTGTTCCTCTACCCCGACGATTCCGACGAGCAGGGCCGCCTGCTTCGCATCTACCAGGAATACTTCATGGTGAGCAACGCCGCCCAGCTCCTGATCGACGAGGCCATCGAGCGCGGCAGCAACCTGCACGATCTGGCCGACTACGCCGTGGTCCAAATTAACGACACGCACCCCACCATGGTCATCCCCGAGCTCATTCGCTTGCTCACCACCGAGCATGGCATCGAGTTTGACGAGGCCGTGACCATCGTACGCTCCATGGTCGCCTACACTAACCACACGATTCTTGCCGAGGCGCTCGAGAAGTGGCCGCTCGTCAGCCTGCAGAAGGTCTCCCCTGCCATCGCCGACATTATCGTCAAGCTCGATGAGATCGCGAAGGCCGAGCACGATGACCCGCGCGTCGCCGTCATCGACGAATACGACACCGTCCACATGGCCCACATGGACATCCACTTTGGCTTCTCCATCAATGGCGTAGCCGCCCTCCACACCAAGATCTTGGAGGACACCGAGCTTCATCCATTCTACGAGATCTATCCCGAGAAGTTCTCCAACAAGACCAACGGCATCACCTTCCGCCGTTGGATCCATGGAGCCAACCCCGCGCTCGCCAGCCTGCTCGACGATGTAATCGGCACCGACTGGCGCAGCACCGGCGATCTGAGCAAACTCGCCAAGTTCGCCGACGACAAGGACGTTCTTGAGCGCTTGGCCGCCACCAAGGTCGAGGCCAAGGCCATCATGCGCCAGTTCATGGCGCTCGAGCAGGGCGTGACCATTCCCTCCAACGCCATCATCGACGTCCAGGTCAAGCGCATCCACGAGTACAAGCGTCAGCAGATGCTCGCGCTCTACATCATCTGGAAGTACTTCGATATCAAGAACGGCAACAGGCCTAAGCACCCCGTCACCATCATCTTTGGCGGCAAGGCGGCGCCTGCCTACACTATCGCGCAGGACATCATCCATCTGATCCTGACGCTGTCGCAGTGGATTGCAAACGACCCCGACGTGGCTCCCTACCTGCAGGTTGTCATGATCGAGAACTACAACGTCACCGCCGCCGAGCGCGTGATCCCCGCCGCTGACATCTCCGAGCAGATCAGCCTGGCCTCCAAGGAGGCGAGCGGCACCTCCAACATGAAGTTCATGCTCAACGGCGCCCTAACCCTGTGCACGCTCGACGGTGCCAACGTGGAGATTGCCGAGCTCGTGGGCGACGAGAACATCTATACCTTTGGTGCCTCGTCCAAACAGGTCGAGCAGCTCTACGCCGACGGCACCTACAACGCCGGTGCGCTCTACCGCAAGCCCGGCATTAAACTGCTGGTGGACTTCATCACCAACCCGGCCTTTATGGCAACCGGCAACGCCGAGCGCCTGCAGCGCCTGCACGACGACATTAAGGGCAAGGACTGGTTTATGGCCCTGCTCGACATTGAGGAGTACATCCAGACCAAGGAGCGCGTGCTGGCCGACTACGAGGACCAGGACGCCTGGATGCGCAAGGCGCTCATCAATATCGCCAACGCCGGCACCTTCTCGTCCGACCGTACGATCTCCCAGTACAACGACGAGATCTGGCACCTGAGCTAGCTCATTCCCCTTACCCATCCTCTTGAGAAACGGAGTCGTGGCAACACGGCTCCGTTTTTTGTGCCCGCACGTTACCCTGTGATCCGACTCGGCCAAACAATCTCGATCCGTAGCAATTACTCAACCAAAACGGTCCCAGCCGTTACAGATTGAGACATACCGGCCCCTCCCCTCGGGTTTATCTCAATCTGTAACATCTAGCAGGTGAAATTCGCCTTTGGTGTTACAGATTAAGATGAAATGGTTAGCTCAGCGGAACCGTCTCGATCTGTAACATCTAACGTCCGAAATCGGCCCTATCCGTTACAGATCGAGACAAACGACCGGTCAGACAGTCCCAACACAAAGAAAGGCTCCCCTCTCGCCCAGTGGACGGGAGGGGAGCCTTATATGTGACCGCGGCAAAAGGATGGCAAAGCCGCAGTCGCCCAAAGGGAGGGCCTGGATGCACCGGGCCTAGATAAGGTTCTTGCCAGACACCTTATCGAAGAGATGAGTCGCGTTCTTCTCGAACTTGAACCAGATGGGGTCGCCAGCCTTGAGCGCGCCCTTGGCCTCAAGGTCGACGACGGGGATAATCAGGACAAACTGGCCGTCGGGAGCGGTCACGTGTACATGCTCGGTCGAGCCCATGAGCTCGGTCACCTCGACGGTGCCCTGGAGCGCACCCTCCTCGCCCTTGTCGGCAAGCAGGATCTGCTCGGGGCGCACGCCGGCCGTAATCTCCTTCACATCGCCGCCATCCCAGTTGAGGGCGAGTTGAGCGCAGGTCTCGGGGGCGAGCGCCACGTTCATGTCCTCGGTCTTGACGGTAAAGCCGTTGCCCGAACGCACCAGCTGGGCATCGAAGAAGTTCATCTGCGGCACGCCGATAAAGCCGGCGACGAAGATGTTCGCGGGGTGGTTGAAGACCTCCTGCGGCGTGGCGATCTGCTGGACGACGCCATCCTTCATGACCACGATGCGGTCGCCGAGGGTCATGGCCTCGGTCTGGTCGTGGGTAACGTAAATGAAGGTACCCTTGATCTCGTGACGCAGCTTGATGAGCTCGGCACGCATCTGGTTACGGAGCTTGGCGTCCAGGTTGGACAGCGGCTCGTCCATCAGGAAGACCTTGGGGTCACGCACGATGGCGCGGCCGATGGCGACACGCTGGCGCTGACCGCCGGAGAGCGCCTTGGGCTTACGGTCGAGGTACTCGGTAATACCCAGGATCTCGGCAGCGGAGCGAACCTTGCGATCGATCTCGTCTTTGGGGACCTTCTTGAGCTCGAGCGTAAACGCCATGTTCTCGTACACCGTCATGTTGGGGTACAGGGCGTAGCTCTGGAACACCATGGCGATGTCGCGATCCTTGGGAGCGACGTCGTTGACGCGCTTGCCGTCGATGAGCACGTCACCCGAGGTGATGTCCTCCAGGCCGGCAACCATGCGCATCGTCGTGGACTTACCGCAGCCAGAGGGGCCGACGAGGACGATGAACTCCTGGTCGTGCACGGTAAGGTTAAAGTCCTCTACCGCAAGCACGCCGTCCTCGGTAACCTTGAGGTTGTGCTTCTTCTCCTCGGTCTTCTTTTTGCCAAAGAAGCCCTTCTTTTTGGACTCGTTGTTGGGATACACCTTCTGAACATGTTTGAGAACGATCTCGGCCATGTCTTTACCTTTCGATACGCGGCGCCACGCTGAGGGGCGCCGCAGAAACTTGCAAAACAGTTACGGCATCAGCCCTTGACGGCACCTGCCACCACACCGTCAATGATGTACTTCTGGCAGAAGATGTACATGATGACGATGGGGATAACGACCATCATGATGCAGGCCATCATGGGGCCGAGCTCAACATGGCCATAGCCGCCGCGGAAGTACTGGATCAAGATAGGAATGGTCTTGTACTTGGTGGAGTCAAGCGTAAGGTAAGGCAGCAGGTAGTCGTTCCAGACCCACATGGTCTCGAGGATGCCAACCGAAAGATAGGTGGGCTTCATGATGGGGAGAACGATCTTAAAGAACACCTGGACGGGGTTGCAGCCATCGATCATGGCCGCCTCTTCGATCTCGAGCGGGATGTTCTTGACAAAGCCGGCGAACATAAAGACCGCGAGACCCGCGCCAAAGCCCAGGTAGATGAAGCAGATGTTAAACGGCGTGTTAAAGCCGATGCGGTCCGCGAGGTTGGACAGCGTGAACATGAGCATCTGGAAGGGCACGACCATCGAGAAGACGAACAGGTAATAGAAGAAGTTCGAGATCTTGTTATTGACGCGCACCACGTACCAAGCGCACATGGAGCAGCACACCAGGATCAGTACGACCGACGTGACCGTGATGATGAGCGAGTACATGAACGCCGAGGCAAAGCCCTGCTCGTTCAGAGCGTGCACGTAGTTTGCAAGGCCGTTGAACGTCTCGGGCGTAAGCAGATCGAACGCCGTAGTCGTGCTGATTGCGGTCCCTTTCTTAAAGGAATTGAGCGCAATCATGAACACGGGGTAGATCCACGCGAGCGACAGGATCGTAAAGAAAATCGAGAGGACGCGGTTGATAGCTTTATCGCGTTTCATTACTGCTGCACCTCCTTGGACCTCGTGGCCTTAAGCTGAATCATGGAAATAGCGACGACCAGGATGCAGAAGATAACTGCCTTGGCCTGGCCAATGCCCTGCCATGCGATGCCAGCGCGCGAATAGAACGTGTTGTAGATGTTCAGGGCGAGCATCTCGGTGGAGTGCGCGGGGGCGCCACCGGTAAGGGCGAGATTCTGGTCGAACAGCTTAAAGCCGTTGGTGATGGACAGGAACAGGCAGATGGTGATCGTCGGCATCAGGTTGGGGATCTTAACCTTCCAGAACGTCTGCCATGCCGTAGCACCGTCGACCTTGGCGGCCTCGATGTAGTCGGACGGAATGGACTGCAGACCGGCGATGTAGATGATCATCATGTAACCGACCTGCTGCCACAGGGTCAGGACGATAAGACCCCAGAAGCCGGCAGCGGAGTTAAGGGCGATGAGGTCGGCGCCGATATTGGAAAGCAGGCAGTTGATCAGAATCTGCCAGATGTAGCCCAGCACGATGCCGCCGATCAGGTTAGGCATAAAGAAGATCGTACGGAAGATGTTGGTGCCCTTGAGCGCCTTGCGGGTGAGCGCCTGGGCGATAGCGAGGGCGATCACATTGATGAGCACCGTCGACAGGAAGGCAAACGCCACGGTAAAGAAGAACGACGTGGAGAACTGCGGATCGGACAGTGCGCGCACATAGTTCTCGATACCGACAAAATGTGTGTTGTTGATAGTAATAAACTGGCAGAACGAGAGATAGAATCCCTGGATAAAGGGGATTACGAACCCGATCATAAACGCCAGGCACGTGGGCAGCATAAAGAGCGGCCACCAGCGCTTGAGTGCTTTGCCCATAGAAGGGTCCTTTCAATATGCAGGGGGCGGGCAAACCACCGTCTGCCCGCCCCCTGCCGCTAATCAGATAGCTTGGGCAGCAATTGCTTACTCGGAAGCAGCCTTCTCGGTCTTCCAGCCGTCGACGAAGGCGTTCTTAACGCCGTCCCACTTGGTGTTGTCGGCAGCATAGGCGATCAGAGCCTGCTTGAGGTTCTTCTTCCACTCCTCAGAGGGGATGTAGACGAAGTCCCAAGCGACGGTCTTCTTGCCGTCCTTGGCCATGGCAACGGCCTGCTGCGAGAAAATGTTGTTGGTGTCCTTGGCGCTCTTGAACGGGGCGGTCAGACCCATCTTGTCAGCGATGATGCTGGTAGCGGTGTCAGAGGTGACGCACCAATACATGAAGTCCTCGGTGGCCTTCTGGGCATCCTCGGAAGCCTGGGAGCTGACGCACCAGTAGTTCTCGCCGCCGGAGCACAGGCCCTGGTTCTCCTCGCCGTCGACACCGATGTAGATGGGCATCATGCCAATCTGGTCGTCGGTCATGCCAGCCTTGGTGAGGTCAGCGTAGGCCCAAGAGCCGTTCTGATAGAAGACGGCCTTGCCGGTTGCGAACTCGTTGGTGGCATCGTCGCCGGTCTTGGAGGCAAGCTGCGAAGGATCGCAGGTGGAGTCGGTGATGTACAGGTCGAAGATCTGCTTAAAGTTGTCGAGATACTCGCCCTTGATCTCGTCGTCCTCCTGGTTGTGCTCCTTCTCGAACTCGTAGTAGAGCGGGAGGTTGGCGAGGTGGGTGGTGTAGCGCCAGCTGGAGGAGTCGTCCATGCCGGCGGAGGTGAAGGCACCGTCAACGCCGAGCTCGTCCTTGCGGGCCTGGATGTCGTCGGCGCAAGCCTTCAGCTTGTCGAAGGAGTCGATGTCCTCGGCCTTGTAGCCGGCCTTCTCGAGGAGCTCCTTGTTGTAGATAATGCCGTAGCTCTCCTGGACCCAGTCGATGCCCAGATCCTTGCCGTCGGACTGCAGAGCCAGGGAGTCGTCGATGAGCTCGCCGCGGACCTTGGTGTCGGACAGGTCGGCGCAGTAGTCCTTCCAGTTCTTAAGACCGGTGGGGCCGTTGACCTGGAACAGCGTCGGAGCGGAGCTCTTGGACATCTCGACTTGAGCTTCTCCTCGTAGGTATTGGAGGCGGCGGTCACGATCTTGACCTCGACGCCCTTCTCCTCCTTGTACGCCTTGGCGATCTCCTTCCACTCCTTGTCGACCTCGGGCTTGAATTGGAGGAAGTAGACCTCGGCAGCGTCACCAGAAGCAGAGGAGCCGGAGCCGGCGGAGCCGCCGCAGCCCACGAGACCCAGACCAAGAACCGCAGCCGCGGAACCAGCGAAGCCCAGGAACTGCCTTCTGCTCATTTCGTTCTTCATTACAATCCACCCTTTCACACCGTGGCGACACCCTTTGTCGCCGCCTTCGGAGATTGGCTTGGGGACTGAGCCCCTTTTGCTAATTTGTACAATACGCTTTTTCGCTAGTTGTTTGAACAACTATTACCAGAGCGGTAGAAAAACCTCGGTGAACGGTAATTTCAACTTTTCGCTTGACAAGTTTTGTATAAACAATTATATGTTATTGGATGCAGACAAAACGCCCGGTCAAGCCGATATGACGTCGGCCTGACCGGGCGTTTTCGCTTTGAGGGCATAAGCCTCGCCAGACGGCGAGCCTGCCGCCTATCGCTTGGAGTTGACGCGGTAGTGGAAGATCTCGGGATGCGTACGGGCGTGCGTGACCTCGAACAAGATGCCATCCGAGGTGTACGACTGGCTTTCCATGACGGCGACGCAGTTGTATTTTCCAAGGTCCAAGTAGCTGCAGTCCTCATCGTTGGCGAGCTCGACGCTCACCGTACGACGACTTGCCATCACTTTGACCCCGCGCTTGTGCTCCAGGTAATCGTAGATGGACTTCTCCGCAATCTCGGGCGTAAGCCCCTTGGCGATCGACTCCAAAAAGTAGCCGTGGTCAACCTGGCGGGCGCTACCGTTAAGACTGCGGACACGCACCACGCGAATCAGCTCCTCGCCCACCTTAAAACCCAGACGGCGGGAAAGCTGCTCGGTGCAAATCAGATGTTCAAAGGACTTCACGTCCGTCGACGCGACGGCATTGTTGCGCTTTGCGAACTCGCCAAACGACTCGACTTCCTCGAGCGCACCGAGCATATCGGTCTCACCTTTGAGCCAAATGACACGCACGCCCTTGCCGTGAATGGGTTGCACGTACATCTCGTCGGCAAGCATGGAAAGTGCTCGACGGACGGTATTGCGGGTACACCCGAACTCCGCGGTCAGCTCGGCCTCGGTCGGCAGCATCTCCTGGAATGCATAGGTTCCGTTGATAATGCGCGAACGAATCTCGCGGTAAATTCCTTCGTAAATGGCTTTTGGCATTGTTTCACCTCTAATGAATACGTACGGCTAGGCACGATAGCATTTCTTGGGGTTGTTCAAACCGCCTATCGGTAAAGCGCCAATAATTAACCGTTGGCGGTCGCTCTCATACCCAGACCCCGGTCATGTAAAAACCGTCAGCGAAGCCGCTTCGCCAGTCCTCTACAATTAACGATTGTTTAAACGTTTTACCCACGCAAGCGTGCGGCCGTCTGGAAGGACAAAACATGCTGCAGAAAATCCAACGTTTTGGCGGAGCCATGTTTGCGCCCGCCATGCTGTTTTCCATATCGGGCCTTATGGTCGGCATCTCCGCCCTCGCCACGACCGCAGACATTGTCGGCGACCTTGCCGTATACGGAACGCCTTGGTACTTCTTCTGGACCATCGTCCAGCGCGGATCGTGGACGGTCTTTAGGCGCCTTCCGCTCCTGTTTGCCATAGCCCTACCCATTGGCCTCGCCCAAAAGCAACCGGCGCGCTGCTGCCTCGAGGCGCTCGTGGCATATTTTGCCTACTGCTTCTTTTTGAGCGAGATCATCAAGATCAGCGGTGACAACCTGGGTCTTATGTACCCCTCATCCCTTGCTCCCGCCACCGGCATCACCGTCATCGACGGCATCAAGACCCTCGACACCGGCATCATCGGACCGCTGGCGGTTTCAACCATCGTCGTTGCCATCCATGACCGCTTCTACGATGCCAAGGTGCCCGATTGGCTTGGCACGTTCTCCGGCTCCTCGCTGGTCTACCTCATCAGCTTTTTCGCTGTTCTCGGCCTCGCCATCGTCTCGGCAATCGCCGTTCCCTTTATATATGGAGCGACCGATACGTTGCGCCATGCGCTTGCGGGAGTCGGCACCTTAGGCGTGGGCCTCTTCGTGTTTTTGGAGCGTGCCCTCGAACCCTTCGGCCTGCACCACCTGCTCTACATGCCGATCTACTACGACAACCTGGTCGTAAACGAAGGCGTCTACGCCACGTGGACCAACCTGCTTCCCATCCTTTCCCACAGCACGCGCCCCCTTAAGGAACTTGCTCCTTGGGCTGGCTTTACCGCCACCGGCTGGGTCAAGCTCTTTGGCTTGCCCGCCATCGCCGCGGCGTTCTACACCACCGCAAAACCCGATCGCAGGGCCGGCCTTAAGGTCATCCTGCTGCCTGCCATCGTCACCTCGGTGGTCTGCGGCGTCACCGAACCGCTCGAGTTCCTCTTTATGTTCACCTATCCGGGGCTCTTCGTGCTCTATGCCGCCTTATCGTCCTGCCTTGCCATGGCCATGAATTTCTTTGGCATCGTGGGCATTTTCTCGGGCGGCCTTATGGAAATGGCGGCCTTCAACTTTATCCCGCTCATGCGCACGCACGCCGGTGCCTACCTTATGGCACTCGGTATTGGGCTTGCCTTTAGCGTCATCTTTTTCCTGAGCTTCCGCGGTATCATCCTAGCCCTCGACCTTAAAACCCCGGGGCGCGAGGACCATGGCGCCAATCGCGCCGCCGACAAACAGTCAGCAAAGAGCATGGAGGACAAAGGGGACTCTTTCGATGATGATTCAGCCAATGCGCAGGCAAACCTCGATCACCTGCTTGCCGAGCACGTCGTCGAGCTTTTGGGTGGCGTTGGCAACATCGTGGGCGCAACCAACTGCGCCACACGCCTGCGCGTGGAGGTCGTCGATCCCTCTATCGTCGCGGACAATGCATCGTTTGTCGCAGCCGGTGCCAAGGGCCTCATCATCACCGGCAAAACCGCCCAGGTGATCATCGGCATCTCCGTTTTGCGCATTAAGGAGCACTTCGATCAGATCATGGGGCTCGAGCCGGGCTTTGCCCCCGAAGCGCCCCATCCCGTGCCCGGTGACACTCTTCAAAAGCCTGCAAATATCTGCTTCTTTGATATCGACGGAACGCTTGCCTGGCAAGACCCCCGCGTGGCCCAGGAGCTCCCCGAGGACGAACGGGACCTCTCGCCCTACCCCAACGAAGCGGTCTCGCAGGCCATCCGCGATTTTGTCGCCAACGGCAACATGGCATTTATCTGCACAGGGCGCACGTTGAGTTGCATCCATCCCAAACTGCTCGAGCTGCCCTGGACCGGCATCGTCTGCCTTGCGGGCGGCTATGTCGAGCTCGACGGACAGGCGATTCGCGATCTGGCGATGACTCCCGGCATGTTGCAACGCCTTATCCCTTATCTTGAGCAGTCGGGCGAGGTCATCCGCTTTGAAGGCCTTAACGGCGTCGTGCGCATGAGCGCCGACGCACCCGACGCTCCTGGGTACGCACGCACCGTGGGAGATGCCGTAACGCAGTTGCAGCACTACGGCGCCTACAAGATCTTGATGTCCACGCCGCTCGCCAACCGCATTGCTCGGGACAAGGAGCTTGAGCCGCTGCTGTGCTTCAACGAGCTCGAGCTCGATGTAACGGAGATATCGCCTCGCGAATGCACCAAGCGCGAGGGCATCCAGTCCGTACTCGACGCCCTCGACCCCAACCACGGAACCGTATACGGCATCGGCGATGCCAGCAATGACATCACGTTGATGAATGCCGTCGATGTTGGCATCGCGATGGGCAACGCGCCCGACTATCTCAAAAAACGCGCGGACTACATTACCGACTCGGTCGATCACGACGGTGTCGTCACGGCGCTCAAGCACTTTAGACTTATCTAGGTATGTTCCATCAAGCGTGCCCTGTTGTCCCAAATCACTAAAAATGCCGTGCAGATAGCCCCAATGTGGCAATATGGTGTCTGCATAATGCAACGATGCAACCTCCGAAAGAATGCGAGCGCCCGTGTCCAGTCCGTTTACCAGCTTTTTAGCCCAGCACTTCGACCAGATCAACGACTATCTGGCCACGTTCTTTGACGGACAGGCGACCTCTGCCGATATCGAGCGCTACCTGTACGCGCCGCTCTCGGCGTTTACGGCCAACGCCGGCAAGCGCCACCGCCCGCTCATTTGTATGCTCGCCGCCACCGCTGTGGGCGGTAGCTTTGAAAGCGCCCGCAGCGCCGCAGCTGCCATCGAGCATTTCCAGTCGGGTGCACTCATCCACGATGACATCGCCGACAACGGGCAGCTGCGCCGTGGCAAACCCTGCATGCATCTTACCGAGGGCACGGGGCTTGCCATCAACTGCGGCGATCTGGCGCTCACCATGGTCACCAAGACGGTTCTCGACGACCCCACGCTTGCGCCCGACGTTAAGCTGCGCGTGCTCCATGAGCTCACCGAGATGATTGTCCGCACCATTGAGGGTCAGGCACTCGACCTGGGCTGGGTTCGCGACGGGCGCTTTGACATCTCGGTTGACGACTATCTGGACATGGCGACGCACAAGACCGCGTTTTACAGCGGGGCCACGCCGCTTGCCGCCGGAGCCATTATCGGTGGCGGCAGCGAGGAGCAGGTCGAGGCGTTGCGCATTTTTGGCCTGCACACCGGCCTTGCCTTCCAAATCCAAGACGACCTGCTCAACCTTGTCGGTACCAAGGAAGCCGCCAACAAGGACTTCCGCACCGACATCACCGAGGGCAAGCGTACGCTCGTCGCCGTGCACGCCCTGTCCGATAAACGCCACCACGATGAGGTCGAGGCAATCCTCTCCTCGGGCACCGAAGACCCCGCGCAGCTCGCACGAGCCGTGGAGATCTTCCAGGGGAGTGGCTCGATTGACTACGCGCACGCCTACGCCTTGGACCTGACCGCTAAGGCTAAGGCCGCCATCGAGGATGTGCAGCTCGACCCGCATGCGCGCGAGTTGTTCCTCTCTATGGCAGATTTCTTTGTGGAGCGCCTTAACTAGCGGGGGTTACAAAACCTGTCGGCAGCGCATTTGAGCACAAGTTGCTACACTGTTGAGAGCATGTTTATGCATCCCTTCGAGTTGTCTATCCGACAGACGCTCAAATAGTACGAATGGTACGCCGAAAGGGGTTCGTTCATGGAACCTATTACAACGGGCATGCAAGGAGCAGCCGTCGAGGACGTTCAGTCCCGCCTTCTGCAGCTCGGCTACACAATTGATGCCACCGAGGTCGCCGACAAGCACTTTGGCACTACCACCGAGCAGGCTGTTGGCACCTTTAGGCTCGACAGCGGCCTTGCCGCCGGTCACGCCGTCGATATCCCCTGCTGGAGTGCGCTGGTCGACGCCTCGTACAAACTGGGCGACCGCACCCTCTATCTGCGTATGCCCAATTTCCACGGTGCCGACGTGCAGGCCTTGCAGCGCGCGCTCAACGTTTTGGGCTTTGCCTGCGGCGAGGACGACGGCTACTTTGGCCCGCATACCGAAGCCGCCCTGCAGCAGTTCCAGGAAAACGTCGGCCTGTTTGCCGACGGCATGGCCTTCCAGGACACCTACGCCTACATCAACCGCCTGCACCACGTGTGGGAGGGCAAGCCCTCGGTTACCGAAGCTGAGTCGCGTATCGGTTTTGCCCGCGCGGCCAACGTGCTCGAGCGGTTCCAGATTGCCGTTATCGGCGAGGACCCCATCGCGCGCAGCGTTGCATCGCGCATGTGGAATATCGCCACGGCAACGACCGACAACAGCGGCATGATGCTCTGCGATTCCGAGGTTCCGACCGATGTTGACCTGGTGCTCGAGATCGCAAGCGATGAGCTGCCCGCTGACGCAGCGCCGCGTGCCACGATTGCCCTCGCCGAATGCCACAACCTGGCCCAGCGCATCCGCACCGCCAATGTTGCCGCCCAGCAAAAGCCCGCACGCATTCGCATCGAACTCACGGGCATGACGCGCTACAACGGCACCTTCACCGCAAGCGACGCCCAAACGCTCGCCGTACGCCTACTCGATGGCGTTTGCGATGCCCTCGCAGATTAGGTAAACTAGACGAGTTGCTTTTGTGCAACACCCACATTGGGACGTAGTTCAACGGTAGAACTCCGGTTTTTGGTGCCGGCTGTTGGGGGTTCGAATCCCTCCGTCCCAGCCAAAGAAACAAAGCGCCCTGAGCCCATAGCGGCCCAGGGCGCTTTCTTGTGGGCAAGCGGAGGGATTCGAACCCGCCAGGGTGCGGAGCTGAGGAAACGCGAAGCGTTTTCCAGCGAAGCACGCAAGGAGCGAAGCGACGCAGCGGGGCGCGGCCGCCGACCAGGCGGACGCGGAATCCCTCCGTCCCACACCAGCCAAGAGCCCCTCACGTCAAGCAAATCGAGCCAACGCCGCCAAGCGGAGGGATCCGAACCCGCAAGGATGCGGAGCGACGCAGCGGCGCGCGGCCGCCGCAGGCAGACGCGGCGTCGGCACTTAGGGACGTTCCTAAAGTGCCGGCTCGGGACTATTTTCGAGGACCCTCCGAAGGACTGTGGCCAAAAAACGGCAAATATGAGTACTGTTACCGTTGTAGCTACATTATTTTCGTTAATAAAAGAAGATCTTAATGAGATTTATTCGCATCAAGGTCTTCCTTTAATGAACACTTGAGGAGATACGGCAGCTTATCTGCTCGATCGACACGTCAAATCACCTTAAATGTGGTCAAAGTTACTGCTACTAAAAGAGTATCAGTACTCATATTTGATGTTTTTTGGCCACGGCTCTTTATAGACACCCTGTACAGCGACGGTGGTAGATTTTGGAACGTTTCCGTCAGCCCCGTTCCGAAAAGCGAGCCGCATGCAACAACCAAGCCACGACAGGCCCCGGGAGAGCGGGGACACCGGCTTAGGTTTATCGCGAGTTCCGCACGAACAGGAGGCCACTTAATGTGGCCTCCGTCGTGA
>NZ_JADNOH010000018.1 GCF_015557435.1 Collinsella aerofaciens
CGGTGGTGCCGCCCTCGGAGGCCGAGGGGGTGTCCCAGCCCTGCCAGCCGATGCCACTTACATTGGCGTTAATTTGCACAGAGCCGTCTTCAACAGGATTCAAGATGCCGACCTTAAGATCCTCCACTGATTTAGACTGCCCCGTTGTGCCAGCTGTAGATCCGTCGCGCTTGCTGCTCATCCAGCCAATATTCGAGACATGTGCCTCATACTGAATATGCATCTTGCTGTCGTCTACGTTCAGAAGAGAACCGTTGAAGCAGTAGTTCATGTCACAGCGTCCGTTAACGCCCGGGACATTGCCGCTGCTTGAATACTGCCAGAAACTGTAGCTGCCAGCATAATCGCAACGCCAATTATATTGAGCGACCCAATGATCATAACCGCTCAACGACGGAGAATTCAGGTAGTTGTTAAGCCAGTTAAGGTTCGCATAGATACCCGACTTAAAGCCAACGGCCTCCATACGGTTGCAAAAAGCCTGCGCAATCTGAGTGAGCTTATCCTTGCTGAAATCCGGATCTTGCAAGATATAGTTATCCTCAAGATCATAATAAATGGGAAGCGACGGATGATGGCCAACGAGCCAAGCAAGTGTCCTGTCGGCCTCTTTATTGGCATCCTCTACAGAACGGGCGTAGGAGTAATAATACACGCCATAAGGAATACCGAGGCGCTCACATTCAGCAGCATTTCTTTCAAAAGAATCGTCAGGTTTTCCGTAAACAGGTCCAACTTTGAGAATGGCAAAATCAATCCCCGCGGCCTTAACCTTATTCCAATCAACGGTTCCTTGGTGATTGCTGACGTCGATGCCGCGCGCAACAGCGCCATTGGGCAAAGAGTCGTCAGTTAAAGACTTGGCATCGATGTCGCCGTTGCCGCCTTCGATAAGCACGCCATTTTCATAACGCCAAGAGTTCTGTTCCAAAGAGTCGACATCAAAGGAATCCGCCCCAACGGAATCATCAGCCGAAGCCTCACCGTTAGAATCGTCAATATCAGACTCTACAGCATCAATTCCAGGCTGATCGCTGGAAGCAGAGTCCACACTCTCATCAGGACGAGCAGCATTTGCAGCGTCACCATACCATTCGGTTTGACCTTGGGAATCCGAAGCATCGTCCTGTGTTCCCTGGGAAATTTCATCTTGGGATACGCGCTCTTCAGACGCTTGAGATGTCGATTGCGAGATAGCGCCAGGTTCAGCTGACAGCGCATATGCACAGTAAGGCTGAGCGACTTGCGACCAAATCATTACTAGCGCGCAAGCCAAAACCGCATACGCTTTTAGACGTTTCATGTATATCCCCCAAGATAACAGCTGAATACAGCAACACAATCAACGGTTATATTACCGCACTTCATAGAACACATTTTGAGCTTGGAAAAGCAATGCCCCCGACACAAAAAGAGGCGCTCCTATTACGGAGCGCCTCAATAGGCTCTATGCAAAAGGTCTTGCGGCACCGATCACACGACCGGGAGCGTTAACCGAACGTTCGGTAACTCCAATTCCCGGCCACGAATCGATAATTCGACCGTTACCGATATAGATTCCAATATGACCCTGGTAGTAGGCCACATCTCCCCTCTGCATGGCAGAGGTGCTAACCGGCATAAACGTGTTGTTGCGATACCAGTTCATAGAGTTATACGTCTGCTCAGGCAGCCAACGATGGTTATAGGGGTTATACCAACCCATATCCATGCCAGTCGCATACAAACATTGCAGCACTAATCCCGAACAATCAACCGCATCCCCCGGCCAAGAAGACCAAGGCTCGATATAACGCGTTCCGATATATTCACGTGCACGCTGGATAAAGGCGTTGATGCAATCCTGTCGCGAAGCGTTATAAGGAATTCGAGAAGGCGTGACATACGTGAAGTAACCGGTGCAATACGAAGGAAGCTGTACGCTATTGCAACTAACCTTTGGATAAGAGCCAGGGGTCTGATATCCCATATATCGATAGGTCTCAAAATACGAATCAGACGTAGAGCCTGGTGCGGAAGCGCCCTTAGGGACAATCTTTACCTGTAAGGCCTGAACAGGAATGCCAAGCTTCGTGGTGCCCGCCGATGATCCATTTTTGGTCCAGCCAAGCCAACCATAATTTGACACATGGACGCGATACCAAACATCAAAGTAATCAGAAACATCGCCAGTCAAGTTAATCTTCACAGCCTGGATTTGCTGTCCTTGGCCAACAGTTCCCGATGTAGCCCCATCTGAAACAGCGGACTGCCAACCGATATTGGATACGTGGGCAGAATACGATATACCGCCACTCATGGAGCTATCAGAAAGCGACAGCTGCATGGCCTCCATGGCACGGTTCTGTCCAACCGTTCCAGCAACACTGCCATTGCCAACAGGCACTTGCCAGCCAAGACCGGAGCAATTTGCCTTAGCAGATAGCCCGGGAAGTTGAATCAACGCATCATGGTCTTGAACGGGGGCGTCGGACGAACCCTTGGCAACCAACTTAATTTGAATTGCCTCGGCCTGCTTAGACAGCCCAACGGTGCCAGCTGCGGCGTCATTTTTAGCCCAGCCAAGCCAGCCATAGTCTGCAGCATGAATACGGTAGTAAATATCGTATTTTGAAGCGTCGTTCCCGGTCAGCCTTAATTTGACCGCCTGAATTGCGAGGCCCTTGCCAACAGTGCCAGCATAGGAAGCACCCGAGACGTATGGCTGCCAGCCGATATTCGCAACATGTGCCGACACTTCAACTGAGGCATCGATGCCCTGAGTTGCAACATACAAAGCCTGCAGGGAGCGGGACTTGCCCGTCTGGCCAGCGGTTTCACCGTTGCCAACGGGAGCCAGCCAGCCCGCAGAAGCAACGTGCGCCTGAGATACAAGACCGATTCCAGGCGTTTCGATAAATGCATTGGCAGAGGAGCCAGGCGAAGACTGACCCTTATTTACAAGTGCAACATCGATGCCGCACAAACCGGAAGAACCACCAGAAACGCCACATGCCTGACCATTTGACGCCCAGCCAGTCCAGCCATTACCGGAATCGCATACTCGATACCAGATGTCATAATTGGCAGCGAGTTGACCGCTCAACGACATTTTTATCGCTTTTATGGGTGCGCCGGATACCGCCTTGGCAGCGCCACCATCCGATGAAGAAGCGCCCCAGCCTGAATACCCATCCATAACGGAATAAGAAATAGACCCGTTATCAGTTTGACCGGCAACGCTCAGGGCAATAGAGTTCAGCAGTTTAGCACCCTTGCCTCCGATCGTGGCCTTTTGACCAGAAGAGGAGCCAAGACTCTCCCCAGAAACGGCCGATCCGGAAACCGTAACAGCATCTGGATCGCCGATAAAGACCTTGGCCGAGGAACCGGGCGCCGCTCCGCCTTTCTCCACGAGAACCACTTTGACCGCTTCGATAGCCCTGCCCTTACCGGCAGAACCAGCGGCAGCACCATTGCAGGCCCAATCGAGCCAGCCAATACCTGACACATGAGCGCAATACCAGATGTCATATTTATCTGCCGCCTCGCCGGTCAAGCGAATCTGGACGGCCTCGAGGCGCTGAGACTTTCCGGTCGTGCCGCAGTGCCCCTTAGACCACTGCTGCCAGCCAACATTCGAGACATGACCACGAAGCTCAATAGAACCCGAGTGGCCATACCAGCCAAGCTGGGCTTCGAGGGCCTCCATGGGAAGGCCCCTGCCAGTTGTCCCAGCAACAGATCCGCCACCTACGGGAGACATCCAGCCAATATTCGATGTATGCGAACGGATGGCAATCGAAGCGGGATCATCGCTACGGTTCTTAAAAGGACAGGTAGTGTCGCCCGGGGCGGGGTCGCCCTTGGGCAGGACCGCGACCTGGACGGCCTGGA
>NZ_JADNOH010000019.1 GCF_015557435.1 Collinsella aerofaciens
GCCCGCCGAACCATGTTAAGCAGCCGGGCAGATCTTCTTGAAGAGCTCGATGACGTCGTCGAGCGTCGCCTCGCGCGGGTTACCCGGGAAGCAAGCGTCGGCCATGGCGTCCTTGGCCAGGACCTCGATCTCGTCAGCCTTCATGGCCTCGCAGACGTGCGGGATG
This sequence comes from Collinsella aerofaciens, assembly GCF_015557435.1. Classification (GTDB taxonomy): domain Bacteria; phylum Actinomycetota; class Coriobacteriia; order Coriobacteriales; family Coriobacteriaceae; genus Collinsella; species Collinsella aerofaciens_Z. The sequence continues at coordinate 167 of NZ_JADNOH010000019.1, forward strand.
TTCACGTCAGCGGAAAGCTGCTTGACGGCGGCGATAGCGGCGTCGGCAGCCTCGTCGGTGCTCATGCCCGTGGTGTCAACGCCCATGGCAACGGCAACCTTGGCCAGGCGCTCGGCGCAAACCGGCTTGTTGAACTCCATGGCGATCGGCAGCAGCATGGCGCAAGCGACGCCGTGCGGGGTGTCGTAGTGAGCGGACAGGGTGTGAGCCATGGCGTGATCGATGCCCAGGCCGACATTGGAGAAGCCCATGCCGGCGACATACTGGCCAAGGGCCATGCCCTCGCGGCCGGAGCCGGGCTGGCCGGACTTGGCCTCGGCGACGGAGTCACGCAGGTTCTCGCTGATCAGCTTAATAGCCTCAAAGTGGAACATGTCGGAGAGCTCCCAAGCGCCCTTGGTGGTGTAGCCCTCAATGGCGTGGGTCAGAGCGTCCATGCCGGTGGAGGCGGTCAGACCGGCGGGCATGGAAGCCATCATATCGGGGTCGACGACGGCGACCTCGGGGGCGTCGTTGGTGTCGACGCACACGAACTTGCGGACCTTCTCGGGGTCGGTGATGACGTAGTTGATGGTCACCTCGGCAGCGGTACCGGCGGTCGTCGGCACAGCGATGGTGAACACGGCGTGGTTCTTAGTGGGAGCAACGCCCTCGAGGCTGCGGACATCGGCGAACTCGGGGTTGTTGATGATGATGCCGATAGCCTTGGCGGTGTCCATGGAGGAGCCGCCACCGATGGTCACGATAGCGTCAGCCTCGGCGGCCTTGAAGGCCTCGACGCCGTCCTTGACGTTCTGGATGGTGGGGTTGGGCTTAATCTCGGAGTAGAGGCTCCAAGCGATGCCGGCGGCGTCAAGCTCGTCGGTCACCTTAGCGGTAACGCCAAACTTGACCAGGTCGGGGTCGGAGCAGACGAAGATCTTCTTGTAGCCGCGACGCTGGAGCTCGCCGGGGATCTCCTTGATGGCGCCGGAACCATGATAAGAGATGGTATTGAGAACGAAACGATTAGCCATTGATAGCCTCCCATCGTGTGCGGGGCACCCATTACGCCCCACGCTATGAATCCCATCCTAACGCTTTTGAAACAAAAAACACGTGAGAACGTCAAAATTGTTAAAGCGTTTCAACAGAAGATGAAAAATAATGCGGCAAAGGGACAGCCCCTTTGCCGCATTCGGTTACTTTCGACAGCCCTCTTTCCAAGCCTCGGCTGCAACCTTCCAGCGAAAACGCAAGTCGCGCTCGCGGTCGATGAACATGATGGCAAACGCAACAAACAGCAGCACGCTCGCCACCGCAATGGCGTACAGGCCCATGCGTTCAATACACCAGTTGCCCAACACGGCGCCAAACACAAAGGTAAAGATCACGCCAAAGTACAGCAGGCCGTTTTCCAAAAAGCCGCGCCTGTGGGTGATGATGTAATCGTCCACGTTTTGCAGCGCGTTGCGCAAGTTGCCGATGCACATGGTCGTGGCGATGCCGTGACCGTGGATCTTGCGGAAGCTCTCGACTTGCATACCACAGGCAAACGAAGTGAGGCAGTTGGCGAGCAGGTTGAAATCGCCACCGGGAATAAAACTCACGCCCAGCAAGATGACGGCTTCAAAGAACACCGTCACCTGACGCCAGTGAATCACACTGCCAAACCGCTCGTGAACCAAGTCGGCAAGCATAATGCCCACGGCAAACGACACCACGGGGAAGAAATAGCGTCCCGCCAGCGCCCAGTTGCCCTCCGAGATGCTTACACCCACGAGCAGGATGTTGCCCGTCTGAGCGTTTGCGAAAACATGGTCGCGCCCAATGTACGAATAAACGTCCATAAAGCCACCGGCGAGCGCCAAGATGATGCCCAGCTCAATAGACTCCGATATCTGCTTGGCACGCTGCATCGTCGTGCATCCTCCTTGTTGACGACTCCCTCGTGCGTTGGCGGACATATAGCCGCCGTTCATACTGTAACCCATTGACAATATAGCGTGCGCGCGAGACGAGTTCCCCAACGCGCAGATACACAGTCTGGAAACAAACAGCGGGCGCGGCGCCGGCACCCGCATCGACGCGCCAATCCGCCAGCTCATGTACTCCACCAGTCTTTTTAGCCCCGTCCCAAAAAGACTGGTTACAATTACGTGCAGCATACAAACACCGGGAGGGATCGTGGCAAAAAAGCCTCAGCACGCTCAGAACAACCAGCGCAGTCAGCAGGGCAAACAGGGCCAGCAGCAAAAGCGCGGCGGCAAGGCGCAGGCCACGGTCGCCCGCACCAAGCATTCCCAAGCGACGCCCGCCCGCCCCTGGCGCCCGGGCCGCGACAAATTCCTCCCCGTCAGTCGCGCCGACATGGATGCGCGCGGCTGGGACCAGTGCGACTTTGTCTACATCTGCGGCGACGCCTACGTGGACCATCCCAGCTTTGGCATGGCCATCATCAGCCGCGTCCTCGACGCGCACGGCTACAAGGTGGGCATCATCTGCCAGCCCGACTGGACCGATCCTGCCAGCATCACCGTGCTCGGCGAGCCTCGCCTGGGCTTTTTGGTCAGTGCCGGTAACATGGACTCCATGGTCAACCACTATTCGGTGACCAAGCACCGCCGCCACACCGACGCCTATACCCCCGGCGGCGAGGAGGGCCACCGTCCCAACCGAGCCGTCACGGTCTACGGCAACCTCATCCGCCAGACGTTCAAGGACGCCCCCATCATTATCGGCGGCATCGAGGCGAGCCTGCGTCGCCTGGCCCACTACGACTATTGGCAGGACAAGCTCAAGCGCTCGGTACTGCTCGACTCGGGCGCCGACATCCTCATCTACGGCATGGGCGAGCACGCGATTGTCGAGATCGCCGACGCGCTCGACGCGGGACTTCCCGTCGATCAGATCACCTATATCAACGGCACCGTTTACCGCACAGGCTCGCTCGACGAGGTCTACGATTACGACCTGCTGCCCAGCTGGGACGACCTTGCCGCCGATAGGCTCAACTACGCGCGTAGCTTTAACGTGCAGCAGCAGAACATGGACCCCATCACCGGGCATCGCCTGGTAGAGCCCTATCCCAACAGCGTCTATGTGGTGCAGAACCCGCCGTCGGCGACGTTAACGACCGATGAGATGGACGAGGTGGCCGAGCTCCCCTACGCACGCGATTGGCACCCCGATTACGACGCGGCGGGCGGCGTACCGGCCTTTGCCGAGATCAAGTTTTCGATCAGCTCCAACCGCGGGTGCTTTGGCGAGTGCTCGTTTTGCGCCCTCACCTTCCACCAGGGCCGCGTATTGCAGATGCGCAGCCACGACTCGATCATGCGCGAGGCCGAGCTGCTCACGCGCGATCCCGAGTTTAAGGGCTATATCAACGATGTGGGCGGACCGACGGCAAACTTTAGCCGCCCTGCCTGCGACAAACAGCTCAAGCACGGCGTGTGCAAGAACAAGCGCTGCCTGTGGCCGAGCGTATGCAAGAACATGGTGGTCGACGAGAGCGGCTACACGCAGTTGCTGCGCGACCTGCGCCAGCTGCCGGGCGTCAAGAAGGTCTTCGTCCGCAGCGGCATCCGCTTTGACTACACCATGGCCGACGCCTCGGACGAGTTTTTGCGTGAGCTGCTGGAGCACCATGTCTCGGGCCAGCTGCGCGTGGCACCCGAGCACGTGAGCGACGCGGTGTTGTCCGTGATGGGCAAGCCGAGCCGCGCCGTCTACGACGCGTTCTGCCGTAAATTTGAACGCCTGAACCGCGAATACGGACTCAAACAGTACGTAGTGCCGTACCTAATCTCGAGCCATCCCGGCTCAACGATGAAGGAAGCAGTGGACCTTGCCGAGGCCGTGCGCGACATGGGCTACATGCCCGAACAGGTGCAGGACTTCTACCCCACCCCGTCCACCATGTCAACGTGCATGTACTACACCGGCGTGGATCCGCGCACCATGCAGCCGATCTACGTGGCGCGCGACCCGCACGAGAAGGCCATGCAGCGTGCGCTCATCCAGTATCGCAAGCCCGAGAACTACAAGCTCGTGCGCGAGGCGCTGGAAAAGGCCGGCCGCCGCGATCTGATTGGCTACACCAAGCATTGTCTGATTCGCCCCGTGCCGCCACGCCCGGGCGAGACGTCTGCTGGCGGCGGGCATGGCACCGGCAAGAAGGGCGGCAAACCGCATGGCGGCGCCGGCAAGGGACCCAAAGGCAGCAAGGGGCACGGCGGCATGTCGCGCGCACAGAACACTGCCGGTCGCAATCGCGCGGCCCAGGGACGGCAGGGCGCCAACGGAGGCGGGCGTCGCAACTAGGGCAGCGGTGCGCTCGCTGCGTCCATTCCACACGCGTGGCGCAGCGAGCGCATTGCCTCAACGAGGATGACGCCGGCAATAGCGACCGTGACTACCGCGTCGAGCGGCGTGTTCACAAACCATAGCAGGCCCATGAGGTACGAGCCGGCATTAAAGGCAAAGTGCAACAGGATCGTGTAGCGGAGCTTTCCGGTCGTCACGAGCACCCAGCCAAAAATGAGGCCGGCGGCACCCGCGTAGCAACCCTGCACCCAATTCATGTGCATAAAACCGAAGATTGCCGCCTGCAGCACAATCGCCGCGGCGATACCCCACGTGCTTGGGGCCGCCCAGGGCACCATGGCGCCGTCCTGCGCGCTCGCACGACGCCGGCGCTTCCAAAGTGGGCGGCACTGCGGATTAAACGCTCGGAGCGAAAACTCAAAAATAATGCCGCGCACCAGCAACTCTTCACAAAATGGGGCGCCGAGCACCGTAGTCAGGACGGCGAGATAGCTGGTGTCGCCCATGCCTGTTTCCTCGACAAGCTCGCTGTAGTCGGCCGCGGCATCGGGCAGCAGCGACAGCACGGCGTCGGTCACGTAGCCAACGACCACCTGCAGGGCCAGGCCAATCACGATAACGCAGGCGATGCGTTTCCACGCTCCACGCGCTCCCCCGCCGAGCGGATGTGCGCTTTGCCGGCGTGCCATAAACGAACGCGGCCACAGATAACGCCACCACAGCAGCGCCATCAAAAACGATGCCGTCTGCGCGACGGCCTGAAACCATTGAATATCGAGGTTGTCGATCGGAAAGCCCGTCAGCGCCGACACGATGTCCAGCACCGAGAACAAAACCACGCTCAGGGCAATATCGGCAGCAACGACGCCAAAACAGGCAAGCGCCCAAATCAACGCATTGAGCATGCCACCCTCCTCAAAACCGTTCCCTAGTTCTACCACAACTCGGCAGGGAGCTGATCCCATGGGGACGGAGGAAAACGGATCATTTATTGACGAGGATCGGGCGCAGTGCCAAAAGCCCCGTTGGGCGAGATGTCGAACGGGAAGGTGCCACAGCGATTGAACGCGGCGATGAACATGCGGATGGCGTTGGACGGCGTGGTGCCCACGAGCTGGGTTGCCGCCGCGAAGGCCGCCTTTTCCTCGGGCAAGACCTTCGCGACTACAGGGGTCATGTGTTCTGCCATGGCGCTTCCTTTTTGAAACGACGGTAGTGCGGATAGATGCGGGCCACGCGGCTGGGCGACGGGCTGTGAAGGCAACCCGATTGGCCCGCATCTGGAGTTTGTTTCTACTGCGTTGGTATTACTTGGTAATCCTAAGTATTACCCCGCAGATAGAATACCATACCCAACCCTATGGAGACGGAGAAAAAACGGATCATTTTGTTGCTGAGTAAGTATTTAGAGCGTGATGATGTCCGAGATATTGAGAGCCTGAGCGTCGACGGCATCGTGCGTAGCAAGCAACAGCATGCGGCCGTCGAGCAAGTCGAGCACAACCTCGGCGCATGCGTCGCGCGCAGCGGTATCTAGGCCGGTAAAGGGCTCGTCTAGAATGACCGCGCCGCCGGAGCACAGCAGGGCACGGGCGATCTCAACGCGCCGGCGCTGCCCACCCGAAAGCTCGGCCACGCAAGTATGCACATCAATTCCCGGCACCAGCAGGCGCAGCAAGGCCGCGGCACTCGAAGCATCCACGCGCGCATCGGCGCACACCAGCACGTTATCGAGCGCCGAGGCATCCTCGACCAAGCGCGCATCCTGAAACACCATCGAGCACGGCGCGCACTCCCCCGCCGCCAGCGCAAGCAGCGTCGACTTGCCCGCGCCCGAGGCGCCCATCACGCAGATGCGCCCGCCAGCAGGCACGTTGAGCACCAGGCCGTCCAGCGCCGGCGCCCACGGCGCGCGATCGCCTACGGCAAGCGCAAGCTCCGCCGCAGTACCATCGCATGCAACGCCCGCACGCCCGCGCAGCCCATGCCCATGCGTCCGCACGGCCGCACGCCACGCCACGGGTCCCGAAGCCTGCAGCAGCCACACCAGCACCCGCTCACACGCCCACGAGGCGGCAACGACCAGCACGGTCCATGCCAGCAGGTCAGCCGTCTCAATCAATAGCTTTGCCTGATAGATGCGCTCGCCCACGGTACCCACCGCCATGCCGATAAGCTCGGCCGCCACGCCGGCTTTCCAGCCCATGCCAATCACAGCCAGGGCGCACGAAAGCACAAACGGCAGGACCACGCGCCAGGTATGGGCGCAAAACAGTCGCCAGCCCCGTACGCCATGCAGGCGGAACATCCGCTCTAGCGGCTTATCGACCTGCGCCAGCCCCTCGACCAGCGAAAAATACACGCCCGGCAGCGCCATCAAAAACACCGCGGCGATGCTCACGCGCGCCGACCCCAGCCAAATGAGCAGCAGAACCACCACGCAGGCGACCGGTGTCGCCTTCACAAACGACAGCGCCGGAGCCACCAGGCGGGCAAACGTCCGCGACCGTGACGAAACCCCAGCAAGCACGCCACCACATACCGCGGCAAGCGCCAGTCCGCCCAGAATCCGCGCGCCCGATCCCGCCAAAATTGCCCAGGTGCCGCCATCGCACACCAGGCGCAACAGCGCCACCACAACGGCACCCGGCCCCGGCAAGATCAGCGGCTGCGCCACCAGCGCCGCCACCAGCATCCACGCGGCAAGCCAAAAGGCGGCGACGGCACCTGCTGCCGCCACCGCCTTCATACGCTCTGTCATGTGTCGAGCAAACGCACGCACGGGCTACTCCATGTAGTAGAAATCGTCAGCCGGAAGTTTACCACCCACGGCGCTCGCGTCCGCGTCGGCCAGCACCTGCAGGTACCCGCCAAGCGCCGTCTTCATATCCTTGCCCGTCTGGCACACGAGCATGCACCCGGGAATCGCTTTCTCGGCAATCTTGGCGTTGTCCACGATGCCGGCATCGACCACGGCCTGTGCCCAGTCCGCCGGTGCCGCGTTGACAGCCTTAACACTCGCCTCGTGGCAGCTCAAGAACTCTGCCACGGCCTCGGGATGCTCCTCGGCAAACGCGCGGCGCACCACGGTCACGCCCGTCAGCAGGCGCGAGCCCGTGTCGTCCGCCAGCTCGTCCCACACATCGGTCAGGCTCACCGGCGCCGACAGCTTGCCCTCGCTCTTGGCGATGGCCGCCGTCTTAAACGGCTCGGGCAGCACGCCCACGGCGGACGGGTCGGCAAGCAGCGCCGAAAGCACCTCGGTGGGCTCGCTCTTAAACTCGAGCGTCACCTGGCCGGTCAGGCCCGCACGCTCCAGCAGGTAGTTCATCACATACTCCGGCGTGGTGCCCTTGCCCGTCATGTAGACGGTGCGGCCCGCCAGGTCACCAAACGAGGTCACGTCCACGTCGCCCGTCACCACGTTCAGCACGCCCAGCGTGTTGATGTCGATGACCTGCACCGCGCCCTCGGTCTTGTTGTAGAGCACGCTCGCCACGTTGGCCAGGACCAGGGCGATATCGACATCGCCCTGAATGACCTTGGGTACGATCTCGTCGGCGGCGGTGTTGATCGCAAAGTCGAACTCATTGTCCATCTCGCCGTTTGCGGCCTGGTCCATAAACTGCACCAGACCGATCGAGGTCGGGCCCTTGAGCGAGGCGACGTGCACCTCAACCGGCTCGGCAGCGGCACCGTCAGCGACAGACCCGGCAGCCGAGCCCGCGACAGACCCGGCACCGGCAGCCCCGCCGCCACAGCCCGCGAGCGCAAGCGACAGGGCACCCGCGGCGAGCGCCGAGGCAAACCCCCGGCGCGACATCTCAACATCAAACGCGCGCATCGCTAGCACGTCCCTTCGTTGGGCATCGTCCATGCGTGATGGTCGGTATGCAGCAGCTCCTCGGCCAGCGGCGAGAGCGGCTCGCCCAAGAACTCGCGGTAGCATGCCTGGACATCGGGGTTCTCGTGCGAGAAGCGAATGTCCGCAGCGGCATCCAGGCCCCACAGCACCTGGCCGCGCTCGGCCGCCAGTTCGCAGCCGTCGTGGATGGGCTGGCCGCCGCCACCGACGCAGCCGCCCGGGCACGCCATGACCTCGACGAAGTCATAGCTCACGCGACCGTCGCGAATCGCGTCGAGCAGACGGGCGGCGTTGCCCAGCCCGTGCGCCACGGCGATGCGCACCTTGGTGCCATCGATATCGGCAACGGCTTCCTTCCAGCCGTCGAGCCCTCGCACGTCGGTAAAGAAGTCGGCGTCGGGGTTCTTGCCCGTCACCAGGCAATAGGCCGAGCGCACGGCGGCCTCCATCACGCCGCCCGTGGCGCCAAAGATCACGCCCGCGCCCGTGCCAAAGCCCAGCGGCGTGTCGAGCGGCTCCTCGACGAGCGTGTCCACGCTCACGTGGTTCGCGCGGATCATGCGCACCATCTCGCGCACCGTCAGCGCAACGTCCACGTCGGGCGCGCCGCCCTCGCCCACCATGCTCGGCAGCGCGCACTCGGCCTTCTTGGCCGTGCACGGCATCACGGACGCCACAAACAGGCGCTCGGGCTCCACGCCCAGCACCTTGGCGTAATAGGTCTTGGCGATGGCGCCGAACATCTGCTGCGGCGACTTGGACGTGGACAGGCTGTCGACAAACTCGGGGTAACGTGCCTTCACAAAGCGCACCCAGCCCGGGCAGCAGCTCGTGAACATGGGCCAACCGCGGCTGTCGCCCTCGCCCTTAGCGGCCTTACCCAGGCGCTCGAGCAGCTCGGAGCCCTCCTCCATAATGGTGAGGTCGGCCGAGAAATCGGTGTCGAACACGTACTCAAAGCCCACGCGGCGCAGCGCGCAAGCCAGGCGCTCAACGGTTGCTTCCTCGCGCGGAATACCGAGCTCCTCGCCCCAGGCGCTGCGCACGGCAGGCGCGATCTGCACCAGCACGATCTTGTCGGGATTAGCGAGCGCATCAAACACGGTCTCAGTATCGTCGCGCTCGCGCAGCGCGCCCGTCGGGCAATGCGTAATGCACTGGCCGCACGCGACGCAATCGGTCTTGCCGATCGGCGCGCGCCCGCGGGTACCCACGGCGGTATGCGTGGCGCGGTTGGTCAGGTCCCAAATCCCTAGGCCCTGCACGCTCTCGCACACCTTGATGCAGCGCATGCATTTAATGCACTTGTCGTTTTCGCGGATGATGGGAAAATCGAAATCCCAGCCCTCGCCCGCCAAATGCCTTTGATACGGCAGATAGAAAATGCCCGGGTCGTTGGCGATGGTCTGCAGGTTGCAGTTGCCGCTGCGCACGCAGCTCGTGCACTGCGAATCGTGCTGGGACAGCAGCAGCTGCACGTTGGTGCGACGGGCCTCGCGGGCCTTGGGGCTGTTGGTGTGGACCACCATGCCGTCGAGCACGTAGTTGTTGCAGGCGGCAACCAGCTGGTCGCAGCCCTCAACCTCGACCACGCACACGCGGCAGCCACCGATCTCGTTTAGATCGCGCAGGTAGCACAGGGTGGGAATCTGGATGCCGACGGACTTGGCCGCATCCAGGATCGTGGTGTGCTCGGGTACCACGACTTCGCAGTTATCGATAATGAGCCTGACCATGTTGTGCGCTCCGTTTTCGCTGTTGTCGCCGACAGTGGTTTTGTTGAGCTCTACCATTCCAGGTTCCTCCCTCCGCGGAACGCGCCAAAGCCAAAGTGGTCGCAACGCAGGCAGCGGCTTGCCTCCTGGCGCGCCTCCTGCTCGGTGAGACCCTGCTCGACCAGATTCCAATCGTGAATACGCTCGCCGGCCTCGCGCTCACCCAGCTCGCAGCGGCCGCACTCGTGCTTGCCCTTAAACTGGACGGTCGGCAGCTCCACGTCGAGCTTAATCTTGTGGTCAAAGCCCAGGTAGCGGTCGATATTTGCCGAAGCAACGCGGCCGGCGTTGATGGCCCGGATGACGGTGGCGGGGCCGGTCTGGCAGTCGCCGCCGCTAAAGAGGCCATCGAAGTTAGGCACGGCGCCATCCGAATCGGTGACCACGCAGCCCCACTTACAGGCAATGCCCATGTCCTCAAACGGCTTGGAATCGATGCCCTGGCCAATGGCCACGAACACGCGCTCGCAGGGAATGACGCACTCGGGCGTCGCGGCGGCACGCGGGGCCGGACGACCGCGACGGGGCTCGCCGATAATCTGCGGTTGCACGCGCAGGCCGCTCACGCGTCCGTCCTCGCCCGTCTCAATACCGAGCGGGGCTGTGAGCTCCAAAACCTCGCAACCCTCGGCCTGGGCGCCGGCAATCTCGGCGTCCTGAGCCGTCATATCGCAGATGCGACGGCGGTAGACGATGCTCACTTTTTCGGCACCGCAGCGCACGGCAGAGCGCGCCACGTCCATGGCCACGTTGCCGCCGCCGATGACGCACACGCGCTGGCCGCTCAGGTCGGGCAGCTCGTCGTCTCCAATGGCGCGCAGCATCTTGACGGCCGACTCCACGCCGGGCGCCTCTTCGCCCGGGAGGCCGAGTTTCTTGTCGCTGTGGGCACCAATGGCCAGGTAGACGGCATCGAACTCGTCACGCAGACGGGCAAGCTCCTCGCCGTTGACGGAGTGGTCGAGCTGAACGTCGATACCGGCGCTCAAGATCCAGTCGATCTCGGCCTGCAGGCGCTCGCGCGGCAGGCGGTAGCTGGGAATGCCGTAGCGCAGCATGCCGCCCAGGTGGTGGCGCTGCTCAAAGATGGTCACCTTGTGGCCCATCACGGCCAGGTAGTAAGCGCAAGAAAGACCGGCCGGGCCGCCGCCGATCACGGCGACGCGCTTGCCGGTGTTGTCCACCACATGCGGCTTGTGGTCGTTGAGGTCGCTATGCTCAACGGCAAAACGCTTGAGAGCGAGGATGTTCATGGGGTCGTCGACCATGCCGCGGCGGCAGTGCATCTCGCAGGGATGCTCGCACACCAGGCCGCAGACGAGCGGCAGCGGATTGTTCTTGCGGATGACCTTGACGGCGTCGGCATAGCGGCCGGCCTCGACCAGCGAAATGTACCCAGGAATGTCGACGTGCGCCGGGCAGCCCGAAACGCACGGGACGCGGGCCTCGCGGTCAAAGCCGCAGGAGTGCTCGCGGATGTGATGCTCAAAATCGTCGCGGAAGCCGCGAATGGCCGTGAGTGCCATGGCGCCAGCTTCGTAGCCGATGGCGCAGTCGCTCGAAAGGTAGATGGTGCGGGCGGTGCGCTCAATCAAGTTGAGCGTGGACTCGTCGGCGCGGCCCTCGAGCACATCGGCGAGCAGGTCGCTCAGCGCGCTCAGGCCCACGCGGCAGGGCGTGCACTTGCCGCAGCTCTGGGTGGAGCACAGATTGACGAGCGCTGCCGTAAACTCAACGGGGCACGGGGCGAGCGAACTCACCGCCAGACGACGTCCGAGCGCATCGTGCAGGTCATCCATGACGGCCTGAGCGTGGCTGCGTTCCATTACGTGCAGTCGAGCCATAAGATCCCCTCTCACATGGCAGCCCGGAGGCGAGGCCGGGCGAAGTTGCTACACGCACAACACTGACCTAAAAAGTTGTTAGGTCTCCACGCAGTTCGGCAGGCGGTATGAAATGTCACCCTCGGCGGTGAAATAGAACATTACCGCAGATAAATGCCATATTTGATAAAACGCGTTACCAAATGACAATGCCCCGCCCACGCAATCACGTGGACGGGGCATTGCTCCAGGTATGCGGCCAGCGACCCTGTTGCTTTTACTTAAGCTCGGGCCAGTAACCCTTGTTGGCCTCGATCATGTCGTCGAGAACCTCCTTGGCGACCTTCATCGAAGGCACGGTCTTGTTCAGCGTAAAGGCCTTGAGCGCCTTCTCGTAAGAACCCTCGATCGTAGCCTCGACCACGAGCTTCTCGGAGTTCAGCTGCTGCATCATGAGGCCCTGCTGGAACAGAGGAATGTTGTCGCGGCTGATGACCTCGGGGCCATTCTTGCCAATGTAGGCAGGCAGCTCGACCATAGCGTCGTAGGGCATGTTGGGGATAGCGCCCTTGTTCTCGCAAATGACCAGGAAGCGCTGCTTGGTGTCGTTCTTCAGAGCGATAGCCAGATCGGCAATCCAGTCGCCGTGGCTGCCCGCATAGAACGTGCTCTCGTCGATCTCGCCCGTCTTCTCGTAGTGGTCGATGCCGTCGAAGAGGTTCTTCTCACGCGTCTCCTCAACCTCGTTAGCACGGGTGCGCTCGGGGTTGGAATGCTCGACGAACTCCTTCTGCTGCAGGTAGTAGTTCAGATACGTGTTGGGCAGGTACTCCGGGAAGCACTCCATGATCTCGTACTCGCCCTTCCAGACGTAGTACCAGCTGCCCTTGGTGTGGCGATTCTGCTCGGGGTGCTCGTCAGTGGCCTCCTCGGGCTTCTTTGCCATGAGCGAGCCCATGCCCTTGAGGTAGGAGTCGGGCAGCAGGATCTGGTGCTCCTTGATGTACTCGCGCAGCTGCGGGAGCACCTCCTCGCCCTTGTGGCGGATCGAGGTGAACCAACCAAAGTGGTTGAGGCCAAAGTAATCGTACTCGACATCCTTCTTGTCGATATCGAGCGCGGCGCAAACCACGTCGATGATCGCGATCGGCATGTCGCAGATGTTGATGATGCGAGCGTTGGGACGCAGCACGCGGCAGCCCTCGGAAACGATGGCGGCAGGGTTGGAGTAGTTGAGAATCCAGTAGTCCTTCTTGGCGTACTTCTCAACGTCATCGATCAGCTCGACCATGGGGAAGATGGTGCGCATGCCGTAGGCAAGGCCGCCGCAGCCGCAAGTCTCCTGACCAACGCAGCCGTGACGCAGCGGAATCTTCTCGTCCTGCTCGCGCATGGCATAGCCGCCCACGCGCATCTGGGCAAACACGAAGCTCGCGTCGGTAAAAGCCGTCTTTTTGTCGGTGGTCACCGTGAGCTTGATGTCCAGGCCGAGGTCCTCGTGCAAAATCCAGTCCACGAGCACGCCGATCTTGCGCTGGCGCTCCTCGTTGATGTCGTACAGGCGAATCTCGTCAACGTCGAGCTCGTCCTTGCGCAGGGCGATGGACTTGACGATGCCGGGGGTAAAGGTGGATCCGCCACCACACAGAGTAATGATCATTGTTTACTGCTCCTTCTCAATTGCGTTTTCGACCTTGTCGCGCATCTCGGCGACCTTCATGCCAAAGATGATCTGGATATTGTTGCCGTTGCGGTTGATGCCGCTGTTGGGCACGTGGTTGATGAGGTTCTCATCGATGAGGTCCGGGTTCTTAACGTTCACGCGAAGACGCGTAAAGCAGTTCTCGAGCTCCTCGATGTTGTCCTTGCCGCCAAGACCTGCGACCAGATCGGCAATGCCCGCATCGACGCCCTCTGCGGGAGCCGCGGCAACAGCGCCCTGCTTCACCGCGACAGACGCGGCGGCCTCGCCCTCGGCAACGGACTCGGCGAGCTCGGACTCCTCCTCGCGACCAGGCGTGTGGAGGTTGAGCTTCTTAATAAGGAAGGTGAAGAGGAAGAAGTACAGAGCGGCGTTGACGACTCCAAGCACCAGCATCATCGGCCAGTTGGTCTTGTCGACACCGAGGACCAGGTTGGAAACCACGATGTTGATGATGCCGCCTGCAGTCGAAGCGGGCACGGAGAGGACCTTGAGCAGAACCAGGAAGATACCGGAAAGAACCGAGTGAACGACAAAGAGCACGGGAGCGGCAAAGACAAAGAGGAAGTCCATGGGCTCGGTGACACAGGAGAGCACGGCGGTGATGATCAGCGGGATGATAACGGCCTTGGTCTTATCCTTGTTCCCCTTGTAAGCGGTGAAGATAAAGGCGAGACCGATACCGATGTAGGGCCACAGGTTGTTGAAGGTGTAGCTGTTGAAGTAGGTGCTATCAGAGAAGGGCTGGCCCGTCATTGCCATCTCGGCGACACGGATGGGATAGGCGCCGGCGATAACCTGATCACCCAGCGTCAGGGTGCCACCCACATCGGAGAACTGGAACGGGGTGTAGATGAGGTGGTGCAGACCGGTGGGAACGAGCAGCTTGTTGAGCATGCCGTAGATAAACAGACCGATGTTGCCCGACTCCTTAATGATGCCGGCAACGGAGGAGATGGCGCCCTGGACCGGAGGCCAAACGATGCAGAAGCCAGCGCCCATGATCCAGGAAATGATGATCATGATCAGGAACGGGAAGCGAACGCCCGAGAACATCGAAAGAGCAATGGGGAACTGCTTGTTCGAGTACTTGTTGAACACGGCACCGGTGATGCAACCAAGAATGATGCCGCCAAACACGCCGGTATCGAGCACCTGAATGCCCATAACGGTGCTCTGGCCGGTTCCGGTAAGGCCGAGCATGCCGCTCGCTTCGGCAAGAGAGCCGGTGGCGTTGAGCACGATGTTATTGGCCTGAAGGAACAGGAAGAACGACATCAGGGCGATCAGCGAAGCATGGCCCTTGTTCTTCTTTGCCATGGCGCCGGCGATGCCCACGCAGAACAGAATCGAGAGGTTGTTGATGATAAACATCAGCGACTGATAGACAACGGCGCCCACAAGCTGGAACGGACCGGAGCCCAGTACGGGGACCAAAGCGCAGATGGTCTTGTTGGTCAGAATGATGCCCACGATGAGCAGGATGCCGGCAACCGAGAGATACATCATCGGCTGGACTATCGACTTCGCGAACACCTCCAACGGCGCTTTGAAATTGAACTTCTTTTTTGCGGTCATAGCGGTACTCCCCTTCCTTTTCCGCAAATTAAGACAGATGTGCCCTAGACAAGACCGTGAGCCTTGCCTTATATCAATCGATGTGTGGGCACGTTATGCCTAGAGACCAGGTTCTCCAAGCAGGTTAACAATGTGATATGCGAGATAACTCTTCTCGGCATCGGTAACGACAACGTTATAGGTAGACGACAAGTGGGCGGCTATGGCGTCCGCGCACGAGAATGCACACGGATACGCCGTTTCATCGATTCGGAACAGCGCGTCTCCGTTGATTTGCCCGGCCGTAGGATCGAGCGCTCGCTGTGCGAAAAACTGCAGGTGACGAACGAAACGTTCGTAAGGCAGCGAGGTGTCATCGAGGGTCGTAGCATAGCGCTCGGAAACAATCGCGAGCACGTCGCGAACAAGCTGGACCGAAACAATCAAACGATCGGAGCGTTGCGGCATGGTGGCGTTGACGATATGCAGCGTAATGAAACCCTGCTCTTCTTCGCTCATCTGGATGCCCATATACTCCTTGATAATCTGCAGCGCACGGCCCGCAAGTGCATACTCCTTGCGATAGAACTGCTGGATCTCGAGCAGCAACGGATTCTCACAGGAGACGCCCTTGCGCTCGCGCTCCAAAGCAAGGCTGATATGGTCTGCGAGAGCAATGAGGATCTTATCGTTGATGTCGACATTGAGCTCTCGGCGAAGCATCTGAACGATGTCCTCGGAAATCACGAGGTTGACGGTGGGGATGGACTCCAAAAGATGTGCCAAGCGGTCAATCGTACGCGAATCCTGAGAAGTTCCCTCCTGCAACGC
Source organism: Collinsella aerofaciens (assembly GCF_015557435.1). Lineage (GTDB taxonomy): Bacteria > Actinomycetota > Coriobacteriia > Coriobacteriales > Coriobacteriaceae > Collinsella > Collinsella aerofaciens_Z. Next base: position 16,028 of record NZ_JADNOH010000019.1, read on the forward strand.
GTAGGTCTTTTCGACCGATGCCTCATCGATGGCATCGCCGGCATGACGGCCAAAGCAGAGGCCTCGACCGATGACGATGAGCTCGGAGCCATCGTCCGAAGTGACCATTGCGACGTTGTTGTTAAAAACTCGCTTGATAACCACGGTACCCACCATAAGAATTTACTCGGAAAGCCAGATGACAGGCTCTTTAACAGCAACAGGGCCGGAAGCATGCTCACGAAGAGTCGAGCTCTCCGAGCGCTCGCACACGATAACGAAGACCGTGGGATCGAAGCCGGCAGCGCGAACCACGTCGAAATCGACCTCGACGAGGGGCTGGCCCGCGTCGACATGGTCACCCTGGGCAACAAGCGCATGGAAGCCCTTGCCCTCAAGCTTAACAGTGTCGATTCCGATGTGCAGCATCACCTGAGCAGAGCTGTCGTCGGACATGATGCCCAGCGCGTGCTCAGTCGGAAACAGCGCCGCAACGGTACCGGAAACAGGAGCGCACACGCATCCCTCGTTGGGGATCACGGCAACGCCGTCGCCCACGGCACGACTGCTAAAAGCGGGGTCATTGGTATTTTCTAGATTAACAAGCTCGCCGGAAACAGGGGCGAGAATCTCGAACTCGGAAGTCGCAGTCGCCTGCTTGTCCGAGCCACCCATAAGGCGAGAAAAGAAACCCATGGTGGCATGTCCCTTCATAAATATAGCCCAACCAAAATCAACCGAATGCATCCATAGAGACACACCCGTTCAAAGACTTTGGTTAGGCCCACGTCCGAGGGGACTCGGTAACCTTCCGCATTTCTTTTACGGGGGTTATTGTAGACAAGCCCAAAGCCGGAACAATCATTATGACCGGCGAACGGTATTTTTTCTCCGATAAACGGTATTTAGGCGGCACTTAGGGACGTTCCTTTCCCGCCGGCACCCAGGGGCACTCCTCACTCTGGTGCATTGGGGACAGGTTTGTTTGCACCAGGTTGGTGCAGATTAACCCGGCCCCATTGCACCAATTTCGTATGCGCTAGATGAAGAGCTCGCATTCCTTCCGCACGACGCAAACCTTGCTCAACATCTGGGAAACAGCGGATAGCTTGTTGGGATCAAGCTTGCGAGCGCCTCGCGGACATACGGCGATGCAGCGCATGCAGGAGATGCACGCCTCGCCAGCTGCTCGCTTGGGGTCGCCCTTGTCGATAGCACAAACGGGGCACGCCGCGGCGCATGCACCGCAGGAGGCGCAATCCTCTGTTGCCTCGGGTGCCATACGGCGACCTCCAGCTTGTTTATAAGGACGATTGCCGGGGATAGAGGGCTCGGACGCATCCTCAGCCAACAGCTTTTGCTGAATTTGTTGCGCAAACTCTGCGAGCTGCGCCGCATCCTGCGCATCCGGTCGCCCAGCAGCAAACTGACGAGCAACGGAATGCTCAGCAATAGCAGAAACAGCTGCAACCACCCTAAATCCGGCGCGCTTCGCAACGTCCTCCAGCTCTACGAGCGTGTCCTCAAACGCGCGGTTTCCGTATACACAAACCAAAACAGCCCGAGCCCCGTTGCCGCGCACCATGCCCAACCGGTCAGCCACCACAGCCGGGATTCTACCGGCATACGCCGGCACAGAGATTGCGGCCACGTCGTCCTCAGTCATCGAGACAGCGCTGAAATCTAGCCCGTTATCGGTCAAATCGACGGTAACGGTATTCTTGTCCAGTGCCCCGGCCACAAGGCCAGACACCTTCCGCGTTCCGCCCGTCGGACTAAACACAATTTCGAATACGCTCATCGAGGCACCCTCCCCCTACGCCTGGCAACGCGTCAAGCCGTTTTTACATTCAGACAGAGTATACGGCGCATAAGGGAGCTCCCCGTTTTGGTGCGCCAGGCACCCCAATGCACCCACCCTACGCTGTCTGCCTCTTCGTTTTGTATAAATTACGGTACAGAATGTATATATTTACGGGATACCGCCGTGTTCTCCTGAGGTACCCCATCCTGGCCCGTGCAAAAAACGGAGTATTCTGCAACGTGACCGCGCCAGCACCGCCGCGGGCGAGCAAAACTGTAGGGCGTTGCGTCATTTAGGGTTCCGACATAGCGAGAATGACGTACCTTTGCTTCGAAAAACGGCGAAATCTAACTCAAAACGCTCATAGGGGGTATCTGAAGGCCACCGTTGGCAATACCGAATCGTATGCAGCCAGCTAGAGCTGCTGAATACTCCAAAAAATGCACGGCACACCCCATGGGACCCATTGCCGCATGGCAGGAAACAGGCCCACGGCATCTTCTAGATGCATTCCCGAGGAAATCACATTTGAACTAGCGATCGGATACGGCAAACAAAAAGGGCCCCGAGCGTAGTTGCTCGGGGCCCTTGGTTCACCTCGCTTTTTAGTGGGCGATGCGTATGCTATTTGCGCTTGCCGCCGCCGTCACCGGGGCGGCGGGAGCTGCTACCGCGCTTGCCACCACGACTATTGCCATAGCTGCCACGGTTATCGCGACCGCCGGCACGACCGCCGCGGGAGCCGGCCTGGCTGCCGCCACGCCCGCCACGATAGCCGCCACGGCGCTCCTCGCGGGTGTCGTCGTAGTTGCGCCAGTCATCGCGACGATCGCGGCTGGCACGCGGATCACGACGATCGCGCGACTCACCAGAGCGGTGAGCGCCGCTGCGGTGGCCGTTGCCACGAGCGCCCTCGCGACGCTCACCGCCACGACCACCGCGCTCGTCAAAGCGCTTGCCGCCACGGGACTCACCGCCGCGGGCACCTCGCTCACCGCGACCCTCGCCGCCGCGACGCTCATCACGGCCACTACGCTCGTCATCGCGACCGGAACGACGACGGTCGCCCGAGCCGCGCTTGCCACCGCGCGAACCGCGGCCCTCGTCCTCGCGCTCAACACGGCGACGGCCACCGCGATCCTCATCCTCGCGGCGGCGGCGATGTGCCTCGCCCTGGAACTGCTTGGCACGACGCTCGGCACGGTTACCGCGCGCAGGCTGCTCAGCGGCACCAGCACCGCCGCGCTCCTCGGCAGCCACCTCGCGGGCTACGCTTTCCACAGCCTCGTCCACGCGAGCCTGAACGCCCTCGCGCACGCGGGTCTTGCCGCCACGTTTGAGACGGCTCGGACGCTCACCGTCGCCGCGACGCTCATCGCGACCGCGGTTGGAACGACCGGCCACATCGCCGTAATCGTCGCCGTTGCGCTTGCCGTCGCGACGCGCCTGCTCAAGCTTCTTCTTGCTCTTGGACTTGCCGCGCTTGGTCTTCTTCTTCACCTTAAAGGCCGCAGGGTCGCGCTCGGGATCAACCGCAGGCGGGTTGGGACCCACATGCAGGTCGCCGGCCTCGTAGATGTCGGCGGTCTTGTCCATGAGCTTCTCGATCTCGTAGAACTCATCGACGTCCTGCTCGGTCACAAACGTAATGGCCCAGCCCAGCTCGCCGGCACGGCCCGTACGGCCAATACGGTGGATGTAGTCGGTCGGCTCAGCCGGCACGTCAAAGTTCACGACGTAGCGCACGTCGCTGATGTCGATGCCGCGGGCGAGCACGTCGGTTGCCACCAGCACGTCAACGGTACCGTCGCGGAAGGCCGAAAGGGCACGCTCGCGCTGGGCCTGGCTGCGGTTGCCGTGAATCGCAGCGGCCTTGATGCCCTTGCGCTCAAGGCGACGGCAGCAGCTGTCGGCACGGTGCTTGGTACGCATAAAGACGATGGTGCGCTCCGGGCCCTCCTTCTTGAGGAACTCGGGCAGCAGGTTGTTCTTGGCCTCGATGGACACCGGGAACACAAACTGGTCGACGGTGTCGGCGGTCGACGTGGCGGGCGCGATCTCCACGCGGGCCGGGTCGCTCACCAGGTCGGTGATCTCGCCCACGGCCTCCTCGTCGAGGGTCGCCGAGAACAGCAGCGTCTGGCGCTCGGCCGGCGTCTCGCGCACAATGCGGCGGACGGCGGGCAAAAAGCCCATGTCGAGCATGCGGTCGGCCTCGTCGAGCACCAAGACCTTGACCTCGTTCAGATGACAGGCGTCCTGCTCGATCAGGTCGACCAGACGACCCGGCGTGGCGACCAGGATGTCGCAGCCGTACTTGAGCGCCGCGGTCTGGGGCTTGTAGCTCACGCCGCCCACGACGGTCACGGCAACATGGCCGGTGACGTCGGCGATCTTGCTCGCGACCTCGTCGATTTGCTGGGCAAGCTCGCGCGTAGGGGTGATGACGAGCATCACCGGGCCGCGGCCGTTGCCCTCGGGCTTTTTAGCACCGCGACGACGGTTGCGGCCGCCGCGTTCGCGCACGGGTTTGGGAGGAGCGATGTGCTCCAGTTTGTTCATGGTCGGCAGCAAGAAGGCGGCCGTCTTGCCGGTGCCGGTCTGGGCGGCGGCAAGCAGGTCGCGGCCCTCGAGCACCACGGGGATCGAGCCGGCCTGCACGGGCGTCGGCGCCGTGTAGCCCAGGTTCTCGATGGCACGAAGCATCTCGTCCGAAAGGCCCAGCTCGTCAAAGGCGGGCAGGCTCTCGGTAGCGGACTCGACGGCCTGGGCAGCATTGGCCTCATCGGCGGCATCGAAGGCAGCCTGGGTCATGGCCTCACGGGTCTCGTCCAGGATCTCGGCGTCGGTGACGTCGGATACAGAATTACGCATATGTTGTTGTTCCTTATCTGCACGCGCAATGGGCACGGCATGCGGCCGCGCGGGCGTGCTTGGTAGTGCGCTAATACATACAAAAACGGGTGCGCACAGAGAGGACGTTGCTCAGCACGCTGGCGATCGCTTTGGCAGCCCTGTCACGCGCCGTCCAGACGCAGCAGCTCTAAGCGATGGAGCAGATTCGCCACGGGTTAGTATACCCGTACTCCGTATGCCCCCACGTAAACCACAGATGACGAGGCGGACGCGGCGGGCCCGGCTGATTGTCTCAATCTGTAACGGCTGCAAAGCAAAACCGGCCCTAAATGTTACAGAACAAGACAGAGGGGGATTTCCGTCCAGTCCAAACCAAATCTCTCAGTCTTCCTGCAATTTCGAACATGTGGCCTATAATGTTGCTTTGGTTACGCTATATATTGCGCAGCCATTTAATACGTCGCCCACCGGGGGCCATTAATTCCTATCGCCATATTGGCTAGGAAGCAATCAAAGGAGGTATCCGTGGCAGCAGAGACGCCTTGCTCGGTCCTCTATAACGATATTCGCTCGTTCGGCGGTCTTAAACATCTCGAGATCGCCCGAATGCTCATCAATGGAAACTCTTATCTCGGCAGTACCCTGCTCGAGAAATGCTCTTCCAACCGCTCGTATCTCACCCGTTACATCGTCCATCGCAAGCCTGACCAGTGCGCGCCCTCCATCTACAGCGACTTTACCGTCACCACGCTCAACCTTTCCGCGGCAATCTGCAGCAAGCTCGGCGGCGGCGAGTCCGCCTATCGGGCAATCGCCGAGCACTATCGCGGTCCGGCCGCCAACGAAATGATGTCGGCTCTCGCCAGCTACAAACTGGACAGCCGCCTATATGCAAATGCCCTCAATCGCATCGACAACTTTGACGGCAATGCCGTGCGCGAAAAGAGCACGCTCTTCCTGATGCTCTTTGTGGCGACGGGCGCACTCGCCGATCCCGCTCAGGGCGTGGCGACCGTTGAGCGCTTTTGCGATAGCAAGACTGGCGGGCATTTTGGCACCACCGAGACCACCGTCGGCCGTGGTTTTTTGAGCAGCTTGGATCAACCGCGTGCCGTCGCCCCCAACCTCGGCTTGCTTAGGACGCACGCCGGAAACAGCGTTGACATGCAGATCCACCCCCTGACGCGTGACCCGCGCGGCACGGTAATTGGGTCCTTGCCCAAAACCTCGCCCAGCATCACCGATGTGGGCGCCGACGCATCGCGCGAGCATCTCCGCATTTGGCTCGAAGGCGGACACTGGTACGCCCAGGGCCTTGGGTCGACCAACGGCACAGTGCTCGAATCGGGCGCGGGCGACGGCGATATCGTAATCGAGCCGCCGCGCGACCAACGCGAGCCCGGCAAAGTCTATCCCCCGGTGGAAATCGAAAACAGCGACAGGCTCCATCTGGGTCTCTACACGACATTCCTTGTCATTGTGGACTAGCGCGGACGGCGATCGAAAGACGGGCGCCGTCCGTCTTTCGTCTTCTACCTTCTGCGTCGTAAACGACAATACTCAGCGGTATACGTGGGCAGTGTGGCTATCATGGTACTTTACCGATATCCACACTGCCCACGTATACGCGCAGCAACCCATGCTAGACAAAGGAACGCCATGGATACTACCGATAGCGCCTATGGCGACAAACTCATCCGTCTTGACACGTTCGACACCGCCGTGGCGGTCGACCCCAGCGCCGAGGACGACGCCAAGCGTCGGTTTATGACGCTTATTCTCCAGACGGCCCACCGCAACAACGGCAACATCGGGCACGTGCTGCGCGCGACCAACACGAGCGGCGAGGTCTTTGCCGTCAAGCTGCTCAAGGACAACGCCATCCTTTCCGGCCAAGCCCCCGACCGCTCCGCCGAGCAATCGGCCGCGCACCTGGCCAACACCGCCGCACTGTTCGAGGAGTACCGTCATCTGTGTACCGTCTCGCACCTGCGCGGATTTCCGCGCGTCTATGGCTACGGATCGTGCGAGAACGACCCGCTCATCCTCATGGAGTGGGTCGAGGGCACCTCGCTCAAGCAGGCGCTGCCCTTGCTTCCGCACGACGCCTCGGGCGGGCTGACCACCCAGATGGTCGCCGCCGTCGGAAACGCCGTACTTCGCGCGCTCTTGATGACCCAAGGCCTCGTGAATCCGGTCATCCATCGCGACCTGTCGCCTGCCAATATCATGTTCCGCACCACCAGCCGAACGCTCGAGCAGCAGATTGCCGATTGCTCCTTTGACCCCTGCCTCATCGACATGGGCTCCGCGACCATGGCCCTCGGCGACGACACGATCACCCGGCGCGCCGACATCTGGCGCTTTGCCACGCCCGCATACGCCGCGCCCGAAATGCTCACGCAGGATATCGAAGGCATCGCGGCCCTTCGCCGCTCGCCCGCGATCGACGTCTATGCGCTTTCGAGCATTCTGTACCAGCTCTACAGCGGTCGCAAACCGTTCGATGTCGAGTCGACGGGTGCCGCGGCGACCGGCTCGTTCTACCTCATAAAGACCAAGACCAAGCCGGCGCCGCTCGAGCCGCGCTGCGAGGGCGACAAAGCGCTCGTCCAGATCATCATGAAAGGCATCTCGGTCGAACAGGGCGATCGCCCTACCGAGCAGCAGATGCTCGAGGTGCTCTCGACATACCTCCCCGCTGCAGAATCTGAGGACCGCGAGGGTGCAGGAGACGAGGCCGCAATTGATATCGATTCTGGCACGCACCTTAAGGTCGACGTCGCCGGCGAGCGCGCACGAGAGATCCTGGAGCAGGCCCGGCACGACGCCATGACCCGCCGTCGCTTTATTATCGGCGGCGTCGTTGCGGTCGTTGCGGGACTCGGCGTCGTTGGCGCGGCAACCCATGGCTTCGGCATCCCCGACTACCTGGACGGCATCCGCGGTTCGCTTGACGACTACACTTGGGACCAGCTGCAGGAGATTTCGCTCAAGATTAAGGCCGCCGAGACCCGTAGCGAGGCACGCGAGATTGCCAAGCGCTACCACCTGCTCGACGCTGATGGGCATATCCCCTATCCGTGCACCAAGCGTGTCACGCTCACCAGCGGACTACAGGTTGGCGCGCAGCTTGTGGGCATCCGCCACGATGAGCTTCTGGACGGGACGGGCAAGGCCGGGCTGACGTTTATGTTCGACGCGGGTATTGCCGAGCGCAACGCTACGGCTGAACCGCCGAGCGCCGGCTGGGCAGATTGCGAGCTGCGGGGATGGCTCAACGGCGACGGCCTTAAGCTGCTACCCAACGAGTTGCGCGCGCTCATTAAAGGGGTCAAGAAGGTCTCGAACAATGTGGGCGCCGCCAACAGTGCATCGTGTCTGAGCGAGTTGCCCGCAACCCTTTGGCTGCCCGCCATGGTCGAGCTGTGCGGTACGCAACCGCCCGATTCGTTTGCCGAGGGCTATCACTACCTGGCAGACATCTACAACGGCGAGGGCAAGGAGTATCAGCTCTTCCGCGAGCTCAAGGTGAGCCCGTATTCCACGAACGAGACGATGGTCCGCCAGTGGAAGGGCAAGGACACCTGTTGGTGGGAGCGCACGGTGAGCCCCGACACATCGGAGAGTGGAGGCACACTCTATTTGAATCGCGTGGGACACGACGGCGACGTCTTTACGTACGCAACGCCTGCGGAAAAGCCAAACAAGCGAACCTGCGTGATCCCCGGGTTCTGTATCTAGGCGGCGGGCGTCTTGCCGTGACGAGACCCCTCCCCGGCAATTGTCTCAATCTGTAACACTAGCTCGGCAGATACAGGTCTAGATGTTACAGAACGAGACAAAACCCCAACCCTGCGAGACAACATCTCAATCTGTAACAGTAAGGGGTCAAAAACCGGTCCAGATGTTACAGATCGAGATGTTTGAGTTGACCGCGGACGGTCTGTCTCGATCTGTAACATCTAGCAGGCAAAACGGTCCCCAGATGTTACAGATTGAGACATTAGACTGGCTACGGTCCGCCGAACTGGCTGTCACCTCGACCAATAACAGAATGTCATACATTTTCATCTCCATTAGACACCCCCAGGGGGTATGGGTGTATAGTATCGGCAGGTTAACAATTCCAATACCGAACCACGGAAAGGAGAAGCCATGGCTCAAGATAAGTTCGATGTGGGCGGCATGACGTGCGCCGCATGCCAAGCGCACGTGGACCGTGCCGTGAGCAAGCTCGACGGCGTCCAAAGCGTCGCGGTCAACCTGCTCGCCGGTTCCATGATGGTCGACTATGACCCCACGCAGGTCTCCCCCGACGATATCTGCACCGCCGTCGACCGCGCGGGCTACTCGGCCTCACCCGTCGATGCGGGCGACGGTACCGACGGCTCAAACGGCAGCACGCAAGTCAGGTCCGGCACCGCCCATATGGAGTCGCCCACCAAAAAGCTGGAGGCAGCCGCCTCCGCCATGCGCACCCGCCTCATCATCTCGATCATCTTCCTCATCCCGTTGTTCTACATAGGCATGGGGCACATGCTCGGCTGGCCGCTGCCCGGCATCTTCACCGACCATACGCACAGCATGACGCTCGCGCTTACCGAGCTCGTCCTGCTCATCCCCATCGTCTACGTCAACGACGCGTACTTTATCAACGGCTTCAAGTCGCTCGTGCACGGCGCGCCCACCATGGACGCGCTCATCGCCGTCGGCGCCACCGCGTCCATCGCCTGGTCGCTCTACGCCATGTTTATCATGGCCGACCAGCTGGCCGCCGGGCAGGTCCACGAGGCCATGATGACGGGCATGGACAATCTGTATTTTGAGAGCGCCGGCACGATTCTGTCGCTCGTCACCGTGGGCAAATACCTCGAGACGCGCAGCAAGTCCAAGACCGGCGGCGCCATCGAGGCGCTGATCGACCTGGCGCCCAAGACCGCGACCGTCGTGGCCGAGGACGGCACCGAGACCACCGTCGACGTCGACGCCATCCTGCCCGACCAAGTGCTGCGCGTGCGCCCCGGCGAGTCCATCCCCGTTGACGGCGTGGTGCTCGAGGGCGCCTCGGCTGTGGACGAAAGTGCGCTGACCGGCGAGTCCATCCCCGTGGAAAAGACCGCCGGCGACACCGTCAACGCCGCCACGGTCAACCGCACTGGATCGTTCACCTTCCGCGCCACGCGCGTGGGCGCCGACACATCGCTCGCCAAGATTATCCAGCTTGTGGAGGACGCCAACGCCACCAAGGCGCCCATCGCACGCATGGCCGATAAGGTTGCCGGTGTGTTTGTGCCCGTGGTGTTTGCGATCTCGACCGTGACCTTTGTGGCATGGCTGGCGCTGACCGGCAGTGTGAACGAGGCGCTCACCTCCGCCGTCGCCGTGCTGGTAATCAGCTGCCCGTGTGCGCTAGGGCTGGCCACGCCCGTCGCCATTATGGTCGGCACCGGCAAGGGCGCCGAAATGGGCATTCTGTTTAAGAGCGCCGAGGCGCTGGAGAGCCTGCGCAGCGTGGGCACCGTGGTGCTCGACAAGACGGGTACCGTCACCCGCGGCAAGCCGGCTGTGACCGATATCGTGGCGGCGACGCGCGCCGACGGGACACCCGCCATGAGCGAGAAGGCACTACTCAAGCTTGCCGCCGCGCTGGAACATCAAAGTGAACATCCGCTGGCCGAGGCGATTATGGCCGAGTGCGAGACACGCGGAATCGTCGCGCGCATGGTCGAGGACTTTGCCGCCGTGCCCGGCCGTGGCGTCACGGCGTGCGAAGGTCAAAACGCCATCGCCGCCGGCAACGTGCGCTTGATGAACGAGCTGGGGGTCGCCGTACCCGCTGGCCTCGCCGAGCAATTTGCCGCCGAGGGCAAAACGCCGCTGTTCTTTGCCAAAAACGGTGAGCTTGCCGGCACCATTGCCGTGGCCGACGAGGTTAAGGAGACAAGCGCCGAGGCCATTACCGCGCTGCGCTCACTCGGCGTCGACGTGCGCATGCTCACCGGCGACAACCGCGTGACGGCTGAGGCCATCGCCCGCCGCGTGGGGCTCACCAGCGAGCAGGTCATCGCTGACGTCCTCCCCGCCGACAAGGAGCGCCACGTGCGCGAGCTGCAGGACGCGGGAGGCAAGGTCGCCATGGTGGGCGACGGCATCAATGACTCCCCCGCCCTGGCGCGCGCCGATGTGGGCCTTGCCATCGGCACCGGCGCCGACATCGCCAAGGAGGGTGCCGACGTGGTTCTCATGCGAAGCGACCTCATGGACGTCGCCCGTGCCATCGAGCTCTCGCGCGCCACGATCCGCAACATTAAGCAGGACCTGTTCTGGGCGCTGTTCTACAACGGCATCGGCATCCCGCTGGCCGCAGGCGTGTTCTTCCCCCTCACCGGCTGGCAGCTCTCGCCCATGTTCGGCGCCGCGGCCATGAGCCTGTCGAGCGTGTGCGTCGTGTCCAATGCCTTGCGTCTGAAATCCTTTAAGCCAAAGACGGCACGCTGATGCACCCGACCTTGCCCCTCAAACCGTCGCTCGCGTACCCAAGTACGCTTCGCTCCTCTTTCGGGGCAATCTCGGGCACCTCAGCGTGCCTTTAAGATGACTCTGTTCACGACTAAACTGTCAGATAACCTCAATCGATAAGGAGTACACCCATGAACTACATCATTAAGACGTCCGGTCTTATGTGCGGCCACTGCGACGCTACTGTCGAGACCGCGCTGCTCAACGTGGTTGGCGTGACCGATGCCGATGCCGATCACGAGACCCAGACCGTCCAGGTTGAGTGCGCCGACACCGTAACCGCCGAGCAGCTCGCCGCCGCCGTCGAAGGCGCCGGCGAGAAGTTCCACGCCCTGTCCGTGACCGCCGCCTAACAACTGCCGCCTGCCCCCTGTCAGTTGCGGTGAAATACGGACTGTTGAGCCGCCCTAGGCCTTTAAACAGTCCGTATTTCACCGCAACTGACAGGGGGTATCCGGAAGATCGACCAGAAACGAGGACTCGCCATGATGGCAGATCACAAATCGGTGACCCGTATGCTCAAGACGGCGCGCGGGCAGATCGACGGCATCCTGCGGATGGTCGAGGAGGACCGCTACTGCGTCGACATCTCCACGCAGCTCATGGCCACGCAGGCACTCATCGCGCGCATCAACGCCGATGTGCTCAAGGCCCATATCGAGGGCTGCGTCGCCTCGGCCATCGAATCGGGCGACGAGGAGCTCAAGGCCGCCAAGCTCGCCGAAATCGAACGCGTCGTCGACAAACTCGCCAAGTAATTGGTGCAAGGGGGGTCAGGTTTCTTTGCACCATCTTGGTGCATTGGGGACAGACTTGCGCCGCCACTGGTGCATCGGGGACAGGTACGTTTGCACCACCTTGGTGCAGATTAACCTGTCCCCCATGCACCAAATGGGGTATAAAGGCGTGCAGCATATCGAATGAGAGGCAGTTTGCATGGATAACTTTATGAAAGGTCGCAACGGCGCCGACGAACTCACCATCGTGCTCGGCTTTTTCGGCATCATCCTCGCGATGATCGGGTCGCTCGCACATTTCCAGTGGCTCAGTTGGATCGCCATCGCTGTCATCGTGATCGGCGTGCTGCGTGGCCTGTCCAAGAACGTCGATGCCCGCCGCAAGGAGAACGAGGCCTTTGTCGCCGCGACCGCGAACGTCCCCGGTCTGGGCAAGTTCGTCGCCAGCCTGGGCGGCGGCGTTGCAGCGGCCAGCACCTCACGCGCGGCCGGCACCAGTAAGGAAGACTTTGAGCGCGCCAAGCGCACGGCTAAGAAGATGTGGAAGGGTCGCAAGACCACGGCCTACCTCAAGTGCCCCAACTGCGGCCAGATGCTCTCCGTCCCCAAGGGCAAGGGCAAGATTCGCGTCACCTGCCCCAAGTGCCACGCCAAGATGGAAACCCGCTCCTAGCCACTGCGCGTGAGACAAATTAATCAGGTTTGTTTATTCTAAATCTTAAGCATTTGTTCGATAAAAAGCCGAGGCCTCGTGTTGAGACCCCGGCTTTTTGCATGCGGCAACAGAATGTGACAAAGGGACAGTCCCTTTGTCACATCACTGCGTCGCACGCTTACGCCACGCCGTCGCGGGCGAGTTCCTCGGCCAGTGCCTCGGCAGGCATGGCCATGATCGCGTCGAGCTCGGTGTCAACCTCGGAAATGTGCTTGACCTTCAGCTTGCGCACCAGCTCGCCGCGGCACATCACGTGCATCGGCTCGCGCAGGGCCGCCAGGTCATCCAGAGGATTCTCGCGCGCCACCAGGATATCGGCCGCCTTGCCGCACTCGATCGTGCCGGTCTCGTCGCCCAGGCCCAGCAGCTCGGCATTGACCTGCGTGGCCGTGTGCAGCGCAAAGGCATTGCTCACGCCGACGTACTTGGCAAAGTACGCCACCTCGCGCCACATGTCGTACTGCGTCACGAACGGGCAGCTCGAGTCCGTGCCCAGGCCCACCTTAACGCCAGCTTCCAGTGCGGCGCGGGCGCTCTCGACAATGCCCGAGCACACGATGTCACCGTTCTTCTTTTGCGTATCGGTCGAATGGGTCTTCTCCGGATCGAGCAGTACAAACGGCAACGCCGGACTGATCGTGCAGGTCACGCTCGGTGCGCGCCCCTCGAGCTGCGTACCCGCGGCGCCGCGATACAGGTCCAAGATCTCGGGCGTCATCGGAGCGCCATGCTCGATCGTGTCGACGCCGGCCTGAAGCGCGGCCTTTACGCCCTCAGTGCTCTCGACATGGGCCATAACCGGAAGGCCAACCTCGTGTGCCGCTTTGCACGCCGCCGCGGCGACATCGACCGGCATGCGCAGCACGCCAGGCTCTCCCACTTCGGTCGCATCGAACACGCCGCCCGTCACGAACAACTTGATGACGTCGGCACCGCGCGCATACAGGTCGCGTACCTGCTCGGCTGCCTCGGCGGGACTATTGGCTACCTGCGCGAACAAGCCTGCGCCATGACCGCCCGGCACCGTGACGCCCGTGCCCGGCGCGACAAGACGCGGACCCTGATACTTGCCGGCGTCGATGGCGTTGCGCACGGCGATGTCGGCAAACAGCGGATCGCCCGCACCGCGTACCGTGGTCACGCCGCTTGCCAGCTGCTGCTGGGCACTGCCCTTGAGGATATGGCGGACGATGGCGCGGCCCACGGGATTATCGAGCTTTTTCATGAGCGATCCTGCATCGCCTGCCGAGACCGGCTTGCCCGAGCCGCACAGATGCACGTGCATATTGATGAGGCCCGGCATGAGGTACGCACCGGCCAGGTCGATAACCTCGGCACCCGCAGGCGCCTGCGCCACGGCACTCGGGCCAGTCCAGGTGATGACACCATGCTCAACGGCCACGGCCATATCGGGCTGCGGCTCCATATGCTCCAAGCCATCCAGAATAGTCGCATTGATAAACAACGTGGGACGATCGGCAGTCGCCATATCGGGCTCCTCCCCCTCAATTAACATGAACATTTGTTCATTATCACCTAGTCCAGCAGGGTTGCTGCAGACATATCGGCTAACGGAGAAAGGAGGGGAATATGAGGGAGGACGGGAGTCGATGCAGCCCTTCCCCAGCGGTGCCTACAAAACATCTCAATCTGTAACAGAAGAACCGTCTTTGAGCCTCCAGATGTTACAGAACAAGATCTTTCGGTCGCATACCCACCCTTTATCTCAATCTGTAACAGATAGACCGGTTTTCAGCAGCTAGATGTTACAGATTGAGACATTCGGTCGAGGCCGCACTTGTTCATCTCAATCTGTAACAATTACGGGCCCAAACAGCCCCAAGATGTTACAGACCGAGACAAACCCTCTCAGCGCCCATACCACTGACGCTTCCATTCCTTAGCCAGATCCGCCTGTTGCGGAATACCCGCCAGCCTCATCTTCTCGACCAGCTTCCCCGGGTCTTTGAGTTCGTTAAACGTAAACCGAAGCACCTTATGCCCGAGCATTGTCAGATGGGACTCCCGTTGACGTTCTGCCACGAATGGGTCGACCGACTCCCGGCCCTCGCCGTTCTGCAAGGTGTACTTCCCCTTTCCGTCGAGCTCGCCGATGACACACGTCCCGTTCTCGAGCCGCCAAAAATAGTCGACGCGAAACACCTGGCTCGGATCGAGCGGGTCGCGAAACTCCACCTGCAGCTCCGGAACCGGAAAACCGTACGCAATAAAGAACGCTCGGAACCGAGACTCGCCGCCGTTTTCGGACAGCCCGTCCGCATACGACGCAATCACCTGTGCCCTGCGATACCCTCGCCTGCCCTCGCAATCGGCGCGGAGGCGCTCGCACAAACCCCCACGTGATACGCCTTTCGCCCGCAGTGCAGAATCGGCAATCGCCAACCCGTAGGAAAACGGCGCACGCAGCAGACAATCCTCCACCGTGCGCCAAAACGGCGTCACTCGCACGCCGTCGACGCGCTCAAGCGCACCCGCCATCTGTGGACGCAACAACCTGCACCCGCTGCTCAACGTCACCGAACAGCAAGTCTTAACAAGGAAACGCGGCCCGAGCAGATCATTCGGCACCTCCAGACCCCACAAAAGCGCCGCGTCATAGCCCCAAAACGCCCAATCGGGATGAAATTCCGCAAGCCCTCTGATAGTCCTCAGTGCTCGCTCCGCTGGCGTCAATGCATCCCAATCATGCTGAAAACAGAACAGGTACGGCTCGGGTTCCGCGATATCGTCGGTTCCAACATGGCGCCGCAGCCACATGAGCTCGGTATTGTCATGCGTTGCGAGCAGCGCACCTTGCTTGGCCGTCTCCGTGAGCCGCGCGAGCATCCTATTCCGCGCCAACGTGTTGCGAGTCGCATGTTTGTGTTTGAGAACGGTATTAGACACTTTCATCACCACCACGTCAGACAAATGGACCATCGCCGCTGTTGCCTCCGCTGGCAAATGTCTTGATCTGTAACAGGAAGACAATCTTTGAGCCTCTAGTTGTTACAGAACAAGATCTTTCGGCAGCCGCCAACCTTCCGTCTCAATCTGTAACAGCAAGGTCGACTTTTAGCCTGTAGATGTTACAGATCGAGACATTCCCCCAACCAGGTGCCAAACGTCTCGATCTGTAACAGTTAGACGTTCTCCAGGGCCCTAAACGTTACAGATTTAGACAAATCAGCAGCGCCCAAGCATTCGTCTCGATCTGTAACAGGTAGACCGGTTTTTTGTCCCTAAACGTTACAGATCGAGACAAATAGACACGCGGCGGCGCTGCGACAGCCCATCCCCTACTCCCACTCCTGCTCGTAGATGTTGAGGGACTTTACGTAGCGCCCCTGGGCGCCCATGATGTCGCGGACCAGACGCAAGAAGAAACTGATGCACGAGGTGTCAAAGCCATCCTGCAGGTCCTCCGGATGCACCGCACCAGGCCCATCGACCGCCGTGTCACTCAGGCGTGCGATGTCATACAGATAGAGTTGTCCCGCCGTCAGCCAGACATCGTCGACGCAGGCGAGGCGCACCGCAATCGCTCCGTCGCTCCAATGCTCCTTTTGCACGATATGCGGATCGTAGACATCAAAGCGACGGTCGGTGCGCGTGTCCTTCAGCACGACCATGCCGGACGCAGGATTCTTGTCCAAAATGCCAAAGCGCGAGAAATACTGCGTGTCGCGTACCTGCTCGAGCCGCTTGAGCGAGGCAGGCGAAAGCGATGCCGGCGGCTCGTCAACATATAGCTCGAGCAGCGTTTTGCCATGGCGATAGGGGCGCTCAAACAGCAGCCAATCGGTAAACGCCATGTTGTAGGCCATGATTTCGTTTTGAGAAGGTTCCTCGCAATAGCTGAGCCACGGGTCGACGATAATCTCGAACTGCTCGCGCGCCGGCTCCAGGAATTGAAACTTCCGCAGCATCCAAAAATGGGCCATGTCGGCAATATCGTTGCCGACGGCTTCAGCCAGCTCTGCTCGGTCAAAAGCGTGGTCAGTCATGGCATCCTCCTCAAACTGATGGATCTCAATTTGAGCTTACGAGGAGGGTGGGCAGCCATGACCAGCACGGGCAAAATAGGCCTCCGACTGCAAACCAGATGCTGACCAAACACTTGACGAAAAGCTTGACCGAAAATGCGCACCGCAACAAAACCGCAGGTAAACATAGACGGCCAACCCGCCCTTTTGAGCCAAATGCCCGCAGCCACCACAGAAACAACAGTTGACCACAGCCCAAGAAGTCGACAAATGAACACCCGTACGTCGACAAACAAGCAAATCACTCGCAAATCCGCAAGGAGTGTCCCCGAATGCCGACAGAAAAGGAACGTCCCCAACTGCCGGCACTTAGGGACGTTCCTTTTGTGCCGGCAGTTTGGGACAGCCCTTGCCGATTCGATTGTTGAGTATCTCCGTGACTACTTTACAGCTCCAGCGCCTGGGCGACCTCGGCTGCGCAGGCCAGGGCATCGGCCATGGCACTCACCACGAGCGAGCTGCCGTTGCGGGCGTCGCCGGCCACATACACCGGCGTGGCATCGGCGGCGACACCGTCCGTGCGAGCCGCGAGGTGCGAGCCCTCGACAGCCATCACGGGCAGCGGACGGCCAGCGGTGGCGACAGGCACGCGAACAGCGTCGAACACGCCATGCTCGGGACCGGTAAAGCCGCAGGCGATGAGCACCAGCTGCGCCGGCACCTCGTGCTCGGAGCCTACAATGCGCTCTGGCTTTCCTGCCGACCAGTCCAGATCGACCACGCGCAGACCCGCGGCCGCACCCTTCTTGTCCAACAGCACCTCGAGCGTATCCACGCCCCAGGCACGCATCTCGCCGCCCATCGCGGCGATAGCCTCCTGCTGGCCGTAGTCGGTCTTCTTCACGTTGGGCCACTGTGGCCAAGGGTTACTCGCTGTGCGCTTATCGGGCGCCGCCGGCAAGAACTCAAACTGGCGCACGCTGCGCGCACCTTGGCGCACCGCGGTACCCACGCAGTCGTTGCCGGTATCACCGCCGCCAATGACCACGACATCCAGACCGCGCGCGTCAATGGCGGGCTCGCCGCCGTCGAGCACCGAGACGGTCGATGCCGTCAGGTAGTCCACGGCGTATACCACACCCGGGGCATCGATGTTCGCAGCCGAAAGCCCACGCGGGGCACGGGCGCCGGCAGCCACCACGACGGCGTCAAAGTCGTCGAGCTTGGCGGCAACCTTAGGATCGCTCACGTCGGCGTTCAGCTCAAACACAATGCCCAGCTCACGCATGAGCGCCACGCGGCGCTCGACCACGGACTTCTCGAGCTTCATGTTGGGAATACCGTACATGAGCAGGCCACCCGGTCGGTCGTCGCGCTCAAACACCGTCACGCGGGCCCCGCGGCGAGCGAGCTCCCACGCGGCCACCAGACCGGCAGGGCCGGAGCCCACCACGGCAACCGTGGGCGCGCCCTCCCCCGCCGGCTCAAAGCGGCGCGGGCCGCCGTTGGCCCACTCGTGGTCGCTGATCGCACGCTCGTTATCGTGAATCGTCGTGGGCTGGCCGTCGACCGAGCCCAAGTTGCACGCGGCCTCGCACAGCGCCGGGCACACGCGGCTCGTGAACTCGGGCATGGGTGAGGTGAGCGACAGACGCTCGGCCGCCTCGTCCCAGCGGCCACGATACACCAGCTCGTTCCACTCGGGAATCAGGTTGTGCAGCGGGCAGCCACTCGGGCGCGCCTTGCCAAAGCTCGCGCCCATCTGGCAAAACGCCACGCCGCACATCATGCAGCGGCTCGCCTGAGCACGGCGCGCGTCGTCGTCGAGCTCCACGTACAGCGGATCGAAATCGCGTCTGCGCTCCTCCACGGGGCGCAGCTCGTGGGTCACGCGATCGATATCAAGAAAAGCACCGGGCTTACCCATGGCACTTACGCCTCCTTCTTGGTCGAAGCAACAGAGCTGGCAGCCACGGACGCAGCACCCGCAACATCGAAGCGAGCAACATCCGCGGCACTCGCGCGGCCGGTCACAATGTCAAACGCCAGCTCCTCGGCCTGCGCATGCGTCTTGCCGACGGCCTCGGCGGCGGCGACAATCGCCAGCACGCGCTCGTACTCGGTCGGAATGACCTTCACAAAGTGCTTGCTCATCGTCTCAAAGCTGTAGAGCAACTTAATGCCGCGCGGGCTCTGCGTCGCGTCCACGTGCTCCTGGATAAGCTTGCGGATCTGCACCAGCTCGTCGGCCGTCGGGGCCTTGAGCTCAACGCTCTCGTGGTTCACACGGGCATCGAGCGTGCCGTACTGGTCAAAGACATAAGCCACGCCACCCGTCATGCCGGCAGCGAAGTTCTGCCCGACCTCGCCCAGGATGAGCGCCAGGCCACCCGTCATGTACTCGCAACCGTGGTTGCCGCAACCCTCGACCACCACGGTGGCACCGGAGTTGCGTACGCCAAAGCGCTGGCCGGCCAGACCGTTAATGAAGCCGCGGCCGCTCGTAGCGCCAAAGAACGCAACATTGCCCACGATGATGTTCTCGTCGAACTTGTAGGTCGCATGCGGGTTGGGGCGCACCGACACCTCGCCGCCCGAAAGGCCCTTGCCAAAGTAGTCGTTGGCGTCACCGCACACGTTGAGCGTAATGCCGCGTGGCAGGAACGCGCCAAAGCTCTGACCGGCCGAACCATCGCAATCGATGGTGATGGAGCCGGCGGGCAAGCCCTCGGGATGCGCCTTGGTCACCGCGTTGCCCAGGATGGTGCCCACGCAACGGTTGACGTTGGCGATATCGGCGCGGAAGCGAATCGGGCGCAGGTGCGCGCGAGCGTCGGCCGTGTAGGGCACAAACAGCGTGGAGTCGAGCGTCTTGTCGAGCTCGCTGTCCGCGGCCATCTGGGGCAGGAAGTGACGGCCGTCGGCACCCGGGATGTGGGCACCGAACTCGCAGGTCGCGCTTGCCAGCACGGGCGTCAGATCGAGCAGGTTAGCCTTGCGGTTGCCCGGGACCTCGATCTGGCGCAAGCACTCGGGATGGCCGACCATCTCGTCGACGGTGCGGAAGCCCAGGCTCGCCATGACCTCGCGCAGTTGCTCGGCAACAAAGAGCATAAAGTGCTCGACGTGCTCGGGCTTGCCGCGGAAGCCGCGACGCAGGCGGCAGTTTTGCGTAGCGATGCCGGCCGGGCAGGTGTCCTGCTGGCAGTCGCGCTGCATGAGGCAACCCATGGAGATGAGCGGCATGGTCGCAAAGCCAAACTCCTCGGCGCCCAGCAAGCAGGCGACGGCAACGTCGGTGCCGTCCATGAGCTTGCCGTCGGCCTCGAGCACCACGCGCGAGCGCAGGCCGTTTTGCAGCAGCGTCTGCTGGGCCTCGGCAAGGCCAAGCTCCAGCGGCAGACCCGCATGCCAGATAGAGTCGCGCGCAGCGGCACCCGAGCCGCCATTGTGACCGCTGATCAAGATCTTGTCGGCAGCACCCTTGGCCACACCGGTGGCGATGGTGCCGACGCCGGCCTCACTGACCAGCTTGACCGACACGCGTGCGCCGGGGTTGGCGTTCTTAAGGTCGAAGATGAGCTCGGCCAGGTCCTCGATAGAGTAGATGTCGTGGTGCGGCGGAGGCGAGATCAGGCCGATGCCGGGCGTGGACTGACGGACCTCGGCGATCCAGGGGTAGACCTTCTTGCCGGGTAGGTGGCCGCCCTCGCCGGGCTTGGCGCCCTGAGCCATCTTGATCTGAATCTCGAAGGCGCTGCAAAGATAGCGGCTCGTCACGCCAAAGCGCGCACTTGCCACCTGCTTGATTGCGGAGTTCTTGGAGTCGCCGTTGGCCAACGGGGTCTCGCGACGTGGATCCTCGCCGCCCTCGCCGGAGTTGGAGCGGCCGTGCAGGCGGTTCATGGCGATGGCCATGCACTCGTGTGCCTCTTTGCTGATGGAACCATACGACATGGCGCCGGTGTTAAAGCGGCGGACGATGTTGAGCGCGGGCTCCACCTCGTCGAGCGAAACCGGCGTGCGGCCGCTGGCATTAAAGTCGAGCAAGTCGCGCAGGCGCACGGCACGGCCGGTGCGGTGCAGACGGGCGCTGTACTCCTTAAAGGTGTCGTAGCTGTCCTCGCGGCAGGCGGTCTGCAGCAGGTAGACGGTCTGGGGGTCGATGAGGTGTTCCTCGCCGCCGAGCGGGCGCCACTTGGTCAGGCCCAGCGTGGGCAGCTGATCGGGAGCCGGGCTCTTAAGGATAGCGAGCGCGGCGTCGTAGCGCTCGTTTTGCTCGCGCTCAACGTCCTCGACACCCATACCGCCCACACGGCTCACCGTGCCGGCGAAGTACGCGTTGACGAACTCCGGCGTAAAGCCCACGGCCTCGAAGATCTGCGCCGAATGGTAGCTCTGCACCGTGGAGATGCCCATCTTGGACATGATGGAGACGATGCCGGCAGTCGCAGCCTTGTTGTAGTTGGCGATGCCCTGCTCGACCGTCACGTCCAGATCGCCGCGCGCCGCCAAGTCGCGAATGCACGCATGCGCGTTGTACGGATAGATGCCGCTCGCGGAGTAGCCCACCAGCGCCGCAAAGTCGTGCGGAGACACGGCATCGCCGCACTCCACCACGATATCGGCAAAGGTGCGCACGCCGGCGCGGATCAGGTGGTTGTGCACGCAGCCCACGGCGAGCAGCGATGGCACGGGTACCTCACCCGCAGCGGCACGATCGCTCAACACCACGATGTTCACGCCGTCGCGGACCGCAGCCTCAACGTCCTCGGCAAGCTGCTTGAGCGCAGCCTGCAGCGCGCCCTCGCCGGCGTCGCGGCGGTAGACGGCACGGAAGCGACGGGTCTTAAAGCCCACGCGGTCGATGGCGCAGATACGCTCGAACTCCTCCTCGTTGAGCAGCGGGCGCTCCAAGCGCACCAGCTGGCAGGCCGTGCGGGAATCCTCGAGCAGGTTGCCGTGGTTGCCCAGGTAGAGCGTGGTCGAAGTCACCATGTGCTCGCGCAGGGCATCAATCGGCGGATTCGTAACCTGGGCGAACAGCTGATAGAAGTAATCGAAGAACGAACGCGTCTTCTTGGACAGGCAGGCCAGCGGCGCGTCGATGCCCATCGAGGCAAGCGGCGCCTTGCCCTGCTGGGCCATGGGACGCACGACCTCGTCGACATCATCCCAGTGGTAGCCGAGCTTTGCCATACGCACGGCGGCGGGCACCTCGGCATCCTCGGCAGGCGTTGCCGCAACGGGCTCATCGAGCGCGTCAACGGTCAGCGTCTCCTCGGCAATCCAGTCGCGGTAGGGCTTTTCCTTGGCATAGCGGGCGCGCAGCTCATCGTTGTAGATCACGCGGCCGCGGGCAAAATCGACCTCGAGCATCTGGCCCGGTCCCAGACAGCCGCTCGTCAGGATGTTCTCGGGGCTCACCTCGATGGTGCCCACCTCGCTTGCCAGCATAAAGCGACCGTCGCGCGTCACATAGTAGCGGGCGGGACGCAGGCCGTTACGGTCGAGGGCGGCGCCCAGGGTACGGCCATCGGTAAAGGCGATAGCGGCAGGACCGTCCCACGACTCCATGAGCATGGACTGGTAAGCGTCGTAGGCGCGGCGCTCCTCACTCAGGCTGTCGTTGTGGTCCCACGGCTCGGGCAGCAACATGGACGCGGCACGCGTAAGCGGGCGACCGTTCATGACCAAAAACTCAAGCACGTTGTCCAAAATCGCCGAGTCGGAACCCTCGCGGTTGATGATGGGCATCACGCGCTCAAGATCGTGCTGTAACACGGGGCTGTACAGGTTGGGTTCGCGGGCGCGAATCCAGTTGACGTTGCCCTTAAGGGTGTTGATCTCGCCGTTGTGGATGATAAAGCGGTTGGGATGCGCGCGCTCCCAGCTGGGCGTGGTGTTGGTGGAGTAGCGCGAGTGGACGAGCGCCACCGCCGTCTTGACGGCGGCGTCGTTGAGGTCGATGAAGAAGCGGCGCATCTGTGTGGCGACCAGCATGCCCTTGTACACGATGGTGCGCGAGCTCATGGAGCACACATAGAAGATCTTGTCGCGCAGGGCAAACTCGGCATCGGCCTTCTTCTCGATAGTGCGACGGCACACGTACAGGCGGCGCTCGAAGGCGTCACCCGCCGGCGTATCGTCGGGGCGGCCCAGAAAGGCTTGCAGAATGGTGGGCATGCAGGCGCGGGCCGTCTCGCCCAGGTCGTGCGGGTCGACCGGCACCTCGCGCCAAAAGAGCAGCGGCACGCCGGCCTCGGCACAGCCTTCCTCAAACACGCGGCGGGCATCCTCTACGCCCTTGTCGTCCTGCGGAAAGAACAGCATGGCCACGCCATAGTCGCCCTCTGCCGGCAGAATCTGGCCGCACTTTTGAGCCTCTTTACGGAAAAAGTGATGCGGAACCTGGAACAGGATGCCGGCACCGTCGCCGGTGTTCTTCTCGAGTCCCGTGCCGCCGCGGTGCTCCAAGTTGACCAGAATGGACAGAGCGTCGTCCAGAATCTGGTGATGACGCTCGCCGTTGATATCGGCAAGCGCGCCGATGCCACACGCATCGTGGTCGAATTCGGGGCGATAAAGGCCCTGCTGCTGAGCGGAATCTGCCTGCATCGCGATCCTCCCCTAGATTTTTAGACAGTCAGTTGAATAGGCATACTAGAAGCATCGCCGGCCCGTTGTGTTTCCCACCCGTTTCGAAACAATCGCGTAACGCACGCAACAAATGGTCTCCCGGGAACGGCAGGGCTGCGTATTGTCTCGATCTGTAACACGAGGAGCCCATTTGGACGTCTAACTGTTACAGATTGAGATTTTCTGCAGGACGGGTGTCGTTTGTCTAAATCTGTGGTAGCGCGCAGAGATGTGGTGTAAGAGGCGGGGCATGCCCCGCCTCTTCTCTTT
>NZ_JADNOH010000020.1 GCF_015557435.1 Collinsella aerofaciens
AACCCGCGACCCCAACCTTGGCAAGGTTGTGCTCTACCAACTGAGCCATGTCCGCTTGCGGGTTATTAATTTACGCGAGTTGCCCAAAAGACGCAAGTACTTTTTTCAAAAAAGTTGCTCAATGCAAGTTCGCGCAGGTAAATAACGCCAAGTCAAGGCGCTATGCGCACAATTCCAATGCTGAGCCAAACAGCTTCACCATCCGAACGCGCGTGCCGGCGCCATCCGTACGACGGGCAACTTCCACATTATCGACGAGCATGCGCATAAGCTTGATACCGCGTCCGCGTTCCTCAGATGCAACCGGCTCGCTCGCCCCATCGATAGAATAGCCAGCGCCCCGATCAAGCACCTCGAGCACAACGCGGTCCCCATAGGCCTGAACCGTCAGGATGCAGCCAACACCGCCCGCATGGTCATATGCGTTACCCAATGCCTCCCCCAACGCCAATGCTACGTCATAACGTTCATCACGCCTCAGGGGAAGTGATTCGAGAAGCTCGGCCACACGGTGCCGATAATGCGGGAGATTCTCGATGCCTCGTTGCACTTCGACACTCTTGCTCCATCGCGGCAACTCTCCCACCGGAATGGCGGGAATCGACTCACGCGCCGGGCCCGCGACATGCAGGATGTCGACAAGTCGGGCAATTTCCAAAAAGCGAACGACCTCATCGGAGGCGTTAACGAGCGAAAGCAGGCCCTCTCGCCTCATGAGCTCTCTGGCGCGCGTAAGCAAAAACGCCAAACCCGTCGAGTCGATAAAGCCCACGGCCTGGCAATTGATGACAACGCGGCGCACGCCCCGGTCGATCAAATTATCCAACCGTCGGCGCAGCACGGGCACCGAGGCGATGTCGACATCACCCGGTGGCGTCAAAACCGCTATGTCATTCCACTCATTCATACGACCATGGTTCCCCAAAAGAGCTCGCTCGATGCATACGTATCTGCAACCGCGCAGATTTTGCCCGTCAAACGTCGCGGCCTACGATCGACCCCGTAAAAATTCAAGGGAAACCAGCGCGATGTCATCGTCCAGCGCCGACTCGGTAAAGCGGTCAAGCTCGCCCAAGACCTTACCGCAGATTCCCGATACGCCTTCACCCGAAACGGAGAGCAGAAGATCGCGCAGGCGTTGCTCGCCAAAGAACGCCCCGGAGCGATCGCGCGCCTCAATCGTTCCGTCTGTATACATAAACAGCATGTCGCCAGGAGCGAACATAAAGGCACCTGTCTCGTACACCATGCTTTCAAAGGCACCGATCACGCCCGATTGGCACCCAAGGAGCTCCACTTCTCCGCCTCGGGCTTCACCGCCACCAAGCGGCGTCGACGACGGCCTAATGACCATAGTGGGAGGATGCCCCGCAGAGCAATAGGTTGCGCGACCCGCTTTAAGATCGATCTTGGCGATAAACGCCGTCACAAACGTCTCGACCCTCGAAAAGCCCATGAGCATGCTATTGAGCGAGCGTGCCATACGGGCAGGCCCCGCACCCTCCCAGGCATAGGCCGTCAGCGCTGTCTTGACGAGCGCCGACATCGACGCCGCCTCGATTCCCTTGCCGGATACATCGCCCAAAATCATAACGGCGCAATCGTCGGGAAGTCGGACAAGCGTATAGAAGTCACCGCCGACCAACGCAGAATTCGTTGCCGATAGGTATACCGAATCGGTTGCAATGCCCGGAACGTCACCAAGCGAATTTCTCATGCCAATCTGAAGCGTCTGAGCGATATGACGCTCTTCGCGCTTTTGAGACTCGCCTTCATAGATCAGCTCAAAGTCATGCGCCAGATGCACCAGGTAGTCGTATTCAAGGTCGTCAATTGGTTCTTGGCTGCCATCGCGGAGCAGCAATGCGCGCGTCGTCGGTCCCTTGGCAACGTCGGCGGGAACGATTGCATCGTTGTTCCGCCGACCGCCGCCCTCCGAACGAACGCGTCCCGCCTCGAAGCCGGAATCGACATAGAGGCCCTGGCACGGCAGGCCATGAGCCCTCAACCATCCGCCCATAGGCATGGATTCGTCGACGCGGGTCAAGCGCACATGCTTAAGATCATCAGCACTCGCACCGCCCAGCACCGACGGCTCAAAACCATCGGAAGCGACCCCCAAACGCGCAGCCGGTGCGGTGGTGGAAAAGAAGAGCGACTCCGGATCGCCCGGCAACGCCACACGACTGCCGCCCTCAAAATCGATGACATAGGCGTCAAGACTCGCGTCATATTCCACGGGGCAGAAATGACAATTGAGCACCGCGCAGATTTCCGTCGACACCGCTCGCGAAGCGGCAACAGGATCATCGAGATAGGTAAACAGTTCGTCGCGCAGCAAATTGAGTGAGCGACCGAGCTCCGCCGTGCGGCGCGAACGTAAGCTCGACGCCATGCCGACCAGCTGAATAGACAGGTAATCGCAAATGACCTCGAGCACGTTAACGTCATAGGCAAGTGGCGCCTGGGGGCGTTTCCAGCCAACTTCCAACACGCCAAGGACCTGCGTGCCGTAAAACACGGGAAGACAGATCTCGCTGCGATACGGGGGCATATCCTGCACGCGCAGCAAGTGCTTGGAACGATTGTCCAAATCCATGAACATACCCGAAGCAACCCGGTCGCCCTCAAGGTCCTGCTGAATCGACAGGCGACAGGCACGCGACTCGCGAAGCACGTAGGTCGGAATGCCCGCGCCGTACGGCAGAAATTCGGGCAGATAGCTGTCCTCAAGCTCCTTAGAAACACCGCGGAGCTTAAAGCCGCCGCTCTCGGAAAAATAGATAGCCGCACCGGAGGCATCGAGCGTTCCAACGAGCTGATTCAAAACGGTATCGAGCAAGCTGGGGAGCTCATCGGAGCCCACGGTACTCATAATGACCGAAAGGGTACCCGAAAGGCGTTTATTCGCCACCCTAAGCTCCGATAGCGCACGTTTGAGCTGACGATCGTGGGAATACTGCTCTTCGATGCTGTGAAGCGCCACCAGGACACGCGGTGCACGACGTCCAAAGATACGCGGAGGCGTAACGGAACCTGCGCGAACCAAGACGGGAATAAAAGACCCGTCGCTCAGCTTGAGCATCAGCTCGCTCTCGGAGCCATCGGTCTCAAACGGCAGACGATGTTCGGTCGCGCGCTCAAAGGCAGACGAGTACAGAACGTCTTTGACATCACCGCTGATGACGTCAGCGCGTTCCTCGCACATCAGGTCTAGCAAACGATTATTCACATGCAGAATGGTTCCGTCGAGCTCACAGATGATGACAGCATCGCTCGTGATCTCGACCAGTTGGGCAACGTCTGCCCACTCGTTGCGCTCAAGCGTTTCCATCGTGGACCTCACCGTCTATCGGTAACAAAAAAGCCTCCGAAGAGGCTTCTCAAATGCGATGGTGTCGGAGGCGGGACTTGAACCCGCATGACCAAAAAGCGGTCACTAGCACCTCAAGCTAGCGCGTCTGCCAATTCCGCCACTCCGACATGCTATGTTGTTGATTCGCGGTTCGTTTTGTTGGACCCGCGCGTTCAACGAGGAAGATAATAACCTATGATTCGAGAACTGTGCAAGCACTTTTTTGAAAAAAGTTTACGAATTTGTAAATGCGCAGGTAGACGGACCTGTTCGGGCCGGAATGAGGTTGCTTTCCAACGCGTCCTCGGGCATGCGGCATTATTTTGATCCGCGCTTCGCGCTACAAAATAATGCCGCCCCCTGCGGAATGCGTTGGAAAGCAACCTCATTCCGGCCCTAGGAGTAGGTACTCCGGGCACAGTTCTCAAACATGTTCTGGAGGCTGATGCAAATTTAGTGGCTCGGCTTTGCCGAGCCCTTATATAAGGAGGCCGGAGCTAGAGCTCCGGCCTCACACAATTTCAAATTAGATTAAGTGAGCGATCAGGGAATCGCACCCCCCCCCTGCAGTGGTAACACAGGGCCCGTGTTGGACTTAGTTTTCAGAACATTCCGCAGACCAGGAAACCCCCTTATCCGCAGCTCCGAAGGAGCAGGATAAGGGGGTTTCCATGGTCGAGGACGTTCTGAAAACTAAGTCCAGCACGGGCCCGGACAAACAACCGACTACAGGTCGATGTGCGATTCCTTGATCGGGAACGGCTCCGCGAAGTGACAGGCGCAGCAGTGGCCCGGGGCGACTTCCTTAAACTCAGGCAGCTTCTCGGAGCAGATGCCCTGCGCGATCGGGCAGCGCGTGTGGAAACGGCAGCCGGTCGGCGGATCCAGCGGTGACGGCGGATCGCCGGCGAGGATAATGCGCTTGCGGGTCTTCTGGATATCAGGATCGGGCACCGGCACGGCAGACAGCAGCGACTGCGTGTACGGATGGTGAGGCTCGCTGTAGAGCGTCTTCCAGTCCGAAACCTCGACCATCTTGCCCAGATACATAACGGCAACGCGATCAGAAATGTGCTGCACGACGGAGAGGTCGTGAGCAATGAAGAGATAAGCAGTACCGAACTTATCCTGAAGCTCCTTCAGCAGGTTCAAAACCTGGGCCTGAATGGAAACGTCAAGTGCAGAGACAGGCTCGTCGCAGATGATCAGCTTGGGCTTCAGAGCGAACGCGCGGGCAATGCCGACACGCTGACGCTGACCGCCCGAGAACTCGTGCGGATAGCGGTTGATGTGCTCGGGGTTCAGACCGACGACGTCCAGCAGCTCGCGGACGCGCTCGATACGCTCCTCCTTGGTACCTACGCCGTGAATGGTCATGGGCTCGGAGACGATCTCGCCGATGGTCATACGAGGGTTCAGCGAAGCATAAGGATCCTGGAAGATAAACTGCATCTCGCGACGCATGTCCTTGATCTCATGCTTGCTCATCTCGGCAACATCTTTGCCCTGGAAGAACACCTTACCGGCGGTCGGCTTGGTCAAGCGCATGATGGTGCGACCCGTCGTGGACTTACCGCAACCAGACTCACCAACCAGACCAAAGGTCTCGCCAGGATAAATCTCAAAAGAGATGTCATTTACAGCAGAGACGACACGCTTGGAAAAACGCTTGGCGAACATGCCGGACTCAGCGGGGAACTCCTTAGAGAGGTGCTCGACCTTCAGCAACGGAGTACGCTCGTTGGTATCTGCCATTACGCCTCGCCTCCCTTCTTGGAATCCTTGCGCGTACGGGATGTCTCAGGAGCGTTCTTGAGAAACTCGGGGTCACCGGAGTAGTGGCATGCAGAGTAATGACCAGACTCGGTGACAACGCGCTCGGGGCGCTGCTTGCGGCACTTATCGGTCGCATAGGGACAACGAGGCGAGAACACGCAGCCCTCGGGCAGGTTCATGAGCGAAGGCGGGTTGCCGTGAATCGGCGTAAGCGGCTTCTTCTCTTCGATGGCCTGCTCCGGGATGGAGCGGATAAGGCCCCAGGTGTAGGGGTGGCGGCTCTCGTAGAAGATTTCCTCAGCAGTACCGAACTCGACGGGACGACCGGCGTACATAACCATGATCTTATCGGCCATGTCGGCGACGACGCCCAGGTCATGGGTAATCATGATGATGGCGTTGCCGTTCTTCTCCTGCATTTCCTGCATAAGCTCAATAATCTGAGCCTGGATGGTAACGTCCAGAGCCGTCGTGGGCTCGTCGGCAATCAGAATATCGGGATCGCAGGCAAGAGCCATAGCAATCATGACGCGCTGACGCATACCGCCAGAGAACTGGTGCGGATACTCATTGACGCGCTTCTCGGGCTCGGGAATGCCAACGAGGTCCAAAAGCTCGGTGGCGCGCTTGAGCGCCTCCTGCTTGGAGTAGCCACGGTGCAGACGAAGGCCCTCGCCCACCTGCTTGCCGATCTTATAGACCGGGTTCAAGGAGGTCATAGGATCCTGGAAGATCATCGCGATATCGTTGCCGCGAATGTGCTGCATCTCTTCCTCGGTCATCTCGAGGATGGAGCGGCCGCGATAGCGAACGTCACCGCCCTCGATCTTTCCCGGAGGCATCGAGATAAGACCCATGATGGTCATGGCGGTCACGGACTTACCGGAGCCGGACTCACCGACGACGCCCAGGGTCTCGCCGCGATCGAGCGTGTAGGAGACACCGTCGACAGCGCGAACAACGCCATCCTCGGTGTGGAAATACATCTTAAGGTCATCGACCTCGAGCAGATGCTGGCCCTCGGGAACCGGCTGGTCCTTCAGGTCCACATAGTTCTTGTTCTTCTTCATCCTTATGCGTCCTTCATCTTGACGTCGAGGGCGTCGCGCAGACCGTCACCCAGCAGGGTGAAGGCGAGCACCGTCGAGAGAATTGCCAGACCGGGCATGATCATCATCCAGGGAGCAGTCAGAAGATACTGCTGACCGTCCTGAATCATGGAGCCCCACGAAGGCGTAGGCGGAATAACGCCCATGCCGAGGAAGGACAGAGCGGACTCGGTCAGAATGGCGCCACCAATGTTCATGGTTGCGTAGACCACGATAGAGGCGACGGAGTTCGGGAAAATGTGACGCACGACGATACGAGCATCGGATGCACCCATCGCGCGCGCAGCGTCAACATAGTCGTTTTCCTTGACCGTCAGGATCGCGGATCGGAAGACGCGCGCAATAGAAGGCCAGCCGAGAATACCGATGGCGATAAAGACATTCTGAAGACCACGGCCGATAACGGCGATCATGGCGACGACGAACAGCACGTACGGGAACGCTAGGAAGATATCCGCAAAGCGCATGATGATCGTATCCCAGATTCCACCGTAGAAACCGGCCAGAGCACCCATGACCAGACCGATCACCGTGGAGATGGCGGTGGCCATAATGCCGACGGACAGCGAAACGCGTGCACCGTAGATAACGCGGACGAGAATGTCGCGACCAAGGGCGTCGGTGCCAAACGGATGCTCGGCACACGGAGCCAGCAACGAAGTCTCGGCCATGGTAGTCGAGTCGGAAGCCGTCGGCGACCCGAGCCAGGGCTTAGCCCACAGGTCGGCGGTCAGGGCAACCACAACGACGATGATGATCCAGCAAACACCGATAACGGCGAGCTTGTTCTTACGAAGACGCTTAAAAGCGTCGCCCCACAGCGTGCGGGACTTAGCGGGAGCAGATGCGGCCTTAGTGGCGGTAGCCTGCCCCTGAGACTGAGAATCAGTTTCCTGCATGAGACGTACCTCCCTTAGGCCTTATCCGACGGACCGCCAAGGCGGATGCGCGGGTCGAGGAATGCATAGCTAATGTCGACGAGCAGGTTGATCACCATAACGACGACAACGATGAGCGTAACGCCGCCCATAACGATGGGCCAGTCACGCATGCTGATGGCGCGGTAGACCTCAGAGCCGATACCGGGCCAGTTAAAGACCGTCTCGGTCAGGATGGCGCCCGAAAGCATGCCACCGAAGTCGACACCAATATAGGTAACGACGGGGATGAGTGCATTCTTAAGCGCATGCTTGACGATGATCGCGCGATTGGAGAGACCCTTAGCCTTTGCCGTGCGGATGTAATCCTGGTTCATGACATCGAGCAGCTGCGAGCGCATGATGCGGGCAGCATAGGCGGTCGAAACCGAAGCCAGCGTAATGGTCGGAAGCACATAGTGCATCCAATCCTGATACTGAGAGCTGGAACCGCCGGCACCCGAGATCGGCATGGAGAATGCACCGCCCGTGGCGTCCTTGAGGATGACGCCAAAGAACAGCTGCAGCAGCATACCGAGCCAGAAGGCAGGAACGGCAACGAGGATCGACGTGGTCAGCGTTACCAAAATATCCCAGAAGGAGTAACGCTTTACTGCCGAAATGATACCCGCACCGATACCCATGATTGCCTCGAGCACGATAGCGCACGCGGCGAGTTTAACCGTATACGGATACTTCTGAGCAAAGATTTCCGCAACCGGCAGCTTGCGCTGATACGAATTGCCCAGATCGCCATGAAGCAGGCCATTCATGTAATTCAAGTATTGGTCCACAAGCGACGTTGGAACGGGATCGCCGTTCTCGTCAAGGATCGCGTTGCCGTCCTCGTCCGCCTGGACCAGGTGATAGCGCACGCGAAGTTGAAGCTCCACCTCGGGGGACAGAGCCTTGTCTCCACCGATCAGCTTGATCGGATCTCCCGGCACGATGTTCTGGAGGGCGAACAGAATCAGCGTAACGCCCAAAAACACCGGGATGAACTGAAGCACACGTTTAACGATGTACTTACCCATACCACTCCCCTATCTAGGGATTAACCTAAATGGGATGCCGATCGCCAGACCGGCATCCCAAAATTACCATCAGCCAGTTTACCCCAGGTTAGGGAGAACTGTATGTTTCCCATGAGGTCTACGTAAATACTTGACCCTCACGGAAGCTGCAAACTCTTAGGCGAGCTCAGCGGTACCCAGCTCGGCATGCTTCTGCGGATCGACATAGAGGTGCTTGATGCGATCGGAGCCGGCGATGGTGTGCGTGTAGAACATCACCGGGATGACCGGGCAGTCGGCAGCGACAATTGCGTCGGCCTCCTGCATCTTAGCGACACGCTCCTCGTCGTCAACCGTAGTGCGAGCCTCGTTGACCTTGGCGTCGAACTCGGGGTTGTTGTAACCAGAGCGGTTGTCGCCACCGAGGGAGTCGGAGTGGAACAGCGGATACAGGAAGTTGTCCATGATCGGGTAGTCGGCAATCCAGCCCAGACGACCGAACTGATAGTTGAAGTTCTGGTACTGCTCGAGCAGCGCAGACCACTCAGGAGTATCGGAGACGGCGGTAACGCCGACCTTGGCGAGGTCGCCGATGATGGACTCCATAATCTCCTTGTGGCCACCGTCCTGGTTGTAGGAAAGGGTCACGTTAATGCCACGATCGCCGTTAGCGCCAGCGGGAGCAACCTTGTCGAGGTACTCGTTGGCCTTATCGACGTCGTAGGCGCAGAACTCCCATGCGCCCTCCTTGTAGCCATCGATGCCCGGAGGAACAATGCCGTCGGCGGGGGTACGGGTACCCTTGAAGATGGTCTTGCAGATGGCCTCACGGTTAATGGCCAGGGAGATACCCCTGCGCAGGTCGGCGTTGTTGAACGGCTCGGCCGTGGTGTTGCAGGTCAGGTAGTAGGTGGAAGGCTCGGCGCCGAGCAGCATGCGCTCGCCGTCGCCCATAGTGTAGCCGTCCTTGGACACGCCGCGATCCTTCTTGGCAGCGTCGATCTGAGCAACGGGAACGTCGCAGATGTCAAGGTTACCGGCCTGGAACTCCTTGTAGGCGGTCTCCACGTCCTTGATGACCTGGAAGTGGATGCCATCGATCTTGGCCTTGTCGCCATAGTAATCGTCGAACTTCTTGAGGTTGATCTCCTGACCATCCTCCCACTTGCCGTCCATCATGAACGGGCCGTTACCGACCGGTGCAAGATAGAAGCTCTTGGCATCGGACTCGGCGCACTCGGGAACCGGGGCCAGAGCCGGGTGAGAGGCGACGAAGGGGAAGTCGGCGTAAGCGGAAGACAGCTTAACGACGAGGGTCTCATCGTCGGGGCAGGTAACACCGCTGAGCTCGGTGGCGTTACCGGCAAGCAGGTCGTCATAGCCCTCGACCATGGAAAGGTGATAGGAGACCTCGGAAGGGCCGTACTCGGTAGCGATGGCCGACTTGGTGTTGACCAGACGCTCCCAACCGAGCTTGAAGGACTTGGAGGTAACGTCGTCACCGTTGTGGAACTTGGCCTTCTTGATCTTGAAGGTGAACTCGGTGGCGTCGTCGTTGGCCTCGAAGGACTCGCAAGCCAGCGGAACGATCTCGCCCTTCTCGGCGTCATAGGCGGTCAGAGCGTCAAAGAGCTGGTACTCGACCTGAGTGCCCTGGTCCTCCTGGACATTGTAGGGGTCGATGCAGACCGGGTTGTTGATGTAGAAGTTCAGCGTCGAACCGGACTCAGAACCGGAAGCGTCGCCACCCTTCTTGCCGCATGCGGCAAGAAAAGCCATGGAGCTCGCAGCAAGGGTGCCGCCAACAAAGGCGCGACGACCCATAACGGGCTGGTGGAACATAGAATCAGCCATGCCATCCTCCTTATGAGATAGGACAAAGAAATGTTCAGTCGGACACATGTCGAAACAATCCGATCCGAACCATCAAAACGCCGTCCGCTGCTATGGCTGGTTATGCACAACGGACCAACGTTTTGCAATACAGTAGCGCATTTTATACACAATTTGGGGCTAATTCCGGTTAACGGTCGAGAATTTCTTTAGTTGGGCGAAGTATGTGAGGATATTTTGACTCTGTTACAAATATGTAAACAAAAAGGGTCCCGCACTT
The DNA here is from genome assembly GCF_015557435.1 of Collinsella aerofaciens. Classification (GTDB taxonomy): domain Bacteria; phylum Actinomycetota; class Coriobacteriia; order Coriobacteriales; family Coriobacteriaceae; genus Collinsella; species Collinsella aerofaciens_Z. The sequence goes on from NZ_JADNOH010000020.1 coordinate 10,284, forward strand.
ACGGGACCCTTTTTGAATATTTATGCGGCTCGTGCTTAGTAGCCGACGATGCCCTGCGGGAAGAAGAACATGCACAGCACGACGCACACGGCAAACACGACAGCCATGATGACGGTCAGGCGGTCGAGGTTCTGCTCCATGACGCCCGTGGCAGAGCTGGAATTATACAGCGAGCTAGCGATCATATCCGAAACGCCGGTGCCCTTACCGGAATGCATCAGGACGAGAATCGTCAGCGCCACGGCAGAGACAGCCCAAACGACAAACAGAAGAATCTGGAACGGACCCATAGATAAGCTCCTTAATAGAAGAGTTTAAACTCCAGTACTGTACCACAATCCCCCGCTCTCCCCTACCTGCCACTCAAGGACGGGGTGGAAATGGCAGAAATACCAAAAAGGGGGTTGTCCGGTTGTGGACAACCCCCTTACTAGAAAACGGTATTTGTTTTCTCTTAGGCCTCGGTGGCGAGCACGCGACCCGTCATCTCGGCGGAAGGCTCAATACCAGCCATGGTGAGCATGGTCGGAGCGATATCGGAAAGACGGCCGTCCTCGATACCGGTGAGCTTGGCCTTCTCATCAACGATGATGAACGGCACACGGTTGGTGGTGTGAGCCGTGAACGGATGCTTGGAACCGTCGGAAGCAACGTCAAACATGTGGTCGGCGTTGCCGTGGTCGGCGGTGATCAGCGCAAAGCCACCCTTGGCGAGAATCGCCGGGACAACCTTGGACAAGGCATCGTCAACAGCCTCGACGGCCTTAACGGCGGCGTCGAAGACACCGGTGTGACCAACCATGTCGCAGTTCGCGAAGTTCACGATGTAGAAATCAGCGCGATCCTCGTTAATAGCGGCGACGAGCTTCTCGGTAACCTCGGGAGCGCTCATCTCAGGCTGCAGATCGTAGGTAGCGACCTTGGGGGAAGCGACGAGCACGCGCTCCTCGCCCTCCTTGGGCTCCTCGATGCCACCGTTGAGGAAGAACGTCACGTGGGCGTACTTCTCGGTCTCGGCGGTGTGCAGCTGCTTCAGGCCGTTGGCGGCGATAACGTCGGCCAGGACGTTCTCGGGGAACGTCTTGGGGAAGGCGACCTCGACGTCAAACGTCGGATCGTACTCGGTCATCGTCACAAAGTGCGAGAGCTTGATCTGCTCGCGCTCAAAGCCGTCGAACTCCTTGTCCGTGAACACGCGGGTCATCTGACGGGCGCGGTCGGGACGGAAGTTGAAGAAGATGGCCGCGTCGCCCTCGTGAATGCCCTCGTTATGGGCAGCGAAGGGCTCGACGAACTCGTCGCCGCGCGGATCTTTCTCGTAGTAGGCCTTGATACCGGCAACGGGGTCGGTATCGGCATCGGACGCATTGGCCATGACGTCGTAGGCGCGCTGGATGCGCTCCCAACGGTTGTCGCGGTCCATGGCCCAATAGCGGCCCGAGACGGTGGCAACGCGGGCGTCGCAACCGGTCTCCTCGGAGATCTTGGCCAGGAAGGCACAGAACTCACTCATGTAGCCGGCGCCGGACTGCGGGTCGACGTCGCGGCCATCCATGAAGGCGTGGACGCGGACGGTCTTAACACCGCGCTCGGCAGCCATCTTGACCAGAGCCTCGACGTGGTTCATATGAGAATGAACGCCGCCAGGGCTCATGAGGCCCATGAGGTGGAGGGTCTTGCCGTCAGCCTTGACGTCGTCCATAGCCTTGACGAAAACCTCGTTCTCAGCGATGGAGCCGTCCTTGATGGCATTGTTGATGCGCGAAAGCTCCTGGAACACGATGCGGCCGGCACCGATGTTGAGGTGACCTACCTCGGAGTTGCCCATCTGGCCATCGGGAAGGCCCACGTCCTCGCCCGAAGCGCCGAGCGTGGTGTGGGGGCACTTCTCGTACAGGCTATCAAGGAAGGGCGTCTTGGCAGCGGCGACGGCGTTCTCGCCGTCGGCCGGGGCCAGGCCGCAGCCGTCCATGATGATCAGGAGTGCAGGAAGATGACGCTGTGCCATATGTCCTACTCGCCTGCCTTGACGACCATAGAGGCGAAGTCGGCAGCCTTGAGCGAAGCGCCGCCCACGAGTGCGCCGTCAACGTCGGGTTTGGCGACGAGCTCGGCAATGTTGCCGGGCTTGGCGGAACCGCCATACAGCACACGGATGCCGTCGGCGAGCTCCTCGCCGAACATCTCCTTGAGGGTCTCACGGATAGCGCCGCAGACCTCCTGAGCGTCCTCGGCGGTAGCGGTCTTGCCGGTGCCGATGGCCCAGATGGGCTCGTAGGCGACGACGACCTGCTTGGGGCAGGTGATCTCAAGACCAGCAAGGCCGGCCTTGACCTGGTTCACGACGTGCTCGACATAGGTGCCGGCCTCGCGGACCTCAAGGGACTCGCCGCAGCAGAAGACGGGAACAAGACCGGCGGCAACGAGGGCCTTGGCCTTCTTGTTCTGATCCTCATCGGTCTCGTGGAAGTAATCACGACGCTCGGAGTGACCGATGATGCAGTAGGTGCAGCCAGCGGACTTGAGCATGTCGCAAGAGGACTCACCGGTGAAGGCACCCTTGGCCTCCCAGTACACGTTCTGTGCACCGAGGGCGATGGGGGCAGCCTGAATGCGGTCATGAACCGTGGTGATGTCGATGGTCGGAGGGCAGACGAGCACCTCGACGCCAGCCGGAACCTCGGGCAGAGCCTGAGCCAGCTCGTCGGCGAGCTTGGCGGCCTCGGCGACGTCGTTGTTCATCTTCCAGTTACCAGCGATAAGAAGGGTGCGATTAGGCATCGAGAAGCGCCTCCACTCCGGGCAGGGCCTTACCCTCGACGAGCTCCATGGAAGCGCCACCACCGGTGGAGATCCAGCTCATCTTGTCGGCCAGGTTGAACTTGTTGACAGCTGCGACAGAGTCGCCACCGCCGATGATCGAGGTGCAGTCGGCCTCGGCGACAGCCTCGGCGATAGCCTGGGTGCCGTGAGCGAAATTGTCGAACTCGAAGACGCCCATGGGGCCGTTCCAGAACACGGTCTTGGCGCCCTTGACGGCCTCGGCGTAAAGCTCCTCGGTCTTGGGGCCGATGTCCATGCCCTCACGATCGTCGGGGATAGCGTCGGAAGCGACAACCTCGGGGACAGCGTCCTCGCCAAAGTGATCGGCAACACGGTTGTCGATGGGAAGCAGGATCTTGACGCCCTTCTCCTCGGCCTTCTTGAGCATCTCGCCAGCGCGCTCGACCCAGTCCTCTTCCTTGAGGGACTGACCAACGGACAGGCCCTGAGCCAGGAAGAAGGTGTAGGCCATGCCGCCACCGATGATCAGGGTGTCAGCGGAGTCGATGAGGTGATCGAGAACGCCGATCTTGGAGGAAACCTTGGAACCGCCGACGATAGCGACGAAGGGGCGCTCGGGCTCGGCGAAGATGCCGGTCAGCGTGTCGACCTCCTTCTCGAGCAGGAAGCCCGCGACGGCAGGCAGGTAAGCGGCGGGGCCCACGACGGAACCCTGGGCGCGGTGAGCGGTGCCGAAGGCATCGAGAACGAAGACGTCACCATAGGAAGCGAGCTTCTTGGCGATCTCGGGATCGTTCTTCTTCTCACGCTTGTCGAAGCGGACGTTCTCGAGAACGAGAACCTTGCCCGGCTCGACGGCAGCGACAGCCTCGGCAGCCTTCTCGCCGTAGGTGTCGGCGACAAAGGCAACGTCGAGACCAGAGAGCTCAGCGAGCTTCTTGGCGACAGGCTCAAGGGAGAGCTCAGGCTGGAAGCCAGTGCCCTCGGGACGGCCGAGGTGGCTCATGAGGATGACGCGAGCGTTGTGCTCAACGAGATAGTTGATGGTGGGCAGGGCAGCCTTGATACGGGTGGTGTCACCAACGACGCCATCCTTGATAGGCACGTTGAAGTCAACGCGGACGAGAACGCGCTTGCCGTCGACATCGATGTCGCGGACGGTCTTCTTGGTAAAGGCCATGTTTGCTTCTACCTTTCGTACGTGTCTGCCTCCCATTACGGCAGACGATTTCCTATAAAAAGGGCGCGACCCTAGGGTGTAAGCCCTATAAGGCCGCGCCCTTCTTTAGACGCTCAACGAGCTATTCGCTAAAAGCTAAATTAAGCAACGAACTTCTCGAAGTACTTGATGGTGCGGACCATCTGAGAAGTGTAGGAGTTCTCGTTGTCGTACCAAGAGGTAACCTGAACGAGGGTCTGGCCGTTGCCGAGGTCAGAGCACATGGTCTGAGTGGCGTCGAAGATGGAGCCGTGGGTCTCGCCGATGATGTCGGTGGAGACGATGTCGTCCTCGTTGTAACCGAAGGTCTCGGAGATGGTGGCAGCGTAGGCCTTCATTGCGGCGTTGACCTCGTCGACGGTGACCTTCTTGTCAACGACAGCGTAGAGGTTGGTGATGGAGCCGGTCGGCGTCGGGACGCGCTGGGCGGCACCGATGAGCTTACCGTTGAGCTCGGGAAGAACCAGGCCGATAGCCTTGGCAGCACCGGTGGTGTTGGGGACGATGTTGACGGCGCAGGCGCGGCTACGACGCTTGTTGCCCTTGCGCTGCGGGCCGTCGAGCGGCATCTGGTCGCCAGTCCAGGCGTGAATGGTGGTCATGATGCCGGACACGATGGGAGCGAAGTCGTTCAGACCCTTGGCCATCGGGGCGAGGCAGTTGGTGGTGCAGGAAGCAGCGGAGATGATGTTGTCCTCAGCGGTCAGCGTCTCATGGTTGACGTTGTACACGATGGTAGGCAGATCGCTGCCAGCCGGAGCGGAGATGACGACCTTCTTGGCGCCAGCGTTGATGTGGGCCTGAGCCTTAGCCTTGCTGGTGTAGAAGCCGGTGCACTCGAGAACGACGTCGACGTCGAGGTCGCCCCAAGGCAGGTTGTTGGCGTCGGCCTCCTTGTAGATCTTGATCTCCTTGCCGTCAACGGTGATGGAATCCTCGCCAGCAACGACCTCGTGATCGCGAGCATAGTTGCCCTGCGTGGAGTCGTACTTCAGCAGGTAAGCGAGCATATCGGGAGAGGTGAGGTCGTTGATAGCGACGATCTCGGAGCCCTCATGACCGAACATCTGACGGAAAGCCAGACGACCGATGCGACCGAAGCCGTTAATAGCAACCTTTACTGCCATTGTGTCTCCTTTCGTAAGGCCCCCGCAAGCTACAGCGCCTGCCGTTGAGGCCCACAAACTAACCACTCGCCTAATATACCTTTTTTTTGACTTGAATTTCACGAGAATGCTCGAAATTGAAAATCAAATTTACGTTAAAACGTTTTAAAGAGTAAAACAGCAGTTCAATCCCTATATAAGCAGTTTCGCTCAACTACCTGTTTGCTTCAATGAGCTTTTCAAGCCTCAAAACGCGATGGTACAGGGCAGACTTCGACAAGGGAGGGTCAGCCATCTCCCCCAGATCGCGCAGTGACAGATCGGGATAGCGCTCGCGCAGGTCGCAAAAGACCGCCAAGGCGTCCGGAAGCGTGTCGCGCAAACCCCGCTGTTCGAGCTCATCGATCAACGCAAGCTGATGCTGGGCGGCACCCGCACTTCTGGTCTGATTGGCCAGCTCGGCATTCACGCGACGGTTTACGTCGTTCTTAACCAATTTGACCGCGCGCGCTTCCTCGATCTCGGCAACGCTGCGCTTGGCGCCGACCAGCTTTAGAAGCTGCTCGATCTCCTCGGCGCTCTTAATGTAGACAGCAAAGGATCCGCGCCGCGCGTTAACGCGCGCATGGACTCCAATCTGCTCCAATAGATCGCAAAGTCCCCGGGCATACTGCTCGCCCTGCACCGCGATCTCCAAATGAAAGTCGCCGCGGGGATCGGCCACGAAACCGCCGGCGATGAGCGCGCCGCGGATGTAGGCAAGCCTGCAGCAGGGACGGGCAACGATGTGCCGGGGAACACCGGCGACGAGCCCTCCCCTGCGGTCGAGGATGCCCAGCAGCACCAGAGCCTTGTCCAGGTCGGGCTGATCGGGCAGGGTAATGAGATAGTTACGGACCTTATGCAAGACCGATTTGCGAACGGTAAATTCCGTTTTGAGCTTAAGGATGCGATGTGTCAGTGTGATCATCGTGCGCGCGACGGCACCCGTCTCGGTCGCGACCGTCAAACGATACCGCCCGGAGCCGGCCAGCGAAAGTGTACCGCTCACACGCGTCAGGGCGGCAAGCGTCGACAAATCGCAGTATTCACATTCGGGTTCGCAGCGCGCGAGCTCGTCACGCACCTCGGCGGTAAACGACATGCAGGCCTATGCTTTCGTGTTGGCGCGCGACAGGTCGCGATGGGAAATGCTCACGTGATACTGGGCGCCTTCCAAATAACGCGCCGTGGCCTCGGCGATGGCAACGCTGCGGTGTTGACCGCCCGTGCAACCGATGGCAATAGAAAGTTGCGGCTTGCCCTCTGCGATATAGCCGGGCATGACCGTATCGAGCAGCTGCGTCCAGGCCTTCCAGAACTCCTGGGTCTTGGGATGGTCCAGAACAAAGTCGGAGACTTTCTTATCGAGACCGGTCATGGTACGCATCTCGGGATCGTAGAACGGATTGGGCAGGAAGCGAACGTCGATCATAATGTCCGCCTCGACGGGCATGCCGTGCTTAAAGCCAAACGAGAACACGTGAACGTCCATGAGCTGCTGGTCGGACAACTCGGAGAACGCCATGCGCAATTTGTTGCGCAGAGCAGAGGTGCGCAGGCGGCTCGTGTCGATGATCATATCGGCTCGATCGCGCACACCCTGCAGCTGCAGGCGCTCGCGCTGAATCGCATCGGCCGTAGTCTCCCCCGGCTTGGCAATGGGATGGCGGCGGCGGTTTTCGCTATAACGACGGATCAGCACCTCGTCAGAGGCCTCGAGAAACACGATGTCACAGCTCATCTCGCGCTCCTCGAGCGCGGCAACGGCATCGAGCAGCTCATCGAACAAGCCCTGGCTGCGCAGGTCGCAGGTGACGGCAAGATGCCTGCCCACGCCCGTATTGATGCCGACGAGTTCGGCAAGCTGGGCAATCAGACGCGGAGGCAAGTTGTCGATGCAAAAGTAGCCCATGTCCTCGAACACATGCATGGCCTGCGTTCGGCCCGATCCGGACATTCCGGTGATGATGACGATATCGGGGATGCGCTCCGAGCGCTCCGCTGCATCCATGGCATCTCCCTTTTGCATGTGCTGCCTCCTAAAAACAAGCGCGGGACCCAGCAACCCGGATCCCGCGCGGTCAATTGCCTTTAATGAGTATACCGCCCTGAGCGGATACGAGGTCCGTCTTACGCCTCAAGCGCGGCTTTGAACCAACTCGTAATACTCGTGGGGTGCGTAATGGCAGTGCCCACGACAACTGCCCAGGCGCCCGCATCAATCGCGGCGCGGGCCTCCTCGGGCGTGTGCACGCGGCCCTCGCAGATGATGGGAAGGCCGGGAAATTCCTCGGTCGCCTGGCGCAGGAGCGGCAGATCGGGACCGTCGGCCATGGTGCAATCGATAGCGGCAACACCATGAGAAAGCGTGGTGGACACCAGGTCAAAGCCCATGTCGACAGCACGACGAATATCCTCGATGGTGGCACAGTCGGCCATCAGGAGCACGCCCTCCTCGTGCAGCGGACGGAAGGTGTCCTCGACGGTCTTGCCATCGGGACGTGGGCGATCAGTGGCATCAATTGCCACGATGTCGGCACCGGCGGCAACGCAGGCGCGAGCATGACGCAGCGTCGGCGTGATGTAGACGCCCTCGTGTCCATCTTTCCACAGGCCGATGACGGGAACCTCGCAGCGGCCCTTAATGGCGGCGATGTCGGCAAGACCCTGGCAGCGAATAGCGGCGGCGCCACCAAGCTCGCAGGCGCGAGACATCTGAGCCATGGTCTCGGGCGTACGAAGCGGCTCGCCCATATAGGCCTGAACGCTCACGACGAGCTTGCCCTTTAGGGACTGGATCAAAGGATCAACGGTCATGTTCGACTCAACCTTTCTCAAAACAGCCTTCTGAGACACCGCACCTTGACGTTCAAACCGTCGCTCGCATACCAAAGTACGCTTCGCTCCTCTTTCACGTCAATCTGCGGCACCTCAGAAGGCGCACTTGGTAGTTATGTTTACTTCAACGACGCAAGAAGGTGTTCGGCGGCACCGATAAGCGGCGCGTCGCCCTCCAGAGAACCGATGAGGATCGGCGTGTCCTGAAGCGGGTCGAGCGCCTGGCTGGCATAGCCCTCGTGCACCGAGTCCTTCCACGTCTGCGAGCGCCAATCGGGACCCTGGTGAATCACACCTCCCGAAAGCACGATGACCTCGGGATCCAAGATGTTGGCAAGCGAGCCCAAGCTGGCGCCCAGCGCAAAGCCGGCGTCATGGATGACCTCGGTCGCCTTTGCGTCGCCCGCACGGCACAGGTCGTTCACATCGCGACCGACCGAAGGACGGCTGGGGTCGACGCGACCAAAGCGCTCATCGTACATACGACCAATGGAAGTGCCCGAAGCAACCGACTCAAGATGACCAGAACGTCCGCAGGCGCAGGGAATACCGGCAGCAGCCGAGCACTCGATGTGGCCCATATGGCCGGCAGCACCATGGAAGCCCTGCATCACGCGGCCGTTCTCGACATATGCGCCGCCGATGCCCGTACCGATGCCAAGGCACAAGACGGAGAACTTGCCCTTACCGACGCCCCAGTGGGCCTCGCCCAGAGCATGAGCCTGCACGTCTCCCACCACGGCAACGGGAAGACCAAGGTCCTCGCGCAGCCGCGGCCCCAACTGAACGCCGGACCAGCCGGGCATGATCTCGTTGGCATACGCGATGGCGCCCGTCTTGGGATCGACGACGCCTGCGGCACCGATACCGACGCCAAGGACCTCGACATCGGGATTCGCCTCGAGAGCAGCCTTGATGGACGCCTCGATACGCTGGAAGACGGCCTCGCCGCCCTCTTGGGCCTCGGTGGGAACCTCGGCCTCAAAAACGGGATGGGGCACACTACCGTCAGCCGGGTACTCCATGATGGCAGTCGCGATCTTAGTTCCGCCGATATCGACAGAACAGACGTACTTGTTCTCCATGTCGCTCTCCTTCGGAGATAAAAAACAACTATAGGAAATGCGCCGTCAGGCTAGCCGTCACAGCGCAGTAAAGGTTTTCCAGGTGCCCAAGATCGCCGAGAAACCGTGTGGCCATTGACCTAATAGTCATGGCCACACGGTTGAACGGCGAGGTCGGGTGCCTGGGAAAGCTTTACAGGAGGCCGTTGTCCTGGAGGACCTTCCTAATCGCCTCGACGTTCTCGCCGGTCATGGCCTTCACCGGGCGCGGCATGGTCGGGCTGTCGAAAATACCCATGAGGTTCATAGCGGTCTTGAAGGCACCGACGCCACCGGCATAGCCCTGAACGCCCGAGGTGACATCCCAGATGTGGGAGATCTCGTTAAGGCGATCCTGCTCGGCCTTGACGGTAGCCCAGTCGCCGGCCTGAGCGGCCTTCCACTGGCGCACATAGCCCTCGGGCTCAACATTAGCGAGACCCGGGACGGAACCATCGGCGCCACCGAGGTAAGCGCCGTCGACGACAACCTCGTGACCGGTGAGGATACTCATCGGATGGCCGTTCTTCTCGTTCTCCTGAACGAGGTAGCGGAACGAGATGTCATCACCCGAGGAATCCTTGACGCCAGCAAGGACGCCCTCGGCGCCGAGCTTGGCAAGGAGCTTCCAGGGGAGCTTGGTGTGAACGCAGACGGGAATGTCATAGGCGAAGATGGGCAGGTCAAGCTCCTCGTGCAGGATGCGGAAGTGCTCCTCGACCTCGGTCATGCCCTGCAGGGCATAGAACGGGCAGGTGGCGACGAGGGCATCGGCGCCCAGCTCCTGAGCGACCTTGCCGTGCTCAATCATGCGCTCGGTCTCGGTATCGATGATGCCGACCAGAACAGGCACACGGTGGTCGACGATACGAACGGCCTCGGCGACAATCTGGCGACGGCGCTCGTCGGTGGAGAAGACGACCTCGCCCGAGGATCCCAGGAAGAACAGGCCATCGACGCCGGCATCGATCATGCGGTTGATGCTGCGCTCAAAGGAGGCAACATCAAGCTGGTGATCTTCGGTATCGGGAACAACGACGGGAGGGATAACGCCGGTGAATTTCTGAGTTGCCACAAGAATCTCCTTAGTTGTCTGGCGGGCGGCCCTATGCCACCCACTCTTGTTGGCAGTGTCCAGGCCGTCTAGGCCAAAGAACACGAGTAGAACGTTTGGTTAAAGAAGTCGACGACTTCGTTTTCGAACGCATTGATGCGCTCGTGAGCGTATTTTGCATAGATGATATGCCTCCGGTCACACTCAAGACCGTTGGATACGGCAAACTGATCCTTGGGATCGCTCACGGTATCCATAAGCGATGTGCCCATGAGCACCGATCCGCGCACCCGAGACGACAGCACCTCGAGGCCGCCAGGAAGCGGATTGGCAACCGCCGTGCAGGCGAGGCCCCGCTCGTCCAGAGCAGAAACCGCCAGCGCGACTCCGCCGCCAAGACCCTCGCCCCATGCAAAGATGCGGTCGGGGTCCATGCCATCAAGATTGCGCGCGACCTCCGCCAACGCGCAGCCCCAACGGACGCGCCTGACAAAAGCAGGCGAGGTAATCCCCTGCCGCAGATCGCTGGGTCCAATCGCCTCATCGTCCAGCGCAAGCACGGCATATCCCATGGCCGCAAACCTCGTCATGTGATGCCATCCCCGCACGGGTCGGTCGATGTCGTGAAACATCAGACATAGCGGCACGAGCTCGGATGCTCGGGCGCGACCGACAGGCTCGATCAAACGTGCGTGGACCACATCGCCACCAAGCTCAAAGGAAACCTCGGAGTAGCGGGCATACGGATTGGCGAAATCGATCGCCGTAATACTCGGCCCGCAAACCTCAAGGTCCGAAGCGGCTATCTCTAATTCGGAAACATCCGCAGAAGCATCACCGCGCCAATCCCGGAAATCAGCGAGCCTTGACGAGACCGTTCCGGGAATCCCCACAAGGTCGGGGACGATCAGCTCGCCGACATTGCTCTCGCACTTAGACATGAGCCTCCCCTCCCTTGCAGAAAAACGGAATGATCAGATCGTCAAAATCCTGAATCTCCTCGTGGCCAAAGCCTTCAAAGAACTCATGACGCTTTTCACAGGTCAGGTTGTTATAGACCGCAAACTGCGTCGCTGGCGGACAGACGGTATCGGCTGTGCCGGTGCCAAACAGCACGGGGCATTTGACCATAGGGGCAAAGTTCTTGGAATCGAAGTACGCCAGCTTGGCATAGGCTTCGTCGATACGAGTCGAGTCCTCGTCAAACCAGCGAGACCAATAGCGCAGGCCCTCGTAGGCAATGTCGTCGGCATCCAAATCCCAGACCAGGCGAAAATCCGACAGGAAGGGATAGAGGATGGCGGCGCGATTGATAAGCTCGCTGTTAAGTGCACAGGTCGCAATGCCCAAACCGCCGCCCTGCGACGCGCCGTTCACAAACACACGGGCAAGATCGATGCCCTCGAGCTCGCGGACGATACGGCACAGGATGCGAATGTCCTGGTGCAGACGGACATAGTAGAGGTTGGCCGGATCGCCGTCGATACCGGCGACGATATGGCCCGCGACCGTCGTACCCTCAAATCCACCAATGTCCTCGGAAGGACCTCCTTGGCCGGGGCAGTCGAGGGCGATGAGTGCCATGCCCATGCCCGCAAACGACGCCTGCTCAAACCAGCTGCGGCTTGCACCCGGATACCCATGGAACTGAAGTACCAATGGCACGGGCTCGTCCGAGACGGGTTTAAGGTACTTGGCATGCAGGCGAGCGCCACACATGCCGGTATACCAGAGGTCGAAAAGCTGGCAGGTCACGGCATCGGTGACCGATGCCGTCTCGATCGCATAGTCAAGCCCGACGGCGTCGGCCTCGGCCATGCGGTCCTTCCAAAAGAGATCGAAATCTGATGGACGGGGCATGGCGCCTCGATATTCACCAAATTGATGTTGCAGCTCCTGAGCACTTGGCATGGCTCGTGAACCCAACCTTTCGAAATCGCAACGGAGGTGCGCCCGGCAAGGGAACCGGGCGCACGGGAGGGAAAGCGAGGCTACTCGCCGAGCTTGGGATGCAGCAGCGACGGCGCAGCGCCGAGCAGCATCTTGGTGTAGGGGTCCTGGGGGTGCTGGAAGACCTGCTTGGCCTCGCCCTGCTCGACGATCTTGCCGCCATTCATAACGATGATGTCGTCAGAGATATAGCGGACCGTCTGGATGTCATGGCTGATGAACACCATGGCCAGGCCGAGCTCCTTCTTAAGGTCGGTCAGCAGGTTCAGAATCTGCGCGCGGACCGAAACGTCCAGAGCCGAGGTGGGCTCGTCGGCGATGATGGCATCGGGGTTCAGCGACAGGGCACGGGCAATTGCGACGCGCTGGCGCTGGCCGCCCGAAAGCTGGCCGGGAAGAACCTCAGCGGCGGAGCTGGGCAGACCGGTGAGCTCCAAGAGCTCCTTGACGCGCTTCTCCTGCTCGGCCTCGGTACCCAGGTTGTGGACGCGCATGGGGTCGAGCAGTTGCTCGCGAACGACCATTCGGGGGTTGAGCGCCGTGGCCGGGTTCTGGAACACGACCGAGATGACGCGACCCATGTGGCGACGGTCCTCGGCGGTACGCTTGGTTACGTCCTTGCCCTTAAAGTAGACCCTGCCGCTCGTGGGGGCCTGCAGGCCGCACATGACGTTGGCGGTGGTGGACTTACCGCAACCGGACTCGCCGACGATGCCGATCGTCTGACCGGGCATGAGCCTAATCGTTACACCCTGGACGGCGTGAACCAGGTTGGGGTGCAGAATCGAGCCGGTACGGGTCCTAAAGGTGACGTGGACGTCATCAAGGAAGATGATCGGCTCGACGCCGTTGACTGCGGTCTCGCTCATCTACATCACCTCCGCGTGAGGGGTCAAACCATTTGCCTTGAGCACCTCGTCGGGGAGCTCGGAATAGAAGTGCTCGGTGCCGGGCACGCGCTTGAAGACCGGACGGGTGTCCAGGCCAATGCGCGGATGGCTCGAGCGGGGCGCGAAGCGATCGCCCTTGGGGAAATCGCGCGGGCTCGGAACGGCGCCGGGCACCTGGTGCAGACGGCCCGAACCGCTCTCGATGGACAGAACGGAGCCCAGAAGACCGCGGGTGTACTCGTGGA
>NZ_JADNOH010000021.1 GCF_015557435.1 Collinsella aerofaciens
GATTCCGCGACCGTCCAGGCGGCCGTCGCCAAGGACGCGAAGGACTGGACGCTCGAGGAGCAGAAAGCGGTTGCCGAGGACATCGCCTCCAAGGGCGAGGCATCGCCGGCGTACGCCAAGGCAAAGGCCGCGATGGATGCGGGAACGAAGTTCTCGATGAAGCTGACGGACGGACAGACGCTCGAGTACCGTATCATCGGCATCAACCACGACGACTTGGCCGACGGCACCGGCAAGGCGGGACTGACGTTCCTCACCACCTCGACGGATATTTCGTCCCGCATGAACGCCATGAAAACCAGCGATGGCGGATGGGAGGCATCCGAACTCCGTGCGAAGATGAATTCGGGCGAGATCTGGAACCTGATGCCCGCCGATTTCCAATCCAAGGTTAAATCGGTTAGGAAGCTCACGAACAACGTCGGCGGCGGTAACGCGAACAAGAATGCCGCCGTGACGGCTACCTCCGACAAGCTGTTTCTGCTCAGCTACTCCGAGATCGTCCCCACCTCCTATTGGGCTTCCGACTACCCCTGGAGCTCCTCCGAGGGAACCCAGTACGAGGCCTTCAAGGGCAAGGTGATGAATAGCTATTCGGACAACCCTGCCATTGCCAGTGGCAGCTATTGGTGGGAACGTTCGGTGCGTCCGGACCACTCTACGTTCTTCCTCCGTGTCCACGCCGGCGGCGATCCGGCGATCAGTGACAATGCGACGGTCTCGAATTGCGTCCGCCCCGCCTGGTGCTTCTAGCCTCAGCTGTTAAGCCCGCACAGGCTGTGCGGGCTTTTCTTTTGGCAACCAAACGAACGATTCTCGTCTTGAAGCATAGTTGTCGGGTTGAGGTGAAATGGGGTCATACAGCGGCTCTCAGAGCGCCCGTCGCACTCCCCCGCCATTACCCCTGCGGCGTCCTCGTATAGAGCCCATCCCGCTTGGCGTTTCGTTGCAGCAGCCCACTTGTCCACCGATCAAGTGAACTACTGGAATAAATACAGCGACACGCTTGTTCACTATAGTCGCTATATCTGTGTAAATCGCCGCGATAAATACAGCCCGTACTCGGCTGTATACCAGCTACGCGTATGTAGATTCACATCGCGTTAATAAATCGGCTCAAGCGCGTGCAAAACGCGCAAGTAGCCGCAAAAGGCGATTATCGCGTAGGTAGATTTTTGGCACCCTGTTGATTAATCAAAATTAAGCAATTGCTTAAAACAAAAAAGGTCAGGCACTAGGTGCCTGACCTGCAAACTTCTGGTCGGGACGACTGGATTCGAACCAGCGACCCCTTGACCCCCAGTCAAGTGCGCTACCAAGCTGCGCCACGTCCCGAAGCTTTTGTTTGTTGCTCTGCTCTCGCTCGCAACAGGGAGTATATTAACCCGAAACTTTAGACTTGTGCAAGAACTTTTTTACAATTTTTGAAGCAAGTCCAAAATTGTATCTGCGAGCTGGGGTTTTGTTAGTACGGGAAGTTCTTGCGTACCCGTTGTGCTCACAATCCAGGCCTTGTTGGTGTCGGTCCCAAAGCCCGAATCGGTGCGTGAGACATCGTTGGCGATTATTACATCGCACCCCTTGCGGGCCAATTTGCGCTCTGCGTACTCGACAACGTTATCGGTCTCGGCCGCAAATCCGATCACGCATCGCTCGCCCTTCTGGCGCGAGAGCTCGGCCAAAATATCGACCGTCTCGACCAGTTCGATGCGATCCAGGCGCTCGTTGGCCTTTTTGAGCTTATGGTCCGCAGGGGCCGCGGGGGTGTAGTCGGCGACGGCGGCCGCACAAATTGCCGCATCGGCCGTCTGGAAGGCGCTCAGGGCCGCCTGGAGCATCTCTGCGGCGGTCTGCACGCGCACGCACTCCACGCCGCAGGGCACATCGAGTGATGTCGGTCCCAACACGAGCGTGACCGCAGCGCCGCGGCGTGCGGCCTCCCCCGCCAGGGCGATGCCCATCTTGCCCGAAGAGCGGTTGCCAATGAATCGCACGGGGTCGATCGGCTCGTGCGTGGGACCGGCGGTAATTACGATGCGCTTACCCGCCAGGTCCTGTGGCGCGGGGTTGAGCACCTCACAGACAGCCTCTACGATGTCCTCGGGCTCGCTCATGCGTCCCGTGTCCACGTCGCCGCAGGCAAGGTAGCCGCTGCCCGGACCCACCACATGGACACCGCGCTCGCGCAGCGTGGCCATGTTGGCCTGCGTCGCCGGCGCCTTCCACATGCCGTTGTTCATAGCGGGTGCGATCACGATGGGTCGCGGCGTCGCAAGCAGCGTGGTGGAGATGAGGTCATCGGCGACGCCGTTGGCCATCTTGGCGATGATATTGGCCGTCGCGGGCGCCACGACCACCAGATCGGGCTCCTGCGCCAGCGAAATGTGGTGGATGGGGTCGGAGGGATCGTCGAATAGGCCCACCGCGACCGGCTCATTGGTGAGTGCGCGGAAGGTAAGCGGCCCCACAAACTCGGTGGCATGCTCGCTCATAACGACCTTGACGCGCGCGCCGCGCTTTTGCAGCAGGCGCACGATATTGCACGACTTATAGGCGGCGATCCCGCCGGTAATGCCCAGCAGGATCGTATTTCCCTCAAGTTGTATTGAATTGTTGGGTGCCGCCATCGTTTAAGCTTCCTTGCTCGGGAGCACCAGGAGGCGGTGGCAGTACGGGCAGTGCGTAATCTCGCTACCGTCGTGGTTGAGGTCGCTCATGGACGATGCCTGCAGCGCGGTGTGACAGACCGTGGGGATGTTGCCCTGGATGGTCTCGACGGCCAGGCCGCGGAACTGCTTGAGCAGACGCTCGTAGTCGGTGAGCACGTCGGCCGGCAGCGTGGCAGCAAGCGCGGTGCGCTCTTTAGTGGCGGCGTCAATCTGAGCCTGAAGGTCGGCAGCCTTGGCGCGGGCGGCCTTGGTATCGGCCTTCACGCCCTCCTCGAACTTGGCGATGATTGCCTGCGCGCGGGCCTCGCGCTCGAGCGCCTCCTTATGGGCGACAACGACGTCCTTGCGGGTGTGCTCAATCTTGTCCAGACGCTTGGCCAGGGTGGCGAGTTCATTCTCCAGGTCCTGAACCTCGCGGTAGTCGGAGCCGTCGACATGGCGCTTCTTGGCAGCCTCGATGGCGTTGTTGGTCTGAATCTCGGTGGTGTTGAGATCGTCGAGCTCAATGTCCAGATCCTTGCGCTGGGCGTAGAGCTTGGTCATCTCGGACTTGAGCTTCACATAGGTCTTGCGCTTGGAAGCGAGCTCCTTGAGCTCCGGCATATTGGCAAGTTCGCTCTTGTTGCGGGCGAGCTCCAAATCGATCTGTTGCAGCTTGAGTAGCGTAGCGCCGGCGCTCATAAGTTCTCTCCTTTTGTCACAGTCCACCATTGGCAAGGGTTCAGTATTTTAATCGCATGACGGGGGTCGACCCCGGCGTCAACTGCAGAGTTCATCAATATATCAACGAACGGCTCCTCAGAGCGGTCGTGGCCGAGCAAGATCACCGACAGCCCGCGCAAGGCAAGGTCTTGCGCCACGTGGTAGCCCGCCTCGCCCGTCACGACAACATCTGCGCCTGCGGCGATGGCGAGCTCTCCAAAGTCGCCCAGGGAGCCGCCCAAAATAGCGACGGTTCGGCACGCGTGCTCGGCTTCGCCCCACACACGCGGGTCGCTGCCAAATGCCGTGGCGGCACGGGCGGCGAGATCGCGCAGGCTACAGGGGTTGTTGAGGGTCGCGAGTGCACCCAGGCCGGTGGACTCGGGGTCGTCCACGTGCTCCAGTGAGCTCACGGGTGCGGCACCCAGCAGCTCGCTCAGGCAGACGCGGGCTTCGTGCGAGCGGTCCAGGTTGGTGTGGAGCGAAATGATGCTCACGCCGCAACGCGCTGCCTCGTAGAGTGCCGCGCTGCACTGGGGGCGTGCGGCATCAGCTGGGCAAAACGCCTCGGGCGCCTTGATGTATATGGGATGATGCGTCAGCAGAACGTTGGCACCGGCTTCTTGTGCACGGCGAACATTTGCCTCGGTGGCATCGAGCGCGCAGGCAACGCCGGTAATCTCGGCAGCGGGATCGCCAACGGAGAGACCTACGTGATCCCAGCCCTCGGCGTCCGCCTTGGGGTAGCGCGCCAGCAGCGCACGTTCAAACTCGGCGACGATCATGCGGCACCCACGATCGAGAGCAGCGTCTGGGCAAAGTCGTCCAGGTCGGCAGGGTTCACACGGTCATCAAACGAGATACGCAGAGCGCCCAATGCCTGCTCGCGACCAATGCCCATGGCGCTGAGAACATGGCTCGGGTCCATGCTGCCGCTCGAGCAGGCAGAGCCGGCCGAAACCTCAAAGCCGGCGGCGTCGAGCTTGACGATGAGCTCCTCGGAGTCCATGCCGTCGACGTAGATCGAAACCATACCCGGCAGACGGTCGACCTGCTCGTAGTCGCCCATGGTGGCATGAATGCGTGGATGGGCCGTAAGCGTGGCGTAGAGTTTGTCGGAAAGGGCTTGCAGCTTTTCGCGCTCCTGAGCCACTTGGGGCACCAGCGTGCGGGCAGCAACGGCAAAGGCTAGCTGCGTGCGCAGGTCCTGCGTGCCGGCGCGACGTCCGGCTTCCTGTCCGCCGCCAAAGATGCGGGGGCGCAGTGGCGTGCGGGTCTTAACGTAGAGCGCGCCGGATGCCACAGGACCGCCAATTTTGTGGGCCGCGACGGACATAGCATCGACGCCCAGCTCGGTGACATCGAGTGGAATGTGCAGATAGCCCTGGATAGCATCGGTGTGGAACACTGCGCCCACGGTATGAGCGGCCGAGGCAAGCTCGCGGATGGGCTGCACCACGCCGGTCTCGTTGTTGGCGACCATAATGCTCACGAGCGACACGTCGTCGCTCAGCAAGTCGCTCAGCGTGGCAGGCTCAATGTAGCCCGCGCGGCAGGGCTGCACCAGGTCGACGGTAAAGCCGGCGGCACGCAGCAGCGGCAGGTTGTCCAGAATCGAATCGTGCTCGATGGCCGAAACGATTACACGATCGCGCTTGCGATCGCGCTGACGAGCGCCCTCGGCAAGACCGAGCAGCGCCAGCTGGTTGGCTTCGGTGCCGCCGTTGGTCAGGACAATCTCGGACGGGCGGACGCGCGCGCCAAAGCTGCGGGCAATCTCGCGACGTGCAACCTCCAGACGCGCGGCGGCTTTGCGGCCAAGCGAGTGTAGCGAGTTGGGGTTGACGCCGGCAAGCTCGCTGTCGTCGTACTCGCGCTGCGCAAGGAGCGCCTCGGCGCGCATGGGCGTCGAGGCGGCATAGTCAAGATTAACGGGTATGCGGTTTTGACCTGGGGTCATAAGGGTTTATGCCTCCTGTGCGGCCTCGTTGCCCAGCTTCTGCAGCAGCGCAACCTCGGCAGCGGGATCTTGGGACTTAAATACGGCGGAGCCGGCCACCAGGACATCGGCACCGGCCTTGACGACCTCGGCGATGTTTTTGGAAGAGATGCCGCCGTCGACCTCGATCATGGGCGACACGCCGTGGCGCTCGCACATGGCTTTGAGCTCGTGGAGCTTGGCGATGGTGCCCGGGATAAAGCTCTGGCCGCCAAAGCCGGGGTTCACGCTCATCAGCAGCACCATATCGACGACGTCGATGATGCTCTCGAGCACGCACACGGGGGTGGCGGGGTTGAGCACCACACCGGCCTTGACGCCGCGCTGCTGAAGATGCGTGAGCGTGCGGTGCAGGTGCGTGGAGGCCTCATAGTGCACGGTGATCATGTCGGCACCGGCGTCGGCGTACCAATCGACCGTCTCGTCGGGGTTCGATACCATCAGGTGCGCGTCGACCGGCACGTCGGTGGAGCGCTTGACGGCCTTGAGGACGTCAACGCCAAAGGTGAGGTTGCCGGTAAAATGACCGTCCATAACGTCAAAGTGCACGTAATCGGCGCCAGCGATCTTGTCGAGCTCGCCCTTGAGGTTGGCCATGTCGGCCGAAAGGACGGACGGAGCGATTTTGATGGAACCCATGGTAGTAGCCTTTCTGCGCTAGTCGTTGAGTCCGTAGAACTCTTGAGAGGGGACGCGGTCGGTAAGAATCTCGAGCGCTCTATCCAAAGTAACACCGTTGTAGAGCGTTTGCTCCACGGCAAAGGTGAGCGGAATGTCTACGCCCAGTGAACGGGCAAGCTCGCTGACGCTGCGGGCCGCGACGGCGCCCTCAACCACCATATGCGTGCGCGTCTGATACTCGTCGAGCGACACGCCGTGGGCAAACTCGTAGCCAAAGGTGCGGTTGCGCGAGTGCTCCGAGGTGCAGGTGGCAATGAGGTCGCCCATGCCGGCAAGTCCCATGCAGGTCATAGCTTGACCGCCGCGGGCATGCACCAGACGGCTAATCTCGGCCAGGCCGCGCGTCATGATGAGGGCGAGCGTGTTGTCGCCGGCACCGGTGCCGGCGGAGATGCCGCACACGATGGCGATGACATTTTTCATGGCGCCGCAGACCTCGACACCGGTCATGTCTTGCGACAGATAGATGCGGAAGGCCGTGGACAGGAGCAGGTCCTTAAAGGTCTCCCCTATCTGCGGATGTTCGCTGGCGATGACGGCGGCAGAAAGCCCGCCGCGGCAGATCTCCTCGGCATGGTTGGGGCCCGAGAGCGCCGCCACGCGCGCCTCGTTGCCGATCTCGCTGGCGATGACCTCGCTCATGAGCAGGCCGGACTCGGGCTCAATGCCCTTGGTGAGGCACAGGACCGGAGTTTCGGCATCGATATACGGCGCTGCCTGATGGCACACGTCGCGCAAGTGCGTGGAGGGCACGGCAAAGATGATCGCATCGGCACCGTCGAGCGCCTGAGTGAGCTCGGTCGTTGCTTCCACGTTGTCAGGCAGCTCGTATCCCACCAGATAGCGCGGGTTACGGTGCTCGGCGTTAATGCCGGCGGCCGTCTGCTCGCTGTGGGCCCACATGGTCACGCGCTCGGCTCGCGCGGCGGCAAGGCCGGCGACGGCGGTTCCCCAGGAGCCGGAGCCAATCAGCGCAACATTCATGACTTTCTCCTACTTATCGTCGGGCACGGTGACGCGCTTGGTAAACGAGAGCTTGGACTCCTTACCGGCCATGAGCTTTTGGATATTCGAGCGATGGGCCCACACCACGGTGATGCCGATCATCGCCATGCAAAACTTGAGGCCCAGGCTGCTATACGGAAAGACCGCGCAGGCAGCGATGGGAAGACCGATGGCGGCGGCAAGCGAGCCCACCGACACGTACTTGGTGATGGCGACGGCCACGATAAACATGCCCAGCAGTGACAAGCCAATGGGCCAGTACCAGGCAAGGATTACGCCCAAGCCTACGGCGATGCCCTTGCCGCCGTGGAAGTTGAGGTAGGGCGAGAAGATGTGGCCCCACACAGCAGCCAGGCAGATGACACCGAGCATCCAGTCGCCGGCCGCGCCGGGAGCCATGATGCTCACGGGGAAGCCATAGCCCACGCTCGCGATGAGCGGGCGCGCGATGATGACACAGATGGCGCCCTTAAGGCAGTCGAGCAGCAGCGTGAGCGCGGCGACCTTGGGGCCGGCCACGCGCAGCGCGTTGGTGGTACCGATGTTTCCGGATCCCGCCTTGCGAATGTCAGTGTGGTTGAACACGCGGCCCAAGATCAAGCCAAAGGGAATCGCTCCGATAAAGAACGAGACCACGGCGCAGATGGCGGTCAGAAGAATCGGATTATGCATCCTTTTGCTCCTTCTTCCTAAAGAAGAGTCGAATGGGCGTACCGGCGAAGTCGAAGGTCGAGCGCATGCGGTTCTCCACGTAACGCTGGTAGGTGTCATTGACCAGGTCGCTGTGGTTGACGAAGAACGTGAACGTCGGCGGGTTGACGCCCGTCTGGGTCACGTAGTGCATGCGCAGGCGGCGCTTGCCGTCCACCACGGTATGACCGAACTCGCGCAGGTCGGTGAGGAACGTGTTGAGGCGCGAGGTGCTGATCTTTTGCGAGCGCGTCTTCTCGGCGGCATCGACCATCGCCCAGATCTTCTCGACGCTGCGGCCGGTCAGAGCCGAGATGCGCAGGTACTGGGCCCAGGGAGCCATGACGCCCAGACGGCGGTCGATGGTCTCCATGCAGGCCTCGCGCTTACGGTCGTCGTCGAGCAGATCCCACTTGTTGAGCAGCACCACGATGGCGCAGCCGCGCTCGATGGCCAAGCCCATGACCTTCTGGTCCTGCTCGGTAACACCCACGGAGGCGTCGACGACGAGCAGCGCCACGTCGGCGCGGTCGATGGCACGCAGGCCGCGGACCATGGAGTAGTACTCGATGTTCTCGTACACGGTGCTCTTCTTGCGAATGCCCGCGGTGTCGACCATGCGGTAGTGCTTGCCGTTGCACTCGACGACGGTGTCGATGGCATCGCGCGTGGTGCCGGCAATGTTCGACACGATGGAGCGGTCGGCTCCCAGGATGCGGTTGAACAGCGACGACTTACCGGCGTTGGGGCGGCCGATGATAGCGACGTTCAGCGCGTCGGGGAATTCATCGGCGACCTCGTCCTCTTCCTCGGGGAGCAGGGCCACGATATCGTCGAGCAGGTCGCCCGTGCCATGTCCGTGCAGGGCCGACAGCGGCGTGGGCTCACCGATGCCGAGCGAATAGAACTCCCAGATGCTGTCGTTCTCGCGATCGGGGTTATCGAGCTTGTTCACCAACAGAAAGACCGGCTTGTCGCAGCGCTTGAGCATGCGAGCGACCGACTCGTCCTCTTCGGTGACTCCGGTGCGGCCGTCGACCACAAATAGGATGACGGCGGCTTCCTCGGCGGCGGCGAGCGCCTGATCGCGGATGGACGTGGCAAACACGTCATCGCTCTTGAGCGGCTCGATGCCGCCCGTGTCGACGATGGTGAACTCGCGGCCGTTCCAATCGGCCGTGTGATACGAACGGTCGCGCGTGACGCCGCGGGACTCGTGGACGATGGCGTCCGAGGTCTGGGCCAGGCGGTTAACGAGCGTGGACTTGCCCACGTTGGGGCGTCCGACGACGGCGACGATAGGTTTCATCTGCTCTCCTTTAATGGATAGGGTCAGCGGTATTAGTAGAGTCGGCAGGCACAATGCCAAGGATGTGCTCCAGGGTATCGAGCAGCTCATGCGGCATGGTCGACACCACATGAACCTCGGCGCCGCGACTGGTAAGGCTTGCGAGTAAATCGTCACGATGATACTCGTCAAGCGTCATGCCGTCAGCGTTGAACATGAGCTTAGGCACAAAGAGCATAACCCCCGACAGGTCTTGCGGCAGCTGCTCCAGGATATCGCTCGCGACGATGAGGCCGGTCACGTCCACGTTGCCGCCAAAGTAGCGGTTCTTGATGGCCATGACGGTGCCGGAAAGGCCCTGTGGAGACTCCACGAAGCGCGCCACGGTATCGCGTGCGCTGGCGCCCGAGAGACATACCAGGCGCTGGTTGCGGGCGGTCATAGCCTTGCGAACGCGGGCAAGGCGCTCGGCGTCGGCGGCAAGGACATCGTCTGTCTCGTCCAGATACGAGCGGATCATGCCGATGCCGTCGTAGTACTGCGGGTAGCCGTCGTAGAAATCGGCCTCGGGCGGCTCGATGCCGGCGTCCAGGTAGAATTCGTCGCTCATCTGAAAGGTGTGGCGACCAAAGCGCTCGTACGCGCGGTCCTGGAAGGGCCGGATCATGGCGATGGTCTCGCGCGCCAGCTCGGGCTTGTCGCTGTAGGACCACGTAAAGCGGTTCTGATGCTTGGTAAAGCCCAGCGGCACAATGCCCAGGCTCGTGATCTGTTCGTGCTCCTCGCAAAAGCGCAGGGTCTTCAGCAGTTCCTCGCCGTCGTTTATGCCAGGGCACAAAACGATCTGCGCGTGAATCTCGATGCCGGCGGCCATGATGGCCTCGAGCACGTCCATGCCGCGCTGGGCGTTGCGGCCCATCATGCGGCGGCGAACATCGGGGCTCACGGCGTGGACCGACACGTTCATCGGACTCATGTTGCGATCGATGACGTTTTGCACGTCCTCGTCGGAAAGGTTGGTCAGCGTGACAAAGTTGCCCTGCAAAAAGCTCAGGCGATAGTCGTCGTCGCGAATGTAGAGCGTGGAGCGGCCGCCCTTGGGCAGCATGGTCATAAAGCAGAACACGCAGGCGTTGACGCAGGTACGCATGCCGTCAAAGATGGGGCCGTCGAACTCCAGGCCCCAGTCCTCGCCCGGGAAGCGGTCAAGCTCGACGGGGGTGACGGTGCCGTCGCGCGGGTCGAAAACCTCCAACTCGACGGTGTCGTCGTCTGCTTCCCAGAGCCACACGATCATATCGGTTAGCTGCTCGCCGTTGACCTTGAGCACACGCATGCCCGGCTCGATACCCACATCCCATGCGGGCGATTCGGGACGCACGTTCTTTACGAGCGCGCCCTCACCCGGCTCGGGGTCGCGGCTGCGCCCGTAATCGGCCACCTCGGCGGCGTATGCGGGTACGGTCTGGTCCATGATTAGCGGCAAAGCTCCTTGATGCGCGCAACGGCGCGTTCGATGTGTTCTTGCGGGGTGGAGGCTCCGGCGGTGATGCCGATGTGGCGCGCACTGGCAAACCATGCGGCCTCGAGCTCGGAAGCTTCCTCGATGTAATGCGTGTGCTCGCAGACGTCGGCGCAGATTTGCGCCAGGCGACGGGTGTTGCCCGAATTTTTGCCGCCCACGACGACCATGCAATCACAGCGGTTGGCAAGCGACGCGGCTGCCTGCTGCCGTTCGCTCGTGGCGGCGCAGATGGTGTTGATCACGCGCAGTTCCTGCACACGCGGGGTGATGGAGGCCACAACCTCGGCCAGGTTCTGCGCGGTTTGGGTGGTCTGCACAACCAGGCCCACCTTGCCCTTGAGCCGCAGCGCGTCAGCATCGGCGGCGCAGCTCACGACTTGAGCGTCATCACCAGCGTGGCCCAGAATGCCCTCGACCTCGGGGTGGCCCGGCTCGCCCACGACGATCACGCGGTAGCCCTCGCGCACCAGGCGCTCGGCCGCCACATGAACCTTCTTCACGTAGGGGCAGGTGGCATCGACCACGGT
Source organism: Collinsella aerofaciens (assembly GCF_015557435.1). Classification (GTDB taxonomy): domain Bacteria; phylum Actinomycetota; class Coriobacteriia; order Coriobacteriales; family Coriobacteriaceae; genus Collinsella; species Collinsella aerofaciens_Z. The sequence goes on from NZ_JADNOH010000021.1 coordinate 11,087, forward strand.
AAGGCCGCGCTCGCGAGCGGCGTCGATGACCTGCGGCACCACGCCGTGGGCGCGGATGATTACAGTGCCCGACGCGGCGTCGTCCAAGGTGTCGGCCAGACCAACGCCTGCCTCGGCGAGCTCGCGCACCACGATGGGATTATGGATGAGCGGACCCAGGGTGTGGACCTGAGCGTTCTCCCCCGCCTGCGGCGCGGCGGCCAGCGCCATGTCGAGCGCGCGCTGTACGCCGTAGCAGGTGCCGGCGTGGGCAGCGATCTCGATGGTGGGCGCGGTTGCCTGGTCGAACGCAGTCGCAGCGGTGTTCTTGACTTCCACGCCCATGGTTAGAACCTTCCCGGGTGCTCGGCGCACAGGTCATCGCGCATGGCGTAGACACGATTCATGGCTTCGGACTCAAACCATGCCAGGCGCTCCTTGCGCTTGAGCTCGGCCGGTGCGTCGGAAAGCGAGATGGCCTTGCCGGCACGGATCCAGCATTTCTTGGGACGCATGAGTTTTTTGCCTTCGGGCGTAATGTCGGACCACCCACAGATGGCGAGCGGGTTGACGGGCGCCTTGCCCATCTGGGCAATGAGCGCAAAGCCGCCGTGGACCTCGGGCTTGATCTCGCGCGAGCGGATGCGCGTGCCCTCGGGGAAGATCAAGACGTCCTCGCCGCGCTGTAGTGCGTGCTGGGCGGCACGCAGACACTTCATGTCAGCGGTGCCGCGCTCGACAGGAATGCCGCCTACGCGGCTAAAGGCCCAGCGCACAATCTTGGTTTTGGCGAACTCGGACTTAAAGATGGGGCGAATGCGGCGGCCGCCAAAGAACAGCGCCGTCTCTACAGCCAGGAGCTCGGCCATCGAGGTGTGGTTGCAGATGACCACGCTGCCGCGGCCTTCCTGGCGCTCAAACAGCAGATTGGCATCCTCGACCTTCCAGCGCCACATGAGCTTGGAGAAAGCCCAAAGGATTGCCATGACCACGAAGACGGTGCCGCGGATGAGCGCCGGGAACTCGGCGTACGGGGCGTTGTAGTAATCCTCGGGCGTCTGTTTAAACAGGCGCATGGGCTACCTCCTTTGGTTAATGAGGTCCTCGATTATCGAGACGACCTCGTCGATGGTGTGGGCGGTGGAGTCGACGTGCACGGCGTCCTCGGCGGGCACGAGCGGTGCGACCTCGCGGCTGCTGTCGAGTTTGTCGCGCTGCTTGAGTGCGTCGAGGGTCTCGTCGACCTCGGCCTCGAGCTGATCTTCGGAGAGCGGCTGAGCGTCGTTTTGGTGGCGCTGCAGCACGCGGCGACGGGCACGCTCGCGCGGGTCGGCGGTTAGGAACACCTTGACCTGCGCGTTGGGGAACACGACGGTGCCGATGTCGCGACCCTCGGCGACGATGTCGCGGTTCTCGGCGGCGCGGCGCTGGTGGATGAGCATGGCCGCGCGCACGCCCGGGTAGGCCGAGACCTTGGAGACGTTGGCGTCCACCTGCGGGGTGCGAATGGCAGCCGAGGCATCCTGGCCGTCGATGGTCAGGCGCGTGTCCTCGCCGGTGCCGTTGGTAAAGCGAATATCGATCTGCTCGGCGAGGGCGTCGATGGCCGCTTCGTCGTCCAGGTCGACGCCGCGGTCGAGCGCGGCGAAGGTGACGGCGCGATACATGGCGCCCGTGTCGAGCTTGTTAAAGCCCAGCTGGCGGGCGATCTCCTTGGCGATGGTGGACTTGCCGGAACCGGCGGGGCCGTCGATGGCGACGATCATGCAATGCTTCCTTTCGGTGGTTAACGTGCTGGTATGGTTCGCGGGCGTTGAGGCGCGGCGGGTTGTCTAGCCCGTGTAGCGCTCGCGGTAGGTGTTGCGCTTGGGCGCGGAGCCGTGGCTGCCGTGATGGCGCGTGCGACTCGCGGTGTTGGTCACTGGCGCGCCGGCGTGTTTGGCGCTCGCCTGCTTGGGAGGGATACCACCGCTTTTGAGAATCTGCACCTCGCGGTCGGTGAGCTCGCGCCACGAGCCCTTGGCCACGTCCTTGAGCTCCAGGCCGGCAAAGTTACAGCGGTGCAGGCGGATCACTGGATGGTGGATCTTGCTCAGCATGCGTTTGACCTGGTTCTTGCGGCCCTCGCGGATGATGACCTCCACGGCGGTGGTGCCGGGCTTTACGCCTTGCGGAGCCACGGCCTCGGCCTCGCGCGCGGTAATGACGCGGCAGATTGCCGGCTGGCACAGGCCGTCGTCGAGCTCGATGCCGCGACGCAGCGGTGTAAGATCGCGGTCGGACAGTTCGCCGTCCACGAGCGCCTGGTAGGTCTTGTAGACGTGCTTGCTGGGGTGCAGCAGATCCTGCGACAGATCGCCGTCGGTGGTAAAGAGCAAAAGGCCCGTGGTGTCGCGGTCCAGGCGACCCACCGGGAAGAGCCCCGGAAAGCGGTCGCGCGGGACCAGCTCGGCCACGCAGGGGCGCTCCTGCGGATCGCTCATGGTGGTGAGGTAGCCGGTCGGCTTGTAGAGCATCAGGTACACGGCGCCCTGGTTGAGCTTGACGGGCATGCCATCAACCTCGATGTTGTCGCGGTCGACGTCGACCTTGGTGCCCAGTTCGGTCGCGACCTGACCGTTGACGGTCACGCGGCCTGCGGTCATCAGGTCCTCCGAGCCGCGGCGGCTCGCCACGCCCGCGCGTGCCAAAAAGCGCTGCAGGCGCATCGTGTGCGGGTAGACGGGCTGGGCGTCGCCTGCGGGCGTTGTGGCGCCTGCGGCGCGCGTCACCTCTGCTTCGTTAGTCCTCGTCATGCATGTCCTCCGAGGTATCGTCGACAACCAGGGTATCCTCGTCCTCGACTGCCTCAACATCTTCAACATCGGTATCGATCAGTTCGCGCTCTTCGTCCAGATCTTCGGCCTGCTCCTCGAGCGTGGACTGAATGCTGCGGCCGCTCAGGCGCTCGCGGATAAACTGGCGCGACTGCTCGTCGGGGGCAAACTGCTCCAGATCGGGCAGGTCGCGAGTGGAGCGAAGGCCGAACTTTTCCAAGAAGGCGTTGGTCGTACCGTAGATGATGGCCTGACCGCGCTCGGGGTCGCGGCCGAGCTCGCGCACCAGGCCCTTGTCAACAAGCGACGCGATGACGCCGTCGGAGTTGACGCCGCGGATGCCCTTGACCACCTCACGCGTGACGGGTTGGTGATAGGCGATGACGGCCAGGGTCTCGAGCGCCGCCTGCGACAGTTTTTGCGTGTCCCAGCTCAGCACGTAGGCCTCGACCACGTCGTGGTAGGCAGGGTGCGTAAACAGACGCCAGCCGCCGGCGACCTCGCGCAGCTGAAAGCCGCGATTGGCCTCCTCATATTCAACCTTGAGCTCGGCCAAAAGCGACGCGCACTCGCCGGGGGCGATATCCAGTGCACCTGCCAGCGCAGGTGCACTCACGGGGTCGCTCGACACCAGCAGCAGCGCCTCGAGGGCGCCTTTGAGGCTGTTGGCCTCCAGCGTGGAAAGGTTTGACATGGTTGCCGCTCCTATTCAGTGAGCTCGGGGCCCTCGCCGGGCACATAGGCCTCGGCGCCCTCGACGCGGTTGATTTGAATGGTTCCAAAGATCTCGTCCTGGCTCAGCGTGAGCGAGCCGCGTTTGGCGAGCTCGAGCATGGCAAGGAAGGTGACGACGAGCTGCTCAGTCGTGGCGTCGCCGTCCAGCAGCTCGCGGAAGGTGCAGGTTTGGTGCGCCATGGTAAAGCGGTCGACCGAGGCCACCGTCAGATCGAGCGGCACGCGATGCGGCGCCACGTGCTCGGCCTCCAGCAGGAAGGTCTGGCGCTTGCCGTCCAGGTCGGCACAGATGACGGCCAGGCCGCGCAGGGTAATGCCGGCCAGGTAGTCGGGCATAAGGCCTAGGAATTCGGGGTCGGGGCCGGCAACGCGCGGATGCATGCGGCTCTCGGCCTGCATGCGCGCGCCAAGGGCCGCCGCCGCGCCCTTAAATTGCTTGTAGGCAATCAGGCGCTGGATCAGGACCTCGCGCAGGGCGTCGCCGTCGAGCGCGCTGAGCTCCTCGAGGTCTTCATCGTCCTCGTCATCGTCGACGGTTTTGCTGGGGGTCTCCTGGGGCACCAGCGAGGCGGCCTTAATGTCCAAAAGGGTTGCCGCGACCAGCAAAAAGTCGCTCGCCACGTCCAGGTCCAACGCCTCGATGCGCTCGACCTCGGCCAGGTATTGCTCGGCCACCTCGCTAATGGAGATGGCGCCGATATCAACTTTTTGGCGGGTTACCAGCTGCAGCAGCAGGTCGAACGGTCCGCTGTAGACCTGCGTCGACACGCGATACGACATCTTCGACCTCCTTTGACGGCGCCTTCGCGGCGCGGTTTGGGTGCATGTTGCGACCGTTTTGCACGGCCGACCTGTAAGTTTACCTTAGATGCCGGCGATTGCGAAGTTGAGCAGCCACTCGGCGAGCGGATACACGGTAACGTCGAAATAGCGGCCGATCAAGTCGATGCCGGTCCACATGGGTAGCAGGTACAGCACCAGGATGAGGATGGGCATGGCGTATTGCTGCAGTCGGTAGTAGTTGGCGAGCGCCTTGCCTTTGAGGAATGGGACGATGATCGACGAGCCGTCGAGCGGCGGGATCGGGATGAGGTTAAAGAACGCGAGTGACAAGTTGACCACGATAAACGTGGCACCGAAGTTCATGATCTGTGACGCTACGGCAAAGGACATGCTTGCGTAGAGGTTGCCATACGCTGCGCGCATGAGGGCGGCCGCGAGGCACGCGAGCGCGATGTTCGATGCGGGGCCGGCCGCGCTCACCAGGACCTCGTCGCGCTTGGGCTGCTTGAGGTTGTTGAGGTAGACGGGCACGGGCTTGGCGAAGGCGAATACCGGGCCGCCGGCCGCGAGCATAAGCAGCGGCAGGAGGATGGTGCCAAACGGGTCGATGTGGTTGAGCGGGTTGAGCGAGACACGGCCGCGCGAACGGGCCGTCTTGTCGCCAAGTGCCCAGGCCGCGGCGGCGTGCGCGCTCTCGTGGATCACGATTCCCACGATGACGGCAACGGCGCTGGCGAGCAGGTTCATGAAGTAGCTGCTGGACATGGCGCTCCCCTAGCGGACGCGGCGCGAGGCACGCGTGAGCAGGTAGTCGGCCACAAACAAAATGACGGCCACGATGGCGTAATCCAAGCGGAACACACCGCCAAAAGGCGACGTGATGACGCCGTAGCCGGCAATGGCGCTCGGCAGGGCGCGCGAGAGCTCGACGACAAAGCCGACGATCTGCAACTTAGCGGTGAGGCCGCTAAAGCACAATAGCACGGTCATCGCGCTCATAAAGATGCCGCAGATGCGACAGGCGATGGCGATGATGCTCATCGCCACGGCAGCGGCCTTACGAGAGTTCACGCGCGGTCTCCTCTTCGATCTGGGTGGAAAGCTCGAGCCATTCGTCCTCGAGCTTGGGCAGCTCTTGCTTAAGGCCGTTATATTCCCCCAGCGCGGCGTTGAACTTGTCCTGATCGGCATAAAGCTCTTCGCTTGCCATCAATTCCATAAGCTCGTCATAGCGGGCGCGCTTTTTGTCAAGCTCGGTCTCGATCTTCTTGAGCTGGTTGCGCACGCCCTTGAGCTTTTTGTTAAGCGCGGCGCGGGCCTGGGCCTCGGCGCGCTTTTGCTCCTTGGTCTTTTTGCCCTCGGCAGGCTTAGGTGCCGCGGCGGGGGTGTCGGCCTGGGCGGCGGTGACCTTAGCGGACTTGGCCGCCGCAGGCACGCTCTCCGTGGACGCCTCGGCGGCGGCGCGGGCCGCGAGGTCCTCGCGCTTGTAGAGGTAGTAGTCGTAGTCGCCGTCGTAGACCGTGACCTTGCCGTCGCGAATGTCGATGACGCGGTTGGCCACGGCGCGCACCAGGTGCTCGTCGTGGCTGATCAGCACGATGGTGCCGGGGAAGTTTTGCAGGGCGCTCTCGAGCATGTCCACCGAGTCGATGTCCAGGTGGTTGGTGGGCTCGTCCAGGCACAGGAGTGCCTCGGGGGCAACGAGCATCTTGGCCAGGGCCAGACGCGCCTTTTCGCCGCCAGAGAGGACGCGGACCTGCTTTTCGATTGAGTCGTTGTCGCTAAACAGGAAGGCGCCCAACAGGCTGCGCTGCTGCGGCACGGTCCACTTGGGCGTGACGGTGTCGATCTCTTGCAGGACGGTGTTGGACTCGGTCATGCCCTCGAGCGCGTGCTGGGCGTAATAGGCTACACCCACGTTGGTGCCCAAGTCGCGCGTGCCAGTGGTTGGCGGCTCCAAGCCGGCGATGATCTTCATGAGGGTGGACTTGCCGGCGCCGTTGGGGCCGACGAGCGCCACGTGCTCGCCGCGGTAGAGCTTGATGTCGATATCGCTGTAAATGTGCTTGTCGCCGTAGGACTTGGAGACGCCCTCCAGGCCCACGACCATGTCGCCCGAGCGCGGCGGGTCGGGGAACTTAAAGTCGATGTGCTTGTGGCCCTCGGGCAGGATGACGAGCTCCTTTTTGATCTGCTCGATCTTGCGGATGCGCTCCTGGGCCTGCGCGGCTTTGGTGGGCTTGTAGCGGAACTTGTCGACGAAGACCTGCATATGGGCGATGTCTCGCTCCTGGGCAGCGCGCTTGGCGCGCATCTGCTCCAGGTTGTCCTCGCGCTGCTTAAGGTAGCTGCTGTAGTTGCCGGTGTAGGTGGTCACGCGGCGGTTCTCGAGCGCGGCCACGTGGTCGACGCAGGCGTCCATGAAGGCGCGGTCGTGGCTGACGATGAGGACGGCGCCGTCATAGTTGGCGATAAAGCCGCGAAGCCATTGGACGCTCTCGAGGTCCAGGTGATTGGTGGGCTCGTCCAGCAGCAGCAGGTCGGGGTGGCGCAGGAAAAGCTTTGCCAGCGCGATACGCATCTGCCAGCCGCCGGAGAACTCGGAGCACGGGCGCTCAAAGTCAGTGACCTTAAAGCCCAGGCCGGACAGGATCTTGCGGGCGTTGCTCTCGAGCTCGTAGCCGCCCAGGTGTTCAAAGCGGTCTTGGACCTGGCCGTACTCGTTAAGGAGTGCGTCGACGTCCTTGCCCTGCTCGGAGAGCTCGGTGATCTGGGCCTGCAGCTCGTTGGCGCGCTCGCCCATGCGGCGGATTTCCTTGGCGGCGGCCATGACCTCGGCGAGGATGGTGGTGTCCTTTTGCTCTAGGTTGGTTTCTTGCTCTAGATAGCCCACGTGGCAGTCCTTGGCGTACTGGACCTGGCCGGCATCTGGACTGTCGATGCCCATGATGATTTTGAGCATGGTGGTTTTGCCGGCGCCGTTGGGTCCCACGAGCGCAAAGCGTTCGCCGGGGTTGATCTGGAAGGACGCGCCGCTAAAGAGGACGCGCGCGCCGAAGCTTTTTTCGATCTTGTCGACCAGGAGGATCATGGTGCCGCCTTTGACCTTGTGTGCCTATAT
>NZ_JADNOH010000022.1 GCF_015557435.1 Collinsella aerofaciens
GGTTTCAAACCGGGCTCGAACGAACATGCCTATTGACAATGGCTTTCTCATATTATAAAAGGGGAACCCGCAGGCTCCCCTCCGGTTCCAGGCATCGAAAGTTTCTGGACCCTAATCACTGACATGATACTATCTTCAAACTTGCGCGCGGTCAAGCACATGCACTGAGCATCCACCGGCACACATTACCAGCACCTCCGGCATTGCTCGCATGAAAAAGGCAACACTCCTTCACTGAAAGCTTTGCCTCTAAAGCGTCTGCAGAACTCCTACATTTAAGCCAGATGTTCCTCACCACATCAACAGCAATGTGAGGTGACGAGGAACGCTGAACCAAGCAGAAATAGCGTTAGGGACACGGCGATCCAATTTGTGTCGCTGGTTTTGGGGAGCGAGGCGTTCGTCGCGGTGGTTGCCTTGAGCCTAGAGGACTTGGCGGCCGTGGTGTTGGTCACTGTGGTCGTGGTCACCGTCTTAGTCGCGGCCGCGGGCTTCAGGGTGGGATTCGTCGACGGATCTGTAGCTGGCTCGCCAGTAGCGGGGTCGGTGCCAGGGGCGGACGGACCATCGCCCGGCACATCGGGCCCACCGGTCTCCCCCGCCGGCGCCGTGGCATCCACGGGCTCGATCGTCACACGCGCTGCCACGGTCCTGTCGGCATCCACCACGCCGCCTGCGCCAAAGGCCCCGCCCGCAGGCGCCACAAAGCGCGCGGATGCAAGCGACCCGCCCAAGCAGGCGACGCCGCCGTCGGCGCCCGACGCATCCAGCCAGGACGAATCGACGGTAAGCTGCCCGGCCGCGCCACTGCCGGCAGCCCCGCCCAGCAGACACACGCCATAGGCGCGCACGCCCGCGGCGACAACGCGCCCACTGCCGCGAACGGCAAGACCATCCGCGATCACGCCGGCCACCCGCGCATCTGAGATGCCGGCGCCGTCGGCCCGCACGTCAACCTTGCAGCCGTCCACCGCGAGCGTCCCCGACACGTAGATCCCGCACTGCGAGCCTGTGGCCGCCAGCGACCCGGTGCCGCGGAGCGTCAGATCGCCCCACACCTCCATGCCGCACCGCGAGATGTCCACGTCGGGCGCGCTCGTCTCGACAACAGTGTTCTGCCCGGTCAGCGTCACCAACAGGTCGCCGTCGGCGCCGATGGCCTCGCCCGTGTAGCCGTTAAGCTCCAGGTGGTCGGCATCGGTCCAGGCCCACCCGGGGCCCGATACACCCGACTCGTAGTACGTGGCGCCCGCAATGAACAGGCTGTCCGCGCCGGCGGCATAAGAAGGCCTGCCCAGCAAAATGCATAGGCAGGCCATGGCAGTAAACAGAATGTAGTGACGGCTGGTGTGGAACGCGGCAGCAAACATAACCGCTCCGATCTTCGCAAGAGCCAATGGAAGCTGCGCCAGGAAACTACCTGGTAGCAGCAGTTATTAGTGTAGCCAGATCAGGTGAGCATCGTACGAATTGCCTGTAAACGAACCCCGAAATTAGGTGTAAATCGTTTTGGGTTGATTTCCGATCTCAGCCGAACACATTGAGCGGATAGGCCGTTCCCGCA
>NZ_JADNOH010000023.1 GCF_015557435.1 Collinsella aerofaciens
TAATATGAGAAAGCCATTGTCAATAGGCATGTTCGTTCGAGCCCGGTTTGAAACCGGGCTTTTTCGTTTCCCGTCGGGAGAGCCCGCGCACGCTGCATGGCTTAGTCGACGCTTGCCTGGCAAGCTAATATCCGCGGGCTCTTGCGGGTGCGCTTCCGGCGGTCAGCCCGGTATGTCCGCGCACCCCACCGCATTTCGATTCTCCGTCCGGCGCTATCGTACGAATCCAGTCTTTTGTCGGGCGCGGCCCGGGGGCTGCCCATCAAAAAGGTCGTGAACTCGCGCCGGCGATGCGTCGAGGCGCGGGCCCTCCCGGCGGGAGTCGGTTGTCGCCGGCCGCTAGAGGACGGTCCCCTCGGACCTGCACCCGATCTCCCAGACCCAGCAGGCGAGCTCGCGCGCCACGGCGGCGTTGGCCTTGCACGCGCTCTTGCCCGCCGCGGCCAGCGCCTCTCGGCGGCGGTGGAGCCTGGCGGTGCAGTCGTCCGCCCTCGAGCGTATCGCCGGGGGCACATCGGTGCCGGGGGCTGGGGCCTTGGGCCTCGGGGAGCACGTGGAGTAGTGCCATGCGGACTCTATGAGCGCCGTGCGCGCGAGCGCGTTGCCGGCCTTGGTTATCCCGCCGCGCCGCTCGGACTCGCCGCTCGAGTGCTCCGACGGGGTCAGCCCGCACCAGCTCGCGAAGGCCGGCGCCGAGCGGAACCTGCTGAAGGACCCGGCCTCCGCCGCGAGCCTGAAGGCCGTCAGGGTGTCGACCCCCTTGATGCAGGACAGCGCCTCCACCGTCGCCCGCCAGCGGTCGGTGCCCGCCAGCGCGACGACCCTCCTCTCGAGCTGCCGCCTGTCCGATTCCGCGCAGCGGGCGGCCGTGACGTAGTACTCCAGCGCGTCGCGCTGCGGCCCCTCGAGCCTGATCTCCGAGACCCACCTCCAGTGGGCCCTCGTCCAGGCCCTCTTCCTCGCCCCGTCGGCGTTGCGCTCGTCCCAGACGTGGCCCAGCCTGATCAGGAACATGTTGAGGCGCTGCCTCGAGCGGCGGAGCTCGCGGGTCGCGTCGTCGAGGGCGCGGTCGAGGTCCCGGGCGGCCTCGACCGCCACGTCGGGCAGCGGGACCTCGACGATGTTGTGGGTGGCGAGCATGCGGGCGATGAACTCGGCGTCGCGCCGGTCGTTCTTGCGCCGGGCGTCCGCCGCCGGCCTCTGCATCCTGGAGACGGCGGCCACGGCGCAGTCGAGGCCGAGCGCGCGCAGCTCGCGCGCCATGTGGAAGCCGGTGGGGCCGCTCTCGTAGCAGGCCCTGGGCTCCTCGAAGCCGAGGGCCCACTCCGCGATCTCGGCGGCGTCCGTCCCGAAGCTGCGGTGCACCACCTCGCCGGTGAAGGGGTTGAACGCCGCGGCGGCGACCGATCGCGCGTGGACGTCCAGGCCGATGGAGGTAACATGGGGCATGGGAAGCCTCCTCCCCGCAGGTGCGGTAAGGGCTACCGCACGGGCCGATACTCAAAGCCCATTGTGGCACCCCGAGCCCGCGGAAAGAAGCTGCGCCGCGGGGGAGGCGGCCCCAATGGCTTTCTCATATCGTCTTTT
>NZ_JADNOH010000004.1 GCF_015557435.1 Collinsella aerofaciens
GCTGCGAGGTCGGCTCGCGCAGCATGAAGTCGATGTATCGCGCATAGTATGCCCATCGCTGCTCGAGGCTGGGGTAGAGGTGGTAGAAGCCGTCGAAAAGGCTCTTGACTACTTTCGATTGATGCTCAGTGCCCATTGTATTCGCTACGATTAAACTCGGCACAGGGGATACTGGTTTTCCGTGCGAAAACGCTCATGCCGCTAAATTGAGCGACCGCCTGTACTGCAGCGGGATCATCCGCCCGAGCGATCCCTTAATCCGTCGCCCGTTGCGCCAATCGGCAGAAGCCACGCGTGGACGCTAATCGCTCGAGCGAATCGTCGTCGGTTTCCGTTTAACGATTTCTTTTTCCGCTATTATCCGACCCTCGGACTTCCTCGTGATAGAAGTAGTCCACGATCACCGGATGCCCCTGGGGGACTCTGCCATAAGGCATTTCGTTGTCCACAAAGGGGCAATCGTACTTCTTGGCCATTTCCTCGGCTTTTACTTCAAGCGCTTCAAAATAGCTACGGTTGCGCTTGTTATAGATCTCATCGTAAAGCGGTACGAGATTGGGATGTTTCTCGGCGATATAATCCAGGATCGCTTTTTTGAAACCACCCCGAAGATTGAGATTTTCGAGCCAAAACAAATCGCACCGATCTTTTACTCGCTCAAAAATCATCTCAAAATCCGTGATGCCGGGAAATACCGGGGACACGAAGCAGACCGTACGGATACCTTCGTCATACACCTGCTTCATAGCAGCGATACGACGCTCGATGCTCGACGCGGAGTCCATATCGTTCTTGAAGTTCTCATCCAGCGTGTTGATCGACCATGAAATGGTCACTCGTCCAAGCCTCTTCAGCAGATCGATATCCCGTACCACAAGATCGGACTTTGTGCAGATCAGAATATCTGCATCGCTGCCAATCAGCTGCTCCAGGAGTTTCCTGGTATTCCCGAATCGCTCCTCCTGTGGATTGTAGCCATCCGTCACAGAACCGATAACCACCCGCTGTCCAGCGTATTTCTTCGGATTCTTGATTTCCGGCCAATGCTTCACATCAAGAAAGGTGCCCCATTCCTCCTTGTGTCCGGTAAAGCGCTTCATAAAGGAGGCATAGCAATACTTGCAGGCATGCGTGCAGCCTACATAGGGATTGACCGAGTAGCCGCCTACCGGCAGGCTGGACTTGGTCATGATGTTCTTTGCTTCCACCTCATTGATGAGGATTCCATCGATCACTTCCGCCATGTTCTCTGCACCTCCAGCACTCTTTCGAATTCTTCCGGCAATTCCTGAATCATGTTTTCGTCCCCTATGACAGAGACGAGGTCTTCCTTCATAAACATTGGAATGCCAAGCGCGTGCGCCTGGTCCGTCAAAGACCATGCCCACTCCGGTTCCGTATGAACCTTCCTGCTCTGCGCCCCGGTCATGGTACCGACGACGATCCAGTTGATTCCGGAAAGGTCGACCGTACCGGGATCGTCGAATAGCGGCTCAAAAGTAACGAAGAAGTGATTTGCTTTGACGTTTTTCCGAAGGGCGTCGATACGCCACAGCTCCGCTTTCCTCGTCACCGTAACGCCGAACCATGCGTTTTCCAGGTCGGTATCTAAATCCAGCAAATCGGGTCTCTTGGTCAGGAACAGGAACTGATGCTGTGGATTCTCATGGATCTTTGCAAATACCTCGTCTCGCCATTCCAGCTTCCACCCGGAGAGATCGCTCATGCCGGTAAGGAGAAAGTTCTGCGGGCGTTTCTTTTCCATCATCTTGAGCTTGCTCGGGAAGAACGCAGGATCAGCGAAGTCGTCAATCATATGCCAACGTTTCACATTGTTACGGGCATAGCAATATGGACACCCCACCGTGCAGCCGATGACGATATTCATATTCTGAATCTGATTTTTGATGCAGATGCTCATAACGCCTGCCTACCTGCCTCTCCCGTAAACACGCAATCAGCCTTCCCCACCTTGCGGGCAAAAGCCTCGATATCTTGCTTGCAAGCAGCAGGCTCGCAATCGCTCAAATCGTATGACGTGCCGCCGTTTCGATAGACGGCCCGATGGGAAAACGATCGGCTGACAAGCCCGATGCCGAGCTTCTCGCACAGGGTCATCCGTGCTCCCTTTCAGCTATAAAAAACAGGTGTCTATAAACAGTATCCTTGTTGATTTTCGCAGGGGCAATGAACAAACGCGTGCACCTGTCGATAAACGAACAGCTACTGGACATTGTCAAACGACTCAGATTGGAGAGGCGATGGGAGAAACCAAGATCGACCGCCGGCGGCGCTACACCCTCTCGGTCATACAGGAGGCGTTCTTCGCGCTGCTGGCCGAGGTCGGCTTCGCGAAGATGACGGTGGCGGACATCTGCCGCCGCGCCGAGATCAACCGGGGAACGTTCTATCTGCATTGCGAGGATAAGTACGCGCTGCTCGATGCGCTTATCGACGAGGCATTGGCAGCGGCTCCCCCGCTTGAGGGGGTTGAATCGGCAACGCTTTGCCAGCGTCCGTCGGCAGACGACGATTATCGCCTGCTTTATTCGGACAGCGACTCATACGCTCGCGTAGCCCAGCGCGTCATAGAACGCGGAGCGGAGCAGATGGTTCCCTGGGTCATGGAGAAAACAGGGCTTTCACGCGAAGACGCCTTCCTGCTCTTCGTCCACAACGTCCAGGGCGATCTGGCCGTCAACCGCCTGCTCGGCTGGAGACGAGGCCCCGAGTTCGCCCATGCCCAGGAGCTGCTCAACGCCTATCCCGAAGGGGGCTTACTGGCGGTATCCGCTCTTCGCGATTCCGATAACCCATCGTGACCTGCGATTCAGGAATACCAGCCTCCGAGCCCTCTCGTTCGGAGGCTGCGGCTAAAACCTCATTGCGCGTCTACCGCTCCGCGTTACTCGCCACCTGCCCGCGCCACCGAGAGCAGGGCGCCCAAATCGGCCTGGATCGCCCCTGCCTTGCTTCCAAGCTGCAGCGGAGCCGAGCCGTTCGAGATGTTGACGCTCAACAGGTGCGCATCCG
>NZ_JADNOH010000024.1 GCF_015557435.1 Collinsella aerofaciens
ATGAACCTGTCATGCTCGGCGAAGTGCTTGAGTCGCTGCAGCTAAAGAGCGGTTCCGTCGTCTGCGACTGCACCCTTGGCGGTGCCGGCCATTCGGTAAAGATGGCCGCGCAGGTGGGGGAGACCGGCCTTTTGCTCGGCGTCGATCAGGACGACATGGCCCTCGAGGCCGCTGGCGCCCGTCTGGACCGCGAGGTTCCCGGCGTACCGCACCAGCTGCTGAAGGGCAACTTCGGCGACTTGGACGAGCTGCTTTGCTCGGCCGAGGTGCCCGGGGTCGATGGCTTCCTGTTCGACTTGGGCGTTTCGTCGCCGCAACTCGATATCCCTGGCAGGGGCTTTTCGTACAACGAGGACGCCCCATTGGACATGCGGATGGATCCGGGTAACAACACCTTAAACGCAGCTGAGGTCATCAACACCTATAACGAACACGACCTCGCCCGGATTCTACGCGTCTATGGCGAAGAGAAGTTCGCCTCGCAGATCGCGCGTGAGATCGTGCGCCGCCGCGAGCATGAGCCGATCGAAACCACCGGTCAGTTTGTCGAGATCATCAAGGCTGGTATCCCCGCTGCCGCTCGTCGGCATGGCGGACACCCAGCCAAGAAAAGTTTCCAGGCCATTCGCATCGAGGTCAATCACGAACTCGATGTGCTCGAGCGAGGGCTTGACGCCGCCACAAGGTGGCTCAACCCGGGCGGACGCATCTGCGTCATCTCGTATCACTCGCTCGAGGACCGTATCGTAAAGAACCACTTTAAGGAGATGAGCCAGGGGTGCACGTGTCCGCCGGAGATTCCGGTGTGCGTGTGCGGCAACGTGCCGATACTCAAGGTCATCACCCGCAAACCCCTGGTTGCCCAACCCGATGAGGTTGCGCGCAACCCTCGGGCGAGATCAGCCAAGATCCGCGTGGCGCAGCGTCTGTAGACGCGACCGCGCGATATTGGACCTCCCGCTCGTACCACAAACGAAGCTTAAACACACTACCAACGTACTCGGGATGGGAGGCGGCATATCATGGGCTACAACACCTCAAACGTAGCACTCGCCTATGATATGAACGCCATGCCCGCCTATCGTGAGGCACCGCAGGCCCCCGTTGCTCCCCGCGAGCAGCGCACGCCGCGCTTTGATGTCTACACGGGCGCGGGCCGTCAGGCAAACCAGGCGGTAAGCCCGGTTTTCATGAGCGTTCTTAAAACGTTTTGCATCATTGCGGCCATCTTCATGACGATCGGTGTCGCCCGTGTGGCGCTCGCCGGCGTTACGGCCCAGGTGCTCAACAGCAACGCCGCGCTTACCAACACGCTCGAGAAGGCGACCGACGAGAGCTCCGACCTGGAGGTCATGCATTCGGTCTATGGTGCCGACACGCGCATTCGCGACCTTGCGGGCGCTTATGGCATGGTGGAGCCCAGCGAGAGCGTTACACTTGATTTTTCGCAGGATGCAGCCGCGGGCGCCAGCTCGACCGCGACCGCTCAGTAACAAGACGGTAGCTGAGTATGACAAATGACTATCGCCGCGGCTCCGACGGGGGTCGCGGTTCTGGACGTCCCTCATCGCGGGGACGTTCTGGTTATCAAGGAACGGGTCGGCCATCTTACAACGCGAGGCCGTCCTATGGCAACGACCCGGCATCGCGACTTCGCGGTTCGGGTGGTCCTCAAGTGCATAACACCAGGTCGCGCAAGAACTCGTCGACCGAATGGCTCACGGGCACGCCGCTGCCTCGTCGCAACGTCGTCATGGGGTGCATTGGGCTCGGTTTGGCCGCGGGCGTCTATCGCCTTGCCGACTATCAGATCGTGAACGCCGGCAAGCTGCGTGAGCGCGCCGATGCACGCCGCCTTCTCGCCCAGACGCTCTATGCCAAGCGCGGCACTATCTACGACCGTAACGGCAACGTGCTGACGTCTTCGGTCGAGTGTCGCAATATCGCCGTGAACCCGCAGCTGGTCGAGGATGTCGACAAGACGGTGTCGGCGCTGGTCAAGGCGACGGGTATCGATAAAAAGACCTGTCGTAAACTCGTTGAGTCCGATGGCACCTGGGTGTATATCAAGCGCCAGGTGGACGAAGACGACGCCGCGGCGTTGGAGAAGAAAAACCTGCCCGGCGTACTCTTTGAGCAAGCCATGAAGCGCGTGTACCCTTACGGCAACCTGGCCTCGCAGGTGCTGGGCGTGGTGAATGTGGACAACGATGGTCTGACGGGTCTGGAAAAGCAATACAACAAGCTCTTGACCGGCACGAACGGTTCTCTTGTGCGCGAGCGCGCGAGGGATGGCAGCTATATCGCAGGCGGCGCCTATAAAAAGGTGGCCGCGGTCGACGGCGTAGACATCGTGACGACGCTTGACGTCAATATCCAGCGTGCGGCTGAGGATGCCCTAGCCGAGGCAGTTGAGAAAACGAAGGCCAAGAACGGCTCGGCCCTTGTGACCGATCCTACAACGGGTGAGATCCTTGCCGCCTGCTCGTACCCGACGTATGACCAGACCGATCTGGAAAATGCCAAGACCGAGGATATGAACCTGCGCCTCGTCACCGATGCCTATGAGCCCGGCTCGGTTTTTAAGACGCTCGTGACGGGCACCGGCTTTGATTTGGGCGTCGTGCGCTCGAGTACGTCGTTTGAGGTACCGGCGAGTATCAAGGTGGGCGACGATACCGTCACCGATGCCGATAAACGCGACTACGCCATGACCATGGATGTGCGCGAGATGATGCGCCGTTCGTCCAACGTGGGCTTTGTCCTGGTGGGACGCAAGATCGGTGCCGACGACTTTGCCGCCTATGTGGACAAGTGGGGCATCGGACACAGCTCGGGTGTCGATTTTCCGGGAGAGAGTCTGGGTATCGTCAAGGAGCGCGACCAGTATGATGGCGCCACGCTGGGCTCGATGAGCTTTGGCCAGGCACTGTCCGTCTCGCCGATTGAGATTGCGCGTGCCGTGGGCGGTATCGCCAACGGCGGCGTGATGATGACCCCGCACTTCTATAAGTCCAGCAAGGGCGATGAGAAGGATTGGGGCGAGGGCGAGCGCGCGATTTCGCAGGACGCCGCCGCGCAGGTGACGTCGTGCATGCAGACGGTTGTCGCCGAGGGCACGGGCGTCGGCGGCACGGTGGATGGCTATGACGTGGCGGGCAAGACCGGCACGGCCGAGCGTGCCGATGAGAACGGCGGCTACCTCAAGGAGAACTACATGTCGTCCTTTATGGGGTTTGCGCCGGCTCAGTCGCCCAAGGTGCTGTGCTATATCACGCTTGACGGAACGCCGAGCGGCTCGGACGCCGCTGCGGTGCCGTTCCAATCCATTATGGCCAACGCGCTCGACGTGTTGGGTATCCCGCACACGAAGTAGGGGGTTACAATCTTGGGCGTGGTCCATTGTTCAATCTGAGGGGTGTTCACATGCCCTGCACCACGCATGCGTGGCACTGGGATACAATACGCCGATAGCATTATTAGGTTTACAGGGGAGCAGCAATGATAGAGATCGCCGTCAACAACCTCGTGGCCGCAACAGGGGCCCGAACCGTGACGGAAGGAGCCGATCGTGTTTGCCGCGGGTGCGTTATCGACTCGCGTCAGGTCGAGGAGGGGACGATCTTTGTCGCCTTCCCGGGCGAAAAAGTCGATGGCAATGACTTTGCTTCCCGTGCTATCGAGGCGGGTGCCGGTGCGGTTGTGATGACGCGCGAGCCCGACCCCGAGTTGGTCTCGCTGTCGCAGGACAAGGGCTGCGCCATCTTGCTGACCGACGATCCCGAGGAGTTTCTGCTGCGTCTGGCGCATGCGTATCGCCTGGAGCTTGGCTGCCTGGTTGTTGGTATTACCGGTTCGATCGGTAAGACGACGACCAAGGACGTACTTGCCGCAGTACTCGCCAAGCGCTATCGCGTCTGGGCGACCAAGGGCAATTACAACAACCTGATCGGCATGCCGCTCACGGTGCTGAGCGCCCCCGCCGATACCGAGATCCTGGTGCTCGAGATGGGCATGAATCATTTCCACGAGATTGAGCGCCTGTCCCAGTCTGCCAATCCCAACCTTGCCATCGTGAGCAAGATCGGCACTTCCCATATCGGTATTTTGGGCAGCCGCGAGAACATCGCCCGTGCCAAATCCGAGATTGTCGAGGGCATGCGTGCCGCCGGCGACATCCTGCCGTTGCTGGTTTTGGGCGGCGAGGATGACTTTACCCCCTTCATCCGCGACACGTTTGCCGCGCCTGCCGGCGTTGACGTGATGTTGGCGGGTATCTCGGACGACGATGAGGTCCGTGCGCGCGACATCCGTGTCGATGACGAGGGCCGTCCGGTCTTTACGCTCGATTTTGGCCTAGGCGAGTCGATCGAAACCATGCTCGCCATTCCCGGTGTGCAGTCCGTCCCCAATGCCGTCAAGGCCGCCGCGGTTGCCTATCGCCTGGGCGTAACGCCCGAGCAGATTGATGCTGCCTTTAGGGGACTTACGATCACGGGCCACCGTCAGGAGATCAAGCGCGCCAAGAGCGGCGCCCGCATCATCGACGATTCCTATAACGCCAGTGCCGAATCCATGGCCGCCGGTCTCGATCTGCTGTGCTCGCTTATCTGCCAAGGCTCGCGCATGGCGGTCCTGGGCGAGATGGGCGAGATGGGCGCCGAGGCTCCCCGCATGCATGAGCTCGTGGGTGCCTATGCCGCCGCCAAGAAGCTCGACATGCTGGTGTGCGTGGGCGGCGAGCTGGCCCAGCTTATGGCCGATGCCGCGCGCATGATGGGCATGGACGAGGATCGCATTCAGGTGTTTTCCAATTATCAGCAGGTGCTCGACCGCATGGGCGGCGCACTTGAAAATCATGATGTTGTACTGGTCAAGGGTTCCCGTTTTGTTGAGCTCGACCGCTTTGTGGAAGGTGTGTGCTAGCCCATGTTCGGCAATCCCTCGTATCCTACGTATCAGGCCTTTTTGGGGCTTGGCATCGCTGCTGCCATTGCGCTGCTGCTCATGCCGTGGTGGATTAAGCTGCTGAAGGTCGAGGGTATCGGCCAGCAGGTTCGAGCCGACGGCCCCAAGCGTCACCTTATTAAGCAGGGCACGCCCACCATGGGCGGCGTCATCATTCTCGTCGCGATCTCGCTGACCTGCCTGCTGATGGGCAAGCTCACCACCGAGCTCGTACTCGTGCTGCTCGCCACGCTGGCGACCGGCGTGCTGGGCCTGATCGACGACCTGACCTCCGTTACGCATGGGCGCTCGCTCGGTCTGACGCCCCATGCCAAGATGATCGGCCTAACCATTATCTGTGTCACCTTTACGGTACTTGCCGTCAACTGGTGCGGTGTCGCCCCCGAGATTCGTTTTCCCGGTGGGTTGACGATCGACCTCGGTGTTCTTTCGACCACCATCTGCGGCCTTTCGTTCCCGTGGCTCTACATTGTCTTTTGCTGGCTGATGATCGCCGGTCTTTCTAATGCCGTGAACCTGACCGATGGCCTTGATGGTCTTGCTGGCGGCACCTCCATGATTGCCATGCTCGCCATGGCTGCCATGGCGTTTTTGCACGGAGACGTGAACCTGTCCATCTTCTGCACCGCGTGTGCCGGTGCCTGCTTGGGCTTTCTGTGGTTCAACTGCTATCCGGCGAGCATCTTTATGGGCGATACCGGCTCGCTTGCCCTGGGCGCCGCGTTTGCCTGCACGTCCATCATGACCAACACCGAGGTCGTCTCCCTCATCATCGGCGGCCTGTTTATCGTTGAGACCCTGTCGGTTATGATTCAGGTTGTCTACTTCCACTTTACGCACAAGCGCGTCTTTCTTATGGCGCCCATCCATCATCATTTCGAAAAGAAGGGCTGGGCCGAGACCAAGGTCGTCATCCGTTTTTGGATTATCGCTGCGGCCTTTGGTGCCGTTGGCCTTGCTTTGTTCTTCCAGTTGGGATAGTGGTCTTTCATGCCTCTTGCTGATGTCTTTAGCCTGCTCGTTTTGGGTCAGGGCAAATCCGGTCTCGATGTCGCCCGCTGGGCGCTGGCACATCCCGAGCGCGTAAGCGCCGTTACCGTGTATGGCGGCGGCACCTCTGAGCCCAATGACGCCACGCGTGCGCTCGAGGCTGCTGGTGCGTCGTTTGTCTATGGGACCGAACAGGTCGAGGGCGCCTATGACGTATGCGTGACGTGCCCGGGCATCTCGGAGTTCTCGGGCTTCTTTAAGGCCGGGCGCGAGCATGCCGCCCAGATTATGGGTGAGCCCGAGTTTGCCTATCGCCTGTCGCCCGATAACTGGATTGCTATCACGGGCACCAACGGCAAGACGACCACCACGTCGCTGACTGATTATCTGCTCAAGGCTGCCGGCGAGGCCAGCGTAGCCGTCGGCAACATTGGCGAGCCGCCGGTCAACGAGATTGACGGACGAGCCCACAACGAGTGGTTTGTGGCTGAGCTCTCGAGCTATCAGATTGCTACGACCACCGAGCTCCACCCCCGCGTGGCGGTGCTGCTCAACATCACTCCCGACCACTTGGGCTGGCATAAGAGCCATAAGAACTACGCGCTTGCCAAGATTAAACTGTTTGACAATATGGTCGATGACGATCTGGCGGTTGTCGACGTCGAAGACGCCGGCATTCACGAGTTCGATGAGTACATCTACACGCCGGGTCGTCGCATCTGCAAGGTCGCTTTTGACGAGCCTGAGGGCGAGGATGCCGCCTTTGTGCGCGACGGCAAGATGGTCGTGCGCCTGAAGGGGGTCGAGACTCAGCTTGTCGCCCCGTCCGAGCTCAAGATTTCGGGCCATCACAATGTTATCAATGCCCTGTGCGCTGCCACGGCTGCCCTGGCAGTCGGTGCCGATGTCGATGGTGTCTGCCGTGGTCTGGCTTCGTTCCAGCCGCTCGAGCACCGCGTGGAGCCGTGTGGCGAGATTGACGGCGTGCGCTACGTCAACGATTCCAAGGCGACCAACACCGATGCGGTCGAGAAGGCGCTGACGGCATTTCCCGATGACGACGTGATCTTGCTGCTCGGCGGCCACGATAAGGGCACGCCGCTCACGGACTTCGCGCGCGTTGTTATGGATAACGTACGCTCGGTCGTCTGCTTTGGCGATGCGCGCGAGCGTTTCACCGCCGCTATGGACGAGGCCGATGTCGATGGCGATGTGGATATCGCCCAGGCGGATGACCTGCGCGATGCCGTGGACGTCGCCCGTTCGCTTTCGAGCCGTGGTGACGTGGTTCTGCTTTCGCCCGCTTGCTCATCGTTTGATGAGTTCTCGGGCTACGAGGAGCGCGGCCGCGTGTTCAAGGACTATGTGGCCCAGCTTGCCGCCGCGGCGAAATCGCAAACGGAATAGGGGTTGCCGGTGAGAGAGGAGAGCCCCCGACAAAGCATGAGGAGGCCCGACTCGGACCGTGCTTCCTCACGGCGCAGCACGCCGCGTTCTGGCCGCGGTGGGCAAACGTTCAGCGAACGCTATATTGCCGGCGTTCCCGCTCGCATCATGCGCCCCCGATTGGTATTTTTGGCCTGCTTGTTTTCGCTGGTGTGCTTTGGCTTGTTGATGGTGTACTCGGCATCTTCGGTCGAGGCGCTGCACGAGAACGGTTCGGCGACGTTCTTTTTGTTTCGACAAGCCGCGTTTGCCGGGGTTGGCGTGCTGGCCATGGTTGCCATTGCCCGCTATTTGCCGGACAGCTGGTTTGGGGAGGACGTGCTCAGGATCTTCCTGTTCGTCATGATGTTCTTGCTGCTGTTGGTGTTCTTAGTGGGCAGCGGCAGTCGTGGCGCCACGCGCTGGCTCAACATCGCCGGCATTCAGTTCCAGCCCTCCGAGTTTTTGAAGCCATTTGCCATTGCGTACTCGGCAATCATGCTTGATCGCTTCTTTTCGCCCGGTGGCAACATCAACGAGTTCCTTAGCAAGATGGGCATCTGTTTGGGTCCTTCGATCCTCTTGATCTTTATCCAGCCCGACTTCGGCACCATCCTGATCATCTTGCTGACGCTGGTGTGCATGGCGCTGTTTGCGGGATTGGACCCCAAATACATCGTTTGGACGATTGCCGGCGGTATCGCTGTCATTGCGATTGCCCTGATTGCCGAGCCGTATCGTATGACGCGTGTCGAGGTCGCTTGGAATCCCTGGGCCGATGAGTACGGAGATGGCTACCAAGCCACGCTCGCCATTATGGCGTTTGCATCGGGCGGCCTGTTCGGCCGTGGCATCGGCAACTCAACCATGAAGTACTCGTATCTGCCCGAGGCGCATAACGACTACATTCTTGCCATCATTGGCGAGGAAGTCGGCTTTGTCGGGACCGTTCTGTTCTTCTTGGTATTTGCGATGTTGATTTACTCGGCGTTCCGCATTGCTGAGCAGGCGACCGACCGTCGCGGGGCACTCATGGCGTCGGGTTCTGCGGTCATTCTCGCGGTGCAGTTTTTGATTAACGCGCTGGGCATCCTCAACGTGTTTCCCATGACGGGAAAGCCGCTGCCGTTTATCAGTTACGGCGGCTCGTCGATTATCGTGTCGCTTATGCTTGCCGGGTTGATTCTGCGCGTTTCTTACGAGAGCGCCCGCCGTGATGAGTACGACCGTCGTCGCGAGAGCTTTGCCGTTATGGACGAGAGCACTGCCGGCGTGCCCCATGTGCGCGGCGAGCGATCTTCGCGCAATGGCTTTACCGTTTTGGATGGCTTAGCGTCCGAGCCGGCTGCTCGTCCGCGCCCACGAACGGCGCCGCAGGGTCGCCCACAGCGCCCCACGCCTCGCAACGCGGGCGGCAGATATAATCGAATCGATTTGAATTCGGACCCGTCGGCGCGCTTGCGCACCGATGACCAGGGGCCGCGCGTACGAAGGGACTACCATGACCGATAAGATGACCGTTGCTATCGCAGCCGGCGGCACGGCAGGACATATCAACCCCGCGCTCGCCTTGGCCGAAGAGCTGCGTAACCGCGGGCATCACGTCGTGTTTGTGGGTCAATCGCACAAGCTCGAGGGTCGTCTTGTTCCCGAGGCCGGGTTCGATTTTGTGCCCATCACGGTCACGGGCTTCGATCGTTCCCGCCCTTGGACCGCACTGACCTCGCTGTGGCGCGTCAACAAGGCCAAACGTGCGCTCGCCAATCATTTCTCAAAGGTCGGTAAGCCCGATGCCGCCATTGGTTTCGGTGCCTATGTCGAGGTGCCGCTGTTGGGCTGGTGCAAGGGTGCGGGTGTTCCGTATCTGCTGCATGAGCAAAACTCCGTTCCGGGCCTGGCCAACAAGATGATGAACTCCCACGCCGCCCGCGTGTGCATCTCGGTGCCGGCAGCGCGTTCGGTCTTTGAGCGCGAAGGTGACCCTGACCACGTGCTCATGACCGGCAACCCCGTACGTCGCTCGGTGATCGAGGGCGATCGCGCTCGCGGCCGCAAGGCACTTGGCGTACCCGAGGACGCTACGCTGCTGCTCGTCTTTGGCGGTTCACTTGGCGCCCAGCACCTCAACGAGCGCGTGGCTTCGCTCAAAAACGAGCTGCTTTCGCGCAAGAACCTCTATGTGTTGCATTCGACGGGAGCCGACGGCTTTGAGGAGACCGAACGTGCTCTGGCACTGACGCCCGAGGAGGCGAAGCGCTATCGCGTGCAGCCCTATATCGATAACATGGGCGACATGCTGGCTGCGGCCGATCTGGTGCTCTCGCGCTCCGGCGCCTCGAGTGTGGCCGAGATCGCCGCTCTCGCCGTGCCCTCGGTGCTCGTGCCGTATCCGCATGCCACGGCCGACCACCAGACCACGAATGCCCGCTATCTGGTCGATGCCGGTGCGGGCGTGCTTTGCGCCGATGCCGATATCGATGCCCCCGCCTTTGCCGAGGAGCTGTTGCACCTGGTCGATGACGCCGCGGCGCGCGACGCCATGCGCCAGGCGGCACGCGGCTTGGCTCAGGATCGCGCCGCCGCACTTTTGGCCGACGCGGTAGAGGGATTGCGTTAGTTAGACGGGATATCGCCGGTCGCCCTCGCGCGGATGCGGTAGGTGCGGTACAGTTAACGGGTTACAGGCAGTGTTTACGCAAGGAGTACACGAGCACATGGCTGATTCCCAGACTGCAACCTCCGCGCCCGAGTTTAAGAGCGCCCACTTCATCGGTATCGGTGGCGCCGGCATGAGCGGCATCGCCCTCGTTTTGCACGAGCGCGGCTATGCCGTTACCGGCTCCGACCTTAAGACGTCGCGCTACATTCGCCAGCTTACGCGCGCCGGCGTGAAGGTTCACGTTGGCCATGAGGCTGCGACGATCGACGAGGTCAAGCCCGACGTGGTCGTGGTCTCTACCGCTATTCCCGAGTCTAACCCTGAGCTTGTTCGTGCCCGCGAGCTGGGTATTCCCGTGTGGCCTCGCGCCAAGATGCTCTCGGCACTGGGCCACGGATATACCACCGTCGCCGTTGCCGGCACGCACGGCAAGACCACGACGTCTTCGATGTGCGCCACCATGCTCGATCGCATGGGCCTGGACCCCAGCTTCTTGATCGGCGGCATCGTCGAGGGCTATGACACCAACGGTAAAAACGGCTCGGGCGATTACTTTGTCGCCGAGGCCGACGAGTCCGACAGCTCCTTCCTGTTCCTGAACCCCAACGTGGTCATCGTAACCAATGTCGAGGCCGACCATCTCGATCACTACTCGGGCATCGAGGAGATCGAGGCCACCTTTGCCAAGTTCATGAGCCTGGTGGGCGAGGACGGTACCGTTATCGTCTGCGGCGAGGATCCGCATCTGGTCGAGCTCGCCAAGTCGACGGGACGCCGCGTGCTTTCCTATGGCTTTGCCGAGACCAACGACATCGTCTGCGTGCATCCGGACGTCAAGGGCATCCAGAGCGACTTTACCGTTCGCTTTGAGGATGGCACCGAGCACGCTGTGGAGATCAAGAGCAACCCCGGCCGCCACAACATGCTCAACGCCACGGCCGTTTTGACCGTCGCTCACGTCCTGGGCCTCGACATCGATGCTGCGGCCAAGGCACTGTCGAGCTTTGAGGGCGTTCGCCGTCGCTTTACCCATGTGGGCGATATCGACGGCATCACCGTGGTCGACGACTACGGTCATCATCCCACCGAGATCAAGGCGACGCTTGCCGCCGCCTCGTCGCTGGGTTATAAGCACGTCGACGTCGTGTTCCAGCCGCACCGCTATTCGCGCCTGCAGGCCCTGTGCGACGATTTCGCCGATGCCTTTGCCAATGCCGACAAACTGCTGCTGATCGACGTTTTCTCGGCCGGCGAGATGCCCATCCCCGGCGTTACCTCCAAGATGCTCGCCGATACCGTTCGTGCCAAGCATCCCGGCAAGGAAGTCGTGTACTGCTCCAGCCGTCTTGAGCTCAACCAGGAGCTCGAGCAGATGGTGGGCGAGGGCGACCTGCTGCTTACCATGGGCGCCGGTGATGTCACGACGGTCGGCCCCGAGTTCATCGATTATCTGACTGCCAAGAAAGACGCTTAAGCTCCATGGGTCTGTTTAATGCCGTCATGGCGCTTTCGGGCATGATCGACACGGATGTGATTGAGGACGAGCGACTTGCGCGCCATACGAGCTATCGTATCGGCGGCAAGGCCGACCTCTTTGTGACGTGCCACAGCTATCATGCCCTGCGTCGTGCCGTGGCGGTGCTCGACCGCGAACAGGTGCCGTGGGTGATTATCGGCAAGGGATCTAATCTTTTGGTTGCCGATGCCGGTTATCGCGGTGCCGTCATTTCACTGGGGCGTGAGTTCCAGCGCACGGTTGTTGCCGAGGACGGCTGTACGCTGACCGTTGGCGCGGGCGTGATGTTCGCGCGCTTGGTCAACGACGCCCTGTCTCGCAGCCTCTCGGGTCTTGAGTTTGCCGTCGGTATTCCCGGCTCGGTCGGCGGCGCGATATCTATGAATGCCGGTACGCGTACCGAGTGGATCGGTTCGCTCGTTGAGGATGTCGTAACGTTTGACCCTTTCTCCGGCATTAAGCACTATGCGGGGTCTGAGATAACCTGGGGCTACCGCGAATGCAGCCTTCCTCGCAATGAGATTATCCTCGAGTGCGTTCTTAAGCTAAAGCCGGCTCCGAAAGCCGATATCCGTGAGCGCATGGAGCGGTATCTGACTCGGCGAAAGCGCACACAGCCCATGGGGCGCGCATCTTGCGGATCGGTCTTTCGCAATCCGCCCGATGCGAGCGTGGGCAAGCTTATCGAGGATTGTGGATTAAAGGGTTTTTCGGTCGGCGGCGCGGAAGTTTCGCCCGTGCACGCTAATTTTATCGTTAACAACGGAACCGCTTCGGCCGATGATGTGGCCGCGGTTATCAGACATGTGCACGGAAAGGTGAGGGAGGCGTATGGCATCGAGCTCAGACCGGAAGTTAAATTCCTCGGCTTCTAGAGCATCGAAACCCACCTTCCGCCGCGCCGGAGGGCGTTCCGGCGCACCTGCCAAACCTCAGCGCAAGGCCGTCACGCCTTCGAAGCCCTCCGGGCACGTGCGACCTGCCAAGCGTCCGGTTGTCGGCTCGCAGCTCGGCAACCATCCTGCCGCAAAAAAGGCCTCGCGTCCCTCGGTGACGTCAAGGTCCGTCATGGGCGCCAAGTCCGCTCGTCCCGTGGCAACGCCTAAAACCTCGATGGGGGCCAAAGCGCCGCGTCCGGGCCGCACGCTGGGTGCATCGAAGCCGCGTTCGCTGACGTCGGTGCCGGCTGCCGCTAAGAAACCTTCGAGTAAAAAAGGCGTCAACCCGCTGACTTCACTGGGGGCTATGGCTAATAAGACGACCGACGCCGTTCCTGCCGTTAAGGGCAAAGGCAAAATCGTGGGCGGCGTTCTTGCCGCCTTGGCCGTGCTCGTCATCATTGCCATCATAGTGATCAACTCTGGATTGTTTGCCGCTACCGACATTCAGATTCAGGGCAGCGAGCATGTGACCAAACACGATGCCATTCAACTGATCGATTTGCCCGAGGGCACGTCGCTGTTTAACGTCGACCCCGATCAGATCACCGAGGACCTCAAGCAGAACCCGTGGGTTTCGGGCGTTGATGTCCAGCGCCAGTTCCCCCATACGCTCATCATTACGCCGACGGAGCGCAAGGTTGTCGCAATTGCCTATATCAGCTCGGACGATCTTGCCTGGGCCATCGGCGATGACGATACCTGGATCGCTCCGCTTTCGACCTCGGTTGAGGTGGATGACCAGGGCAACGTCATTACGATGGGTCAGGGCTCAAACACCCTGACCGGCATTGATGCCGCGCTGGCACTGGCCAAGCACTACGGCGCCGTGCTGTTGACCGATGTATCGGCCGATGTCGCCCCGGTCTCTGGCCAGGCGGTGAGCTCCAAGGCAGTTAAGGCCGGC
The DNA here is from genome assembly GCF_015557435.1 of Collinsella aerofaciens. Classification (GTDB taxonomy): domain Bacteria; phylum Actinomycetota; class Coriobacteriia; order Coriobacteriales; family Coriobacteriaceae; genus Collinsella; species Collinsella aerofaciens_Z. Next base: position 13,404 of record NZ_JADNOH010000024.1, read on the forward strand.
TTGGACTACGCGCGCGGTTTTTCGAGCGAGTTTCTGGGGCAAGTCAAGGATATTTCCACGCCTTCGGTCGAGGCCATCTCGGCAAACCTCAATAACGGCATCGAGGTGTCGCTGGGCGATTCTAATGATATTGCCAAGAAGGAGCGCATTGTCACCAAGCTGCTTTCGCAGGTAGAGGGCGTGACGTATATCAACGTGCGCTCTCCGGGCAACTATACGTTTAGGAACGCACCCACCTCATAGCGGCGTTTGGGCCTTTGTTGACAGGCCATACCACGCCGTTTATCTGGTTTGTTTGGTTTTCACGGTCAATTATTTGACTGATACGTTCATAATGTGCAAACATAATACGGTTTACCTTTGCATTTACTTTCAACCTGAAGGTTAACGTGCGCAGGGGTCGACCCATGCTATGGCTATAACCTTTGTTCGGAGGACCGACATGCACGAGACAGAGATCAACAACTACCTTGCCGTCATTAAGGTGGTCGGCGTCGGCGGCGGCGGTACCAACGCGGTCAATCGAATGATCGAAGAGGGCATCCGCGGCGTCGAGTTTGTTGCCATCAACACCGATGCTCAGGCACTCGCGATCTCTGATGCCGATATCAAGGTGCACATCGGCACCGACCTTACCCGCGGCTTGGGCGCCGGCGCCAACCCCGAGGTTGGCCGCAAGGCTGCCGATGAGTCCCGCGACGACATTGCCGAGGCGCTTGCTGGCGCCGACATGGTGTTTATCACCTGCGGTGAGGGCGGTGGCACCGGTACCGGCGCTGCTCCCATCGTTGCCGATATCGCGATGAACGAGGTCGGCGCACTGACCGTCGCCGTCGTGACCAAGCCCTTCACCTTCGAGGGCCGCAAGCGCAAGAAGAGCGCCGAGGAGGGCATCAAGACCCTCTCCGATTGCGTCGACACCATGATCGTCATCCCTAACGATAAGCTGCTCGACATCGCCGAGAAGAAGACCACCATGCTCGAGGCCTTCGCGATTGCCGATGGCGTCCTTTCCCAGGGCACCCAGGGCATCACCGACCTCATCACCGTCCCCGGTATCATCAACCTGGACTTCGCCGATGTTAAGACCATCATGAAGCAGGCCGGTACCGCCATGATGGGTATCGGTACCTCTTCTGGGGATACTCGTGCCGTCGACGCTGCCCAGCAGGCCATCTCCAGCCCGCTGCTCGAGAGCTCCATCGATGGTGCCACGCGCGTGCTGCTCTCCATCGCCGGTTCCAAGGACCTGGGCATCCAGGAGATCAGCGACGCCGCCGACGTTGTCGCCAACGCCGTCGACCCCGAGGCCAACATCATCTTCGGTACCGTTGTCGACGAGTCCCTGGGCGATCAGGTGCGTATCACCGTCATTGCTACGGGCTTCTCCGACTCCAACGTCAACCGTCAGGATGAGCTCTTTGCTGCTCAGCAGTCTCAGAGCAAGGCCGCTGCCTCCGCTGAGCCGCAGCGCACCGCTCCGGCTGCCAGCCCGGCTCAGGCCGCTCCGACCCGCAACGTCGGTGGTACCGAGCTGCCCAACTTTGGCAACGACCAGTTCGAGCTTCCCGACTTCCTGAAGCGCGGTAGCTTCTAGTTCGTTTTTCTCAACGACCTGCACGGGGTGTGTCCATTTGGATGCACCCCGTTTTGTTTCTCGTTTGTAAACGAAAGCCTCCAATCTCCTTACGTTCCCTTTACGTTTGGTCCCTACCGCTGCGGGTATCCTTTTAAGGAAGTATGACAGCCGTATAAACGCGGACTGCGCGGCGACGCCGCGGTACTTGTGTTATTAGGAGGCTTTAGTATGGCAGCACGTGCGGACAGGGTTTCGCGTGTCGACCATGATGGAGTTACGTTGGTGGAGGGCGCGACATCCGATGTCCGCTTTGCCTTTACCGAGCGCACCGGTGGTGTTTCCGAAGATGCGTACTCCTCGCTCAACCTGGGCTCGCATGTAGGCGATGACCCCTTTGCAGTTCAAGAAAATCGTCGTCGAGCGCTCGAAGCTATGGGCGCCACTGAGTGCGAGCATAATCTGCTCGTGCCCAATCAGGTACATGGTGACCATATCGTTACGGTGACTTCGAACAGCGCCGACGATCTTGAGGCTGTTCGCGAGCAGATTGCCGAGGGCTGCGATGCCATCGTCTGTACGGCCCATGACGTGCCCGTGCTGCTCTGCTTTGCCGACTGCGTTCCCGTGGTGCTGGTGGCCCCCGGCGGATTTGCCGTGGTGCACTCCGGTTGGAAGGGCACGATTGCACGTACTTCTGCCAAGGCGTGCCAGGCGCTTTGCGATGCTGCCGGCTGCGATGCGAGCGACGTTTCCGCCTATATCGGGCCCCATATCCTGGGTGACGAGTACGAGGTTTCCCAGGAGCTCATGGATCGCTTTGCCGCCGAGTTCTCTTGCATCGATGCGAGTGCCTCTCGCATGCTCGATCTTTCCGCTGCCATTTGCGAGGCGCTGGTAGATGTCGGTGTCGACGCGGATAATATCGTGGATACCCAGCTTTCGACCGTGCGTCAGAACGACCGCTTTTATTCCTACCGTAACGAGGACGGCACCTGTGGGCGCCATGCCGCGATCGGCGTGATGCTATGAGAAAGATCGTATCGGTCCTGAGCGCCGCTGTGCTTACGCTTACGCTGTGCGCCTGTTCTTCGGGATCTTCTACCTCTTCCATTACCGTGGCCGGCTCCACGACCTGCCTTCCTATCGCCGAAATTGCGGCAGAGGGCTTTAAGGAGGAGACCGGCATCGACGTGCTCGTTTCCGGTTTGGGCTCTTCCGCTGGCATCGAAGCCGTCAGCGCTGGCACGGCCGATATCGCCAGCTCCTCCCGTGGACTCAATGCCGACGAACAGGATCTGGGCCTGACTCCCATCGTCATTGCCCACGACGGTATCGCGGTCATCGTGAACGAAGGTAACCCCGTCGATAACCTCTCGACCGAGCAGCTCCGCGATATCTATGCCGGCAAGATTACTAACTGGAAAGAGGTCGGTGGCGAGGACCTGAAGATTCAGGTCATCAACCGAGACGAGGCGTCTGGCACGCGTGAAGCCTTCCGCACCATCGTGATGGACGGCACCCCGTTCGATCGCCGCTCCGCCGTTCTTTCGGGCACGGGCCAGGTGCGCGACGTGGTATCTCGTTCGCGCGGGGCTATCGGCTACATTTCGCTGGGCTTCGTCGATAGCCTCAACGCCAAGACCTCGGTCAAGGCCGTCTCGGTCAATCATGTTGAGGCGTCCGAGAAGACGGTCGCGAGTGGCGGCTATCCCATCTCGCGCGACCTTTACTTCTTTGTGAAGGGTGCGCCTTCGCAGCAGGCGCAGGATTACATCGACTACGTGACGTCCGAAAAGATGGACAAGCAGATTCGCGAGGCGGGCTTTATTCCCGTCACCAACGACGAGAAGGGGAGTGAGTAGCATGGAAGCACAGGAAAACTCCCAGACTGAGCAGAATGCTCAGGCGCCCAAGAAGCGCGAGCTGGCGCTCGTATCGCGCAGCACCTATATCAAGGAGAAGGCGCTGCAGTGGATTTTCTTTGCCTGCGCGTTCTTGGCGGTTGTTACCGTCATCCTGATTTTTGTCTTTACCACGTACTCGGCGCTGCCCGTCTTTACCGACATCGGTCTGGCGGACTTCTTTAGCTTTACGTGGGCGCCCTCTGAGGGCCACTACGGCATCGTGTCGCTGCTTGCCGGCTCGGGTCTGGTGACCGTCGGTGCGCTCGCCATGGGTGTGCCCCTAGGCGTGGGCACGGCCGTGTATCTGGTCGAGATCGCCAGCAAGCGCGTGCGCAAGCTCATCAGCCCTGCCGTTGACCTGTTGGCCGGCATCCCTTCTATCATCTATGGCTTCTTTGGCATGATCATCATCCGTCCGTTTATCGCGCAACTGACCGGTGGTCTTGGTTTTGGTGCGCTGACGGCGTGGTTCGTGCTTGCCATCATGATCGTCCCTACCATCACCACGCTCACCATCGATGCCCTCAATTCCATTCCCATGGGTATTCGCGAGGCATCGTATGCCATGGGTGCTACTAAGTGGCAGACCATCTATAAGGTCGTGCTACCTGCCGCCAAGCTGGGTATCGTGGATGCCATCGTGCTGGGTATGGGCCGTGCCATCGGCGAGACCATGGCCGTGCTCATGGTCGTGGGTAACGCCCCGGTTATTCCCGACAGCATTGCGAGCCCCATCTCGACGCTCACGAGCCAGATTGCGCTCGACATGAGCTATTCCTCGGGTCTGCATCGCTCGGCGCTGTTCGGCATGGGCGTGGTCCTGTTTATCATTTCCGCCACGCTGGTGGGCATCGTCCGCCTGGTTTCCAAGAAGAAGAGGGGGTAGGCTATGTCCGATTCCGTTGACACGACGGTCGATACGACCTCGTCGCGCGAGCGCATCAAGCGTGCCCTTTCCCACGGCAAGAAGGGCCGCATCAACAAGGACCTGTCCAACAAGATCATGCTTGGCGTGTTCCGTGCCGCGGCATACATCACCACGCTGGTGCTGGTCGCTATCATCGCCTACGTGGTCATCAACGGCCTGCCACACATCTCGCTCGACTTTATCTTCGGTTGGCCCCAGGGCGTCAACGCCGAGGGCGGTATTTGGCCCACGATCGTCTCGACCGTCTATGTGACGGCGCTCGCCATGCTTATCTGCACGCCGATCGCTGTGCTGGCAGCCGTCTATCTGGCCGAGTACGCCAAGCAGGGCAAGATCGTTGAGCTCATTCGCTACGCTGCTGACGCTTTGGCCTCGGTGCCCTCCATCGTTATGGGCCTGTTTGGCTACGCCTTGTTTGTCGAGGCTATGGGTCTGGGCCTTTCGATGGTCTCGGCCGCTCTGGCGCTTGCGCTCTTGATGCTTCCCATCGTCATGCGCACCACCGAAGAGGCCATTCGCGCCGTTCCGCGCTATATCCGTTGGGGCGCGTATGGCCTGGGCGCCACCAAGTGGCAGGTTGTCTCCAAGATCGTGCTTCCTTCTGCCTTTGGCCGTATTGCCACGGGCATTGTCCTTGCCATCGGCCGTGCCATTGGCGAGACCGCCGTGGTGCTCTACACCATGGGCCAGGCCATCAATCTACCTATCTCGCCGCTCGATTCCGGCCGCCCCATGACCGTTCACCTGTACCTGCTTGCCAACGACGGCATCAACATGAACGCAGCCTACGGCACCGCGCTATTGCTGATGGTGATCATTCTGGCCTTCAACCTGTTTGCGCGCTTCCTGTCGCGCAAGCGTCGCTAGTTAAGGAGTCCCATGTCCGTTTATCAGTCCGCTCCCACGCTGGAGCAAGCGGCCATTACGGCCAAGGATTTCAACTTTTGGTACGGTGACTTTCATGCGCTGACGGGGCTCGACCTCAACATCGCCAAAAACGCCATCACCTCCTTCATTGGCCCTTCGGGCTGCGGTAAGTCGACGTTTTTGCGCTGCATCAACCGCATGAATGACCTGATCGAGGGTACGCGCGTCGAGGGCACCATGACGCTCGACGGCAACGATATCTATGCCGAGGGCGTCGACCCGGTCGACCTCCGTCGCCGCGTGGGCATGATTTTTCAGCAGCCCAACCCGTTTCCCAAATCCATCTACGAGAATGTCGCCTTTGGCCCTCGTCTGCAGGGCGTGACTAGCAAAAGCGACCTCGATGACATCGTGGAAGAATCGCTCAAGCGCGCCAACCTCTGGAAAGAGGTATCCAATCAGCTCAACAAGGATGGCTTGGCGCTCTCGGGCGGTCAGCAGCAGCGTCTGTGCATCGCGCGCGTGCTTGCGGTGCAACCCGATGTCCTCCTGATGGACGAGCCCTGCTCCGCCATCGACCCCACGTCCGTCTCTAAGGTCGAGGATTTGATGGCCGAGCTGGCGCCCGAGATGACGATCATCATCGTCACGCATTCAATGCAGCAGGCAGCTCGTATCAGCGACTACACCGCATTCTTCTTGCAGGAAGTTGCCGGTGAGCCTGCCACGCTCATCGAGTATGGTCAAACCGACGCGATCTTCACCAGCCCGGTGGACTCGCGGACGGAAGACTATATCACCGGCCGCTTTGGCTGATCGGTGCGACTAGTCCCAAGCCGATCGGACCTGGTCCGGTGCGTATTCACTGTGCGGGCGGCATGACCGCACCCAACTGATTGGAGTGAACCATGCGTAAACTGTTTTCCCGTCAGCTCATCGAGGCCCGCCACGAGATGCTGAGCATCTACGAGGCCGTCGATCTGGCCCTCCACGATGCCGTTAAGGCCTATGTGACCGACGACCGCAAGCTCGCCACCAAGACCAAGAAGCGCACGCTTTCGATTGACGCGCGCTGCGCCAACTTGGAGGCCGTGTGCTACAACCTGATCGCCACGCAGTCGCCGGTCGCCTCCGACTTCCGCTTGCTGCAGACGATTATCTACGTCGACTTTAACCTGCAGCGCATGACCGATAAGGTTCGCCAGATCTGCCGCGCCACGCGTCATATGATCAAGGCCGACATCTCGCTGCCCAAGGAGCTTGTCGGCACGGTCGAGGCCGAGGCTGAGGCCGTCTACCAGGTGCTGGGCTCTTCGCTTTCTGCGCTCGTCACCAATGACATGTCCATCATCTGCAACTTGGCCGTCGAGGACGAGCCGGTGCACGCCGCCTACGAGAAGTTCTTCCGCACCTTTAACCGTATGGATACGGGCGACTTTATGGACGACGACAGCAACTACGATGACCTGCGCCGCGCCATCATGGTCTCGCGCTACCTTGATCGTATCGCCTCGATTTCCATCGATGCCGCCTGCCGTCTGACCTTCCTGCTGACCGGTCAGCGCATGAACACCGGCGATATCGCCCGCGCGGACGAGGATGAGCTCGAGAGCATGCGCGTGCCTTCGGGCGAGGGCGTTATCATGAGGCCCGCCGTCGACGCGCGCTATGTTGCCAAGGTGCCCGCCAACGAGCTGAGCGAGGGTCTTCGCTACCTGCTTGAGCACCTTGAGGATGAGGATGACGCCGAGGACGACGAGGAGTAGGGTGACCCCGTTCGTCAAAAGATTGTAAATACCCAAGTGAGCGCGACCTTGCGAATGCAGGGTCGCGCTCTTGCGTTAGCATGAGACTACTTGTTTGGCTGTCTGCGGAGGCGATTGGCAATGGATAATTATTTGGACTTGATGCGCGCTCGCCGCGAGCAGATTCTCGAGCGTTTTTATGCCGCACTCGATCGAGCGGGCCGCTCCCACGATGCCGCGCGCCTCATCGCCGTGTCCAAGACCGTTGGCGTCGATGAGACTGTCGCTGCGATTCAGGTGGGGTATCGACACTTTGCCGAGAACCGCCCGCAGGAGCTCGTCCGCAAGCTCACGGGCCTGGCGGAGCATCCGGAGCTGCCCGAGGTGCGCTTCGATATGATTGGCAACCTGCAGACCAATAAGATCAATGCGGTGCTGGGCTCGGCCGAGCTGATTCATTCGGTGAGCTCGCTGCATTTGGCGCAGGCTATCTCGAGCCGTGCGGTCCGCAAGATTGAGGCGGGTGAGCTTGCCGGTCCTCAGCAGGTGCTCATCGAGGTCAATGTGAGCGGCGAGGAATCGAAGGGTGGCTTTTCGCCCGATGAGATTCGTGCCGCCATGGGCGAGCTTGCAGAGCTCGAGGGAATTTGTGTGCAGGGCCTTATGACTATGGCACCACGGGGTAATAAAGATGTGGCGCGCCGCACCTTTGCCGGACTTCGCGAGCTAAGGGATGAGCTTGAGGCGACGCACTCCGATCTGAGCCTGCCCGAACTTTCCTGCGGCATGAGCGAGGACTTTGAGCCTGCCCTTGAGGAAGGCTCTACGCTCGTTCGCCTGGGCAGGGTAGTATTTAGCCCGGAGTTTGCAGTAAAATAAGGCTCTGAAGTGCGCACTGATTATCGGAGCGCCTGCACTAAACCGCGAGAGGACACAACCATGGGCTTCCTTGACGAGATTAAAAATAAGATGCACCTGGGCGGCCAGCAGGGTTACGACCAGGGTTATGGTCAGGACGACGACTACGGCTACGATGATGGCTATGACGACGGCTACCAGAACAACGGTTACAGCGGTGCCTCGGGCGAGGGCTTCTACACCCAGGATGAGCCGAGCAACGGCCTGTTGGGTCAGACGCGCCGCGGCGAGGCCGAGTCGGTGGCCGTATACACGCGCTCCGGCCAGCTGGTCGGCGATGACTCCCGCCATGCCACGACGTATAACCCGCCTTCGCGCTCGCAGGACAGTGTTGCGAGCGGTTATCGTCCTGGTGCCTATGACACGCCGTCGAGCTACGCCGAGAATACCCGCGCCCGTGCCGCCGCTGCACCCGCGCCTGCACCGAGCGATGCCTCGGCCTATGCGAGCAATATCATCAACGCCACGCCGCAGCTGCCGGCCTATGTCCTGCGCCCCGAGAGCTATGACGACGTGGAGACCGTGGTGCGCCGCGTTCGCACCAAGCAGCCTGTCGCACTGATTTTTGTGGGCGTACGCACCGAAGTTGCCAAGCGCGTCTTGGACTTCTCTTACGGCTTTGCCTGCGGTCTGGGTGCCACGGTCAAGGAGGTGGGCGACCGCGTGTTCATGGTGCTGCCCGCCGGTTGCGAGGTCAAAGATTCCGATCTCAAGAAGCTTCGTGCCGACGGCTACCTTAAGTAAAGACAAGACGAGGAGATTCCCATCAACATCTACACTATCGTCCAGCTGGTCAACACGCTGTTCAACTTCTATTCCACGCTCATTGTCGTCTACTGCTTTATGACGTGGATTCCCATGAAGCAGGGTGGTTTGCTTCAGGATATTGCCGCGGTGCTTGATAGCGTGTGCGGTCCGTGGCTCAACCTGTTCCGTCGTTTCATCCCGCCGATGGGCGGTATCGATTTTTCGCCGGTCGTTGCGATTATTGCGTTGCAGTTGGTGCAGAGGCTGGTTCTGCAGCTTCTTATAGGTATACTCGTGTAGAACTGACTTAGTAACTTACGTCGGGCGTGTAGCGCCGAGGCGATGAAAAAGGAGACTTGTTATGGCTATTACCCCTGCAGACATCCAGGCTCAGACTTTCTCTGAGGCCAAGCGTGGCTACGATCCTGCTGAGGTCGACGTCTTCTTGGAGACGCTGTCCTCCGAGGTTGACGCTATGCTCGCTAAGATTGTCGACCTTAAGGGTCGTCTGACTGCTACCGAGCAGCAGCTTGCCGACGCACAGGCTCAGCTTGCCCAGGCTCAGGATGCCACCGCCCAGGCCGTTCCTGCCGCCCCCGTGGCTGCTCCCGCCCCTGACTTCTCCGCTCAGGAGCGCCAGATTTCCGCTGCCCTGATCGCTGCCCAGCAGACCGCTGAGACCATCGTCAACGATGCCAACGAGAACGCTGAGCGTATCCGCAACGAGGCTGACGCCAAGGCCCGCGAGGTTATCCGCCAGGCTCTGACCGAGAAGCAGGCCGAGCTCGAGGAAATCGACCGTCTGAAGGCTTCCCGCGAGGAGTTCAAGGCCGAGTACCTCAAGCTCATCCAGCACTTCATGGACGATGCCCAGAACTCCTTCCCGGCCGACCTCATGGCCTCCACGCCGGTCGGTTCTGCCGCTTCTCCTGCGGTGACTGTTCCCGCCGAGCCGCTGCCCGTCGCTGACCCGGTTGTCCCCGTGGCCGATCCCTTCGCCCCGATCGACAACTTTGCCGCCGACGACCTGGATTAGCATTAGAGCTATAATCTAGTGTCCTTAAGAGGAGCTCGCACCTGCGGGCTCTTTTTTTGTGGCTGTATACGGGTTGGGAAACAAAACGCCGAGCTCTGCATGCGATAGGACAGAACTCGGCGAAGGGCGCGTGGTAAAAGGTAGATTTTAAGGTATGTCTAAAAACTACTTGAGGAGGAAGTTGGAGAGGGGAATGGTGCGGGCCTCGCGATGCTCGGGATCGGCGATGTGGTCGGCGGGATAGCCACAGACGAGCATGTGATAGGGATAGACGCCCTTGGGCAGATTGAACTGCTCCTCTGCCACCTCAGGCTTAAAATGGCATACCCAGCACGTTCCCAGGCCCTGCTCGGTGGCCTCCATCATCATCTGATCACACACGATGGACGTATCGATTTCACTGGAATTCATCTGGTCATACGGGCGTACCCAAGCATCATCGGTAACGCTGCAAATAAGGAAGACAAGCGGAGCCCCAAAGATAGACCCATCACGAGCAAACCGAGGCTGACAAGCAGCAGCCTTCTCCAGAAGCTCAGGCGTATCCAGCACCATCACACGGGTTGGATGATTATTACAAGCAGAAGGAGCAATCCGCCCCGCCTCAACAATGGCATCCACCACAGCTTGCTCAACAGAACGATTCTCAAACTCGCGACAAGAATACCGACCCCGAGCCAGATCCAAATAAGACATACAAGCCCTCCTAAAATTAAAAATCAAACAAACCCAAAGTAACCCAAAGAGTACCCAAAGCAGCAATCGGCCACACGCTCATCAAGGGCCAAAGTGTCCGAACGGGTACCAAAGGTCCCTTCAGCCAAACCCCCATTGCGCTACAACTATCAGCCAAAGTTCCCAATGGTGGTACGTAAGGGAGCGGGCCCGACCACTAATACCTTTTGAACGACTCTGCTTGCAGCCGGAGTGAAAAAGGTATTAGTGGTCGGGCCCGCGACCGGTGGGATACGTGCCCCTAATTAACTGTTCTTCATGACAATCGAATCCACAACATCGGCCACATTCTCACAGCAGTCAGCGCAGTACTCCAGGAAGGCGTAGACGTCACGCCAGGCGATGACCTCGAGCGGATCCTTGCCGTTGACATGCAGGTTGCGCATAGCGTTGATGTAGAGCTCGTCGGCCTCGGACTCGATCGTGTTGATCTGGATGACGAGTTCGCGCAGGGTCTTGGACTTGCGGTAGTTGGGCAGCTCGACCATCAGGTCCTTCATGGCGCGGCAGGCGTCGGTCACCTTGTGGGCGATCACGATGGCATCGGGATGGATGCCCTGGATGTTGGTGAAGTAGACGCGCTGCACGACGCCCTCGATACGGTCGAGCACGGTGTCGAGCGAGCAGCTCATCAGGTCAAGATCCTCGCGCTCAAGCGGCGTGATGAAGGCCGTGAGCAGGGCGTCCTCGAGCTCATGGTGCTTCTTGTCGGCCGCATGCTCGATCGCATGCATCTTGTCGAGCATATCGTGGATCTGCGCGGGATCGAAGTTCTCGAAAATCTGGGTGAGCAACTCGGCGGCCTGAACGGAGAGGTCGGCGCAGGCGACGTAGTTGTCAAAGTAGAACGAATCGGGTTTCTTTGCCATGGGTGGGTCCTTTCGAGGCGAAGACGGGTGGGCGAAGTATTGCGGTCCGGATGGACGCTCGGTTTGACTAGAGGAACATCATGAACAGCTTGGCCATGACAAAGCTGATGAGTCCGCAGGCGGGGAAAGTGAAGAACCAGGTGAACATCATGTCCTTGACCACACCGAAGTTGATGGCCGAGAGGCGCTTGACGGCACCGACGCCCATGATGGCGCAGGTCTTGATGTGGGTAGAGGACACGGGGATGCCGGTGAGCGTGGCGAGCAGCAGGTTCGCGGCGCCTGCGAGGTCGGCGGAGAAGCCCTGGTACTTCTCGAGCTTGACCATGCTCTGGCCGACGGACTTGATGATGCGCTCGCCGCCCACGCTGGTGCCGATACCCATGGTGGCAGAGCACAGCAGCATGATCCAGATGGGGATGCCGGCATCGCCGACGCTGGTCTGGCCGTTGGCGAAGGCGACACCTAAAAAGAGCACGCCGATGAACTTCTGCCCATCCTGCGCACCGTGCATAAAGCTCATGGCCGCGGCACTCGCGATCTGAGCGTATTTAAAGAAGACGTTGGCGCGTCGCCTGTTGGCGGCGGCGAACAGAATCGAGACGAGCTTGCACAGGACCCAGCCCATGACAAAGCCCAGGCCGATGGAGAGCGCCAGGCCGTAGATGACCTTCATCCACTCGTGGACGTTGACGCTGCTCGCGCCGCCGAGGGCGATAGCGGCACCGGTCAAACCGGCGATAAGGCTGTGGCTCTGCGAGGTGGGGATGCCAAAGCGCGATGCCGTGGCACCGTAGGCGACGATGGAGAACAGCGCCGCACACAGGCAGGCGAGCGCCATGGTGCTGTTTCCGCCAAAGTCGACGATATGTGAGATGGTGTTGGCGACGCTCGCGTTAAAGTGCGTCATGATGAGCACGCCCAGGAAGTTGAACGCGGCGCTCATGAGGATGGCGGCGCGGGCGGGCATGCAACGCGTGGTGACGCAAGTCGCGATGGCGTTGGGCGCGTCGGTCCATCCGTTGACGAAGATGGCGCCGAGCGCGAGGAGCACGGTGACGGCAAGGACTGGGTTCGACACAAGTTGGCCGAGGAAGGTTGAGAACGTTACGTCCATGTAAGGGCTTTCTCGAAGTTTGCAGACACGTTACAAAAGCATGATAAATCGTATCACCTCCTGCGGGTTTCTTTACTGAGTTCTGATGGGAGAAGTGAATTTTTGGCCTTGAATATCAACTTCATCCGAACACCTCCCATATTCATCCGTACATGTACGGA
>NZ_JADNOH010000025.1 GCF_015557435.1 Collinsella aerofaciens
CAAAGGAAAGCACTTAATGTGCTTTCCGTCTTGCGCAGGACTGTAGAGCAGGAAACTTCATATGCGGCCCTCCCGGGCGCAAGCAAAAGGGCGACCCCTGTCCGGAGTCGCCCTTGTTGAGCTGCTTATGTTTAGCTGTTACTCGGCGTCGTGGTGACGGCGGGGCTTGCGGCCTCCGTTGTCGCCGGGACGGCGCGGACGGTCGCTGCGCTCGGAGCGCTCGCGACGCGGACGCTCACGGCGCTGGAAGTGCTCGCCGTCGCCCTCGGAGGCACCCTCGGCGCGAGCCGGGGCCTCGGGCTTGTCAAGGCGATCGAGCGAGATCTTACCGCGATCGTCGACCTCGATGACGACGACCTTGACCTCGTCGCCCACGTTGAGGACGTCCTCGACCTTCTCCACGCGGCCCTTGGCAACGCGGGAGATGTGCAGCAGGCCGTCCTTGCCGGGCAGCAGATTCACGAACGCGCCGAAGGGCTGGATGGAAACCACGCGACCGGTGTACTCCTCGCCCGGCTCGGGAACCTTGATGATGAGCTTGATGCGCTCGACAGCCTGGTCGACGGACTCGCCGGTGCCGCCGACAAAGACGGTGCCGTCCTCCTGGATGTCGACCGAGGCGCCGGTCTCGTCCTGGATGCCGCGAATGACCTTGCCGCCGGAACCGATGACGTCGCGAATCTTGTCGGTCGGAACCTGGATGGAAACGATGCGCGGAGCGGTGCTGCGCGTAGTGTGGCGCGGCTCGGGGATCACATCGAGCATCTTCTGCAGGATGAAGGCGCGACCCTCCTTGGCCTGCTGCAGGGCGCGGGCCAGGATGTCGAAGGTAAGGCCGGTGGCCTTGTTGTCCATCTGCAGGGCGGTGATGCCCTCGGTGGTGCCGGTGACCTTAAAGTCCATGTCGCCCAGGAAGTCCTCGAGACCCTGGATGTCGGACAGGACCACGGTCTTGCCCTCCTCCTGGATCAGGCCCATGGCGATACCGGAGACCGGGCGCTTAATGGGCACGCCGCCGTCCATAAGGGCGAGCGTGGAGCCGCAGGTCGAAGCCATCGAAGAGGAACCGTTGGACTCCATGACCTCGGAGACGACGCGGATGGCATAAGGGAACTCGTTCTCGTCGGGGAGCACCGGAAGCAGGGCGCGCTCGGCCAGGTTGCCATGGCCGATCTCGCGGCGCTTGGGGCTGCCCATGCGGCCGGTCTCGCCGGTGCAGAACGGCGGGAAGTTGTAGTGGTGCATGTAGCGCTTGCCCTCGGTGGGCTCAATAGTATCCAGACGCTGGCCCTCGTTGAGCATACCGAGTGACAGGACGGAGAGCACCTGGGTCTGGCCGCGCTGGAACAGGCCGGAGCCGTGAACGAGAGGCAGGTAGTTATCCTTCACCATGATGGGGCGAATCTCGTCGGCGGCACGGCCGTCGACGCGCTCGCCGGTCTCGACGACCATGGTGCGCATGGCCTTCTTCTCAAGCTTCTTGAGCGCCACGGGGATCTCGCGCTCCCAAGCGGCCTGCTCCTCCTCGGTGAACTCGGCGCGGATGGACTCCTTCAGAGCCTCGACCTTACCGATACGGGAAAGCTTGTCGGCATCGCGAAGGGCGGCTGCCATCTCGTCGTAGTGGGCGAAGATGCGCTCCTGGACCTCCTCGACGGGCTGATCGAGCGGGTACTCCTTCTTGACGATGGCACCGTTGACCTGCTCCCACTCGGCAACGAACTCGTCCTGAGCCTGGCAGAAGGCAGCAAGGGCCTCCTGGCCAAACTTCATGGCGGCGAGCATGTCGTCCTCGGAGATCTCCTCGGCGCCGGCCTCGACCATCGAGATGAAGTCGGCAGAGCCGCCCAGCTCCAGGTCCAGATCGGAGTTCTCGCGCTCCTCGTAGGTGGGGTTGACGATAAACTCGCCGGTCTCCACGTTGCGGCCGATGCGCACGCAGGCAAGCGGACCCTCGAAGGGCACGCCGCCGAGCGTCATGGCCAGGGAAGCACCCATGACGTTGATGACATCGAAGGGATTGACCTGGTCGGCGACGAGCGAGGTAGCGACGATGTGCACCTCGTTGCGGAAGCCGTCCGGGAAGCTCGGGCGAATCGGACGGTCGATCATGCGCGCGGTGAGCGTGGCCTTCTCGCTGGGACGGCCCTCACGCTTGAGGTAGCCACCCGGGATGCGGCCGGCGGCGTACATCTTCTCGTTGAAGTCGACGGTCAGCGGGAAGAAGTCGTAGTTCTTACGCTCCTTGGAGACGACCACGGTGTCGAGCATCGTGGTGTCGCCCTGCTTGACCAGGCAGGCGCCGGTGGCCTGCTTGGCAAGCTCGCCCGACTCAAAGGTGTAGGTCTTGCCGTACAGCTCAAAGGTCTTGGATACGAGTGTCATTGTTCTCCTTAACCCCGCAGACCCCTTGTCTGCGGGCTTCTCATGTGACGCGGGCCCCCTGCCCCCGCCACGCTTCAGAGCGTGATTGTTCGCGCCCTTACACAAAAAGAGCGCCCCGCTGCGCAGGACGCTCTTAGCATGTACAAATCCTACTGGATGTTGTCGCGGATGCCCAGAGCCTTGATGAGCTCACGGTACTCGACGATGTCGTTCTTCTTGATGTAGGAGAGAAGACGACGACGACGGCCGACGAGCATGAGCAGGCCACGACGGGTGTGGAAGTCCTTCTGGTGGGACTTCATGTGCTCGGTCAGCTCCTTGATGCGCTCGGACAGGATGGCGACCTGAACCTTGGGGTTGCCGGTGTCGACCGGGGTGTTACCGAACTGGGCAGTCAGCTCCGCCTTGCGCTCTTTGGAAACAGTCATTGTTTCACCTTTCGTTTTGCGTCGCCCACGGGCGACTCGATTCGCCTCGGACTGGGAAGCCGCCGGTGGAGCGAACAACCAAGGTCGAGGTACCAACAGGTCGGTATGTTACCACAAGCAGCCCGCGCCTGCGCATCATCACCGACCCAACATGAATTCCATCGCGCGGAGGCGCTGATCGGTGTGCGTCGCAGCCCAAACATGCGAAAGCCCGAGCAGGAATGCCGCCGTATGCGGGTCGATTCGCTCGGCCATGAGCGCATCGAAGGTCATGGACATGAGGGCGCGCAGCCATGCGGTCTCACCGGTCGACACCAGTTCGGCACCTGGAACGCTCGACGCGCACGACCCGCACATGAGACCGCCCGCCTGGGCTGAAAAATACGACAGCATGGGGTCTCCGCACAGCACGCAGGCCGAAAAATCGGGTCGATAGCCAACGTGCGACAGCAGCTTAAAGACATATGCCGCCACAAGTAGATCCATGTGCGCTGTGTCGAGCCCGCTGCCCGCCAGGGCAAGCGCTCGCTGCGTGATGGCAAAGGTGAACGGGTCCTCAGCGTCCTCGAACGAGCATACGCGCGCGACCTCGGCGATCGCGCTTGCGGCGCAGGTCGTCTCGTAATCGGGCGTAGCGCTGAGCGGCGCCTCCATAAGCTCGGCCTGGGAAACCACGTCGAGCGACCGTCCATGCGCGAGCAGCATATCGACGGTACAGAACAGCTCGCAGCGCGCAGCCAGGCGCCCACCGGGTTTGCGGGCGCCCTTTGCCACGGCACGAACCTGCCGACCCCGCTCGTCAAGCATCGTCAGGATCAGGTCCGTCTCTTTAAGCTTCGTCTTGTCGAGGACGAGCACCTTGGTGCGATATGTCCGGGAGCCTGCCATGCGCGCCGCGCGTCCTTAGTCCTCGGCGTTGTAGCCAAAGCGGCGAATCTGGGCCTCGTCGTCACGCCAGCCGGCCTTGACCTTCACGTCCAGCTCCAAAAAGACCTGCGTGCCAAAAATGCGCTCAAGATCGCGACGGGCGTCGATACCGATATGCTTGATCATCTCGCCGCCCTTGCCGATGATGATGCCCTTCTGGCCCTCTCGTTCGACGTAAATGGTGGCGTGCACGCGCAGCACCTTCTTGGTCTGCTCGAGCGCATCGCAGATCACGCCAACGGAGTGCGGGATCTCATCACGAGTGCGGCGCAAAACCTTTTCGCGCACAAACTCGGCAACGAGCGTCTCATCGGAAGCGTCGGTACCCATGTCCTCGGGGAACCAACGCGGACCTTCGGGCAAAAAGTGCGCAACGGTCTCGATAAAGGCATCGACGTTGAAGTTCTTGACCGATGACGTCACGATCTCGTCGTCATATTCCATGAGCTCGTGGGCAGCCTTAAGCTGCTCCATGACCTGTGCGGGGTCGGCCTCATCGGCCTTGGTGAGCACCAGGACCTTCTTGGAACGAGCGCATCTGACGCGCTCGGCAACCCAGGCGTCTCCCCTGCCGATCGGCTTGGTGGCATCAATCAAAAACGCGACGACGTCGACATCGTTCAACTCGAACAGTGCGCTCTTGTTGAGCTCGGACCCCAGGCCGTCCTTGGGCTTATGAATACCCGGGGTATCGACAAAGACCAGCTGGTAGCCGGGACGGTTGACGACGGCGCGCATGCGACGGCGGGTCGTCTGTGCCACCGGCGAGGTGATGGCGACCTTTTTGCCATAGCAGGCGTTGAGCAGCGTGGACTTGCCGGCGTTGGGACGACCGACCAGGGCCACAAAACCGCTGCGGAAACCGGGCTCCACGTCGCCAAAGCCCATAGGACCGTCGTCCTCGTCGCACAGGGAGTCGAGTTCCTCGTCGCTCATGCCCTCAAACGGGTCGAACTCCTCGGCCTCGTCAAACGAATCGGCACCTTCAGCCTCGTCCAGGACCTCGTCATCCAAAATCTCATCGGTAGGCTGCATATTGTCGGACATGGGAATCCCTTTCTAAATAAAGCCGAGCGCGTGGGCAAAGACAAGCAAGCCCACAATCGCGGCGGTGATGGAAAGAACGTATACAGAGGCGGCGGCGATGTCCTTCGCACGCTTGGCCAGCGGATGGAGCTCCTGGGTCGCTAGGTCGACGATAGCCTCCATAGCGGTGTTGCACAGCTCGCCGTGAATCACCAGGCCACAACAGATGATAATCGTGGCCCACTCGGCAATGTCGAGCCCCACGATACAGCCGGCGATGACGGTACACACGCCCGCCACGAGCATGACCTTAATGTTGCGCTCGGTCTTGACGGCGGTAACGAAGCCCTCCATGGCGTAGGAAAACGACTTTAAGAAGGACGGATGGTCCTTGTTCGATCCGGGAATCATAGACGGCTCCTAGTCGTGGGCGTGGTTGGTGATGGGGCCGACGTGGACTAGCTTGGGGTCCTCGCCGCGCTCGAGTGCCAGATCGCGCAGGATGGCGTCCTCGCGGGCCTCCATAACCTCGGCCTCGTCGTCCTCGATGTGGTCATAGCCCAGCAGGTGCAGCATGCCGTGTACGAGCATCAGGCGGCACTCGTCAGCGGGGCTATTGCCAAAACCGGGGGCCTGACGGGCAATAACCTGCGGGGCCAAGATAATATCGCCGAGCTCGAGCGTCTCATCGGCGGGAATGTCATCGTCGAAGGCCGAATCGCACTCAAACGAAAGCACATCGGTGGTGCGGTCGATACCGCGCCACTCGTGGTTGAGCTCGTGCATCTCGTCCTCGTCGACATACGAAAGGGAAATCTCGACTCCACGTTCAACGCCCTCGGCGGCAAGCACAACCTCGCAGATGTGCTCCACCTCCTGCGCGTCGAGCAGCGTATCGAGCTCGGCATCGTTGCTGATCAATACACTCAACGGGACTCCTTTCGGTCGCGCGGGCGCTGCTCGCGCACGTCATCATAAGCTTCATATGCCTCGACGATACGACCCACCAGGGCATGGCGCACCACGTCGGCACGCTCGAGGTGAGAAAATGCGACATCGTCGACACGGCCCAAAATCTGCTCAACGTCAGCAAGACCGCCACGACGACCCACCAGGTCGCGCTGGCTCAGGTCGCCGGTAATCACGAACTTGGAGTTGAACCCAAGGCGTGTCAGGAACATCTTCATCTGCTCGGGCGTGGTATTTTGCGCCTCGTCGAGCACCACGAAGGCATCACTCAGTGTGCGGCCGCGCATGTAGGCAAGCGGGGCGATCTCGATCACGCCACGCTCCATAAGCTCATCGGTGCGCTCGCGATCCATCATGTCAAAAAGGGCGTCGTAGAGCGGACGCATGTAGGGGTCGATCTTTTCCTCAAGGGTACCGGGCAAAAAGCCCAGATTCTCCCCCGCCTCGACAACCGGACGCGTCAAGATCAGACGGCCCACCTCGTGACGCTTGAGCGCGGCAACGGCGAGCGCCATGGCCAGATAGGTCTTACCGGTACCGGCAGGACCCAGGCCAAACGTGATGGTATGCGAGCGAATGGCATCCACATAGCGCTTTTGGCCGAGCGTTTTGGGGCGAATGGCACGACCGCGATACGAAAGCAGCACGTCATCGCGAAGCGACGTAGCCTCGTGCTCACCGTCGCGCAGAACGGCCAGACAGCGCGAGACATCGTCGGCAGACAGCGTGCGCCCGGCAGCCGCCTCGCGAAAAGCATGTTCGAAAAAACGCGCCACGAGTTCGACCTCATCCGGGTCACCGCTCACGGCGATGCTATCGCCACGGGCGACCACATGGGCGCGAACCAAGCTCTCGAGCGCACGAAGGACGCCGTCGCCGGCGCCCAAAACGCACGAGGGATCAATTCCCTCGGGAACGGTAAGTCTAATCTTCGAGGCTTCCATGAACCTCCCTGCGCGCATGGACCAAGCCGGAATCATCGACTCCGATGATAGCAACATCGAGCAGGCACGGGGCTGTAAGTCCACAGGTATCGTCAAGACGGGCATGATGGAACGAACCGAGCGTCAGGTTGTCGCCGTACTCGAGGACGGCACGCTCGACGGTGCCCACGCGACGACGAGCGTCGGCAATGGCGAGTTCCTGCGCCGCGGCTCGCATACGACGGCTGCGCTCGGCCATAACCTCGGGCGGCACCTGGTCGGGCATATCGGCAGCAAGGGTACCGGGACGCTTGCTATAGCGGAACACGTGCATACGCGAGAAACCCACACGACGGCACAGCGCCAGCGACTCCTCGAACTCCTCGTCCGTCTCACCAGGAAAACCGACGATGACATCGCACGAAAGAGACGCCTGGGGCAAGTTGGCGCGAATCATACGCACCGTGTCCTCAAAGGCCTCGGCGCTATAGGGACGGCCCATGCGATGCAGGGTCGCCGTGCAGCCGGACTGCACGGGCAGGTGCAAAAACGGGGCGATACGCTGCGGGTAGCGCGCCATAACCTTAAGCAGGCGCTCGGAGATATCCATGGGCTCGACCGAGGAAATGCGCACATGCGGAATAGACGTGCGCTCCATGATGGCCTCGAGCAGCTCATCGATTTCGACATGCTCGTCGGTCGCGCTCTTGCCATCGTAGGCACCCAGGTTCACACCGGTCAGCACCACCTCGGGTACGCCGGCCTCCTGGGCCTCGCGAACTTGCTCGAGCACGGACTCGACGGGCACGGAACGCTCGGGGCCGCGCGCCTTCCACACAATGCAATAGGTGCAGCGATGGTTGCAGCCGTCCTGTATCTTCACGCCCAGGCGAGAGCGACCGAGCGCATCGACCACCTCGCCATCGCTGCAGGCGGGAACGCTATCGGACTCAACGCCCAGCACCTCGCAGACACGTTCGGCGACATCGATCTTGGACGGCTCGGCGATCACGCGATCCGAAAGCTCCAGCAGCTCCTCGGGATGCAAATTAACCACGCATCCGGTCACGATCACATAGGGCTCGTTTGGATGGGCCAGCGCATGACGAACGGCCTTACGGGTCTTGGCCTCAGCCTCGCCCGTAACGGCACAGGTGTTAATGACGATCAGATCGGCATCCTGGGGCTCCACAATAGCAAAGCCCAGGCGCATAAGATCGGCAGTGATACGGTCAGACTCAACCCGGTTGACACGGCAGCCGAGGTTGACGACGGAAATATGGGGTGCGAGCACGCGGGCTCCTTAATCGAGGATATCGTCGAGGGCACTCTTGATACGGTCGGTCACCGACTTCTTACCGGAAGCGACGTCATCGCCCATCTCATCGGCAAAAGCACGGAGCAGCTCGCGCTGCTTATTGGAAAGATTGGTGGGAACGACCACGCGCAGTTGCACGATCAGGCGGCCACGCGAACCGCCACCGCCAATGCGCGGCATGCCGTAATTATTGACGCTCACGGTATCACCGTACTGGGCGCCGGCGGGAACCGTCACCTTAACGACCTCGTCGGGCATAATGCCCTCGACCTCGATCTCGCAGCCGAGCGCAGCCTGCGCAATCGAGATATCGCTCACCAGGTACAGGTCGTCACCGTTGCGCTTAAAGCGCTCATGGTCGGCAACGCGCACGTTGACAATCAGGTCGCCCGAAGGCTCGCCGCGAAGGCCGGCCTCGCCAAAGCCGCTCACACGCAGCTGGCGACCGGTCGAAACGCCGGCGGGAATATCGATGTCGATCTTTTCATGCGAAGGCGTGCGGCCCTGACCGTCGCAGGTCTCGCAGGGATGGTCGATGACCGTGCCCTCGCCATGGCAGTCGGGGCAAGGCGAGGAAGACTGAACCTGGCCCAGGAACGAACGCTGAACCGTCGTGACGTAGCCCGTACCGTGGCAGCGGCCGCACTGCTTTTCCTGTGCGCCCTCTGCCCTACCGGTGCCGTTGCAGTCCTCGCAAGGAGCAAGGCGGTCATAGCTGATCGTCTTTTTGCAGCCGAGCGCCGCCTCCTCGAGCGTCACCGAAAGCGAGATGGCCATGTCACGTCCGCGACGACGCTCACGACGGCTGCGGGCGCCACCGCCGGCACCGCCGCCAAAGAACGACGAGAACAAGTCGTCCATGCCCATGCCACCAAAGATATCGTTGATATCGACGTAGCCCGAACCACCAGGGCCGTCGGCAGTGCCGTAACGGTCGTAGTTAGCACGCTTCTGCTCATCGGAAAGAACGGAATAGGCCTCGTTGAGCTCCTTAAACTTGGCCTCGGCCTCGGGGTCGTCCGAAACATCCGGATGTACGGTACGGGCCTTCTTTAGAAACGCACGCTTGATCGTCCGCGCGTCGGCATCCCTGTCGACGCCAAGCACCTCGTAGTAATCCCTATTTTCCGACACGACCGAATCCTTCCGACTTTCAATATTGTCACAGTGCGTCCTATACCCAAGCTGGGCCGACCGCAAACAGAGGGTTTGATGTTATTGCATTTGGTACGGCGAAAGCATGGCCCGTTGCGAGCAGCTCGCGAACCAAACCGACACGAGCGCGAACATAAAGCCGTTGGCAAAACCGTTGGCAAACTGCATCGCACCGCGCTTCCACCACAGCAGACTGCGATGAAGCACACCGTCCGAAAGCACCATGAACAGGCCCATGGTAAACGGAATAAAGCACATCACGGCAAAGGCAGAGAACACGCCCGAGATGGCCGAGAGTACCAAAAACGGCGCCACGATGCCCATCAGGTAAAAACCGGTACGAGCTTTGCCTTCCAAGCGCTCGGCCTCAACATGGGCGCGGCCGACCAGGTCGCCGCCCGCGGCACCGTTGGTGCCAGCATGACCCATGCCGCTGATGCGGACCTCGTCGCCATCGTGAGTGCCGGCAGGAAACTCAATCGTCTGCTCGGAGGTTACGCGAGTACGACCGCTGCCACCGCAATCGGGGCAGGGGTCGGCCACGACCTTACCGGAACCGCCGCACTCGGGGCAGACCGACTGGAACGTGCCCGCACCAAACAGGAAGGACAGGTCGACATCGATGTGGCCGCGGCCGCCACAGCTCGGGCAGGTATGGGCATGCTCAGACGAAACGGAGCCCGAGCCGCCGCAGTTGCTACAGGTATCGAAGCGCGTGTAGCGGACGGTCTTGCGGGCACCGCCCTTGGCCTCCTTCGCGTCGAGTTTGATATCGACGACCACGTTGGCGCCGTTCTCGGGATTGTAGGCAGCCTGCCCGCGACGCTGCTGGCCCCAGGCGCCGCCAAAAGGAAAGCCGCCCTCAAAAGGATTGCCATAGCCTGCGCTGCCGGCGTAGCCGCCACCATAGGGCGAAGCCGTAGGAGCACCGGCGAAGGGATTGCCAGAACGCATGGCGTCGTAGCGCGCACGTTTTTGCTCATCCGAAAGCACGGCGTAGGCCTCGGAAACCTCTTTAAACTTTTCCTCGGCATCCGGCTCTTTGTTGACGTCCGGATGGAGCTTGCGGGCCTTTTGTTGGAAGGCCTTTTGAATATCACGCGAGGTGGCATCCTTGGAGACACCCAGAATCTCGTAGTAATCTTTTTCGTTCATCGTCGCCATGCGCGGCAACCTCCTGCTCACAGCAGCGTATATATTCCGGTAATTCTACCCGAGCGGCCTAAGCTAGATCCCAAAACAGCTCGAACAGAACATTTCCATCGAGCCAGCCCAGGTGGGTCGGCGCCAGACGAGCTCGAACATGGCCCGCGACGACATCTGCCGAAGTAAAGGGTCCCTCATGGACCCCGAGCGTCTCAGGCACCCAAGTGGCAAGACCCAATTCGAGCGCGCGATCGCAAGCGGCTGTCAGCCCATCGGCCGGGATGACACGAGCCGCGCGAACCAACAGGTCGGACGCGACACCGCGCGTCATGCGACAGGCGAGCATCAGGTCTTCGGCCGCAGCCTGGCGCTGCGACAGATGTTCGGCCTCAAACGCCGTCGCGTCATCGTCACGTTGCACCAGACGCACGCGGTACGCATCGCCTCGAGAAGAAACACCGGGGAACAAACCTGCAAGACGGTCGAAATCCGCGGCGTCGAGCATGCCCGCGGCAGAACGCCCCAGGCCCAGGTAGCCCCGTCCGGTCCAGTAGGCAATGTTATGGGCGCACTCATGGCCGTCGAGCGCGTAGCTCGCCACCTCATACGGGTGATAGCCGGCGGCACCCAGGAGCTCGCGTGCCACGTCCATGCATGCGGCCTGAAAATCCTCATCAGGCTCGAGCGACTCGTCACGGCACGCCATGCGATAAAGGGGCGTCCCCTCCTCGAGCGTGAGCGGGTAGACCGACACATGATGCGGAGCCGCCGCCAGCACGCCATCGAGCGTACGCTTCCAACTCGCTGCGGTCTGCCCGGGAAGTCCGCACATAAGGTCGCACGACACGTCGAGCCCAGCGTTCTTGACCGTCGCGATGGCGGAGAGCGCCCGATCGGCATCGTGAATGCGGCCGATGGCGGTAAGTTCGGCGTTATCGAGCGTTTGCACGCCCAGAGAGACGCGTGTGACACCAACCTTGGCAAGCGCAGCGGCAAGCTCGGCGGTCAGCGATTCGGGATTGGCCTCGCAGGTAAACTCAACGGGGGCGCACCACGCACGAATACGCCGCGCCAGCTCCACCAGGCGCTCCCCCGCCAGCGACGGCGTACCGCCGCCAACATAGACGGTGCGAATCTGGTCGAGGGCCCCAGCCTTGCCAAAAGCATCGAGGCGCGCGTACAACTGCTCAAAATAGGAATCGAGCACGGCATCCAAATCACACGAAGCAAAGCTGCGCGAGTCGAAGTCGCAGTAGCGGCACTTTTGGGCACAGAACGGCACGTGCACGTACAGCGCGGTAACGGCCACCCTTAAGCCTCCAGCGGATGAGGGGGCACCGATTCGCCGGCGGCAAGGGCAGCCTCGCAGGCCACCACATCATGCTCGATCTCATCGACCAGCGCCATAAACTCCTCATACGTGGAGCAGCGCACCACATGGGCACGCCAAGCGGCGGCATGGGGCATGCCTTTTAAGTACCAACTTGCATACGTGCGGGCACGCGACATGAGCGGCAGGAGCTCATGCGTCAGCGTTAGGTGCTCACGCAGGGCGTCCAGGCGCTCGACCGAGCTGCGCGGCGGCACCGGTATGCCATCGAGCGCAAGAGCGCGAGCATCACCAAAGACCCAGGGATTACCGTAGATACCGCGCGCGATAAACACCGCGCTGGCACCCGAGTTGCGCAGATGCTCCGCGGCATCCTCGGCCGAGAACACATCGCCCGAACCGATCACGGGAATCTCAACGGCGTCGGCAACCTCATCGACGACCGACCAATCGGCCTGGCCCGTATAGAGCTGCGTGGCGCAACGACCATGCACGGCGACTGCGGCAGCCCCTGCGCCCTCAAGCATCTGGGCAAATGTCGCGGCATTGCGGTCCTCGGCATAAAAGCCTTTGCGAATCTTGACGGTCACGGGCACGTGCGCCGCGCCCACCGTGGCCTCGACGATCTTCTCCGCCAGGTAGGGCGTGCGCATGAGCGCCGAGCCCTCGCCCTTGGTAACAACCTTGCGGGCGGGGCATGCCATATTGATATCGATGAGCGACAGGCGATCGCCAACGCGCTCCTCGACGGCAGCGACGGCGCTCGCAAACTGATCGGGCTTGGAGCCAAAGAGTTGCACGCAAATCTGCTGCTCCTCGTCGGCCGGTAGCACCAGGCGCCAGGTCTTGTTGCTGGCATAGGCAAGGCCCGCCACGCTCACCATCTCGCTGTAGGCAAGGTTGGCACCGCGGCGGCGACACATGATGCGATAGGCGGGGTCGGTTACGCCCGCCATGGGAGCCATAAGGAACGGCTGCTCGGCATAAGCACCCAGCAGCCGCTTGCTGTATTCAGAAAGCGCCATGGACCTACTCGTCCACCTTGAGAATCGCCATAAAGGCCTCCTGCGGAACCTCGACCGAGCCGATGGCCTTCATGCGCTTCTTGCCCTCTTTCTGCTTCTCGAGCAGCTTGCGCTTTCGCGAGATATCGCCGCCGTAACACTTGGCCAACACGTCCTTACGGCGCGCCTTAACGGTGGAGCGGGCGATGATCTTGTTGCCGATGGCGCCCTGGATAGGTACCTCGAACAGCTGCCGCGGGATAATCTCCTTGAGCTTGTCGCACAGGCCGCGGGCCAGGCCATAAGCCTTATCCTTGTGCACGATAAACGACAGTGCGTCCACCTCGTCGCCCGAAAGCAGGATATCGAGCTTGACGAGCTCGGAGGGACGATATTCGTTGAACTCGTAGTCGAGCGAGGCATAACCCTTGGTGCGGCTCTTGAGCTGATCGAAAAAGTCCAAGATGAGCTCGGCGAGCGGCATATCAAAACGCATCTCGACCGATTTGCTCGTCAGGTGGATCATATCGGTCGTGACGCCACGGTGCTCGATAGCGAGCTGCATGACGGCACCCGTATACTCGGGCGGGCAGATGATCTTTGCCTTGAGGTAGGGCTCTTCGATGCGCTCGATGCGCGTGGCCTCGGGCAGATCCTGCGGGCTGCGGACATCGAGCATCTCGCCGTCAGTCTTGTACACGTGGTAGTCGACCGAGGGGCTCGTGGCGATCAGGTCCAGATTGAACTCGCGCTCCAGGCGCTCCTTGACGACCTCCATGTGCAGCAGGCCCAGGAAGCCCACGCGGAAACCAAAGCCCAGCGCCACCGACGTCTCAGGCTCCCACACCAACGACGGATCGTTGACGTGCAACTTATCGAGCGCGTCGCGCAGGTTCTCGTAGTCCTTGTTGTCGATGGGGAACAGGCCCGTGTAGACCATGGGCTTGGCCTCACGGTAGCCCGGTAGCGGCTCGGGGCAGGGGTTCGAAGCCCACGTAAGGGTATCGCCCACGCGCACAGCCTCGGGGTCCTTCAGACCCGTGACCACATAACCGACCTCGCCGACGGTCAGAGCATCGACCGGCGTCTCGGCAGGGCGCTTGACGCCCACGCCGTCGACCAAGAAGTCGCCCTTGGCCTGCATCATGCGCAGGGTATCGCCCTTTTTGATGGAACCGTCAAAGACACGCACCGTGGCGACGACGCCGCGGTACTCATCGAAGTACGAATCCAGAATCAGTGCCTTGAGAGGGCCATTTGCATCGCCCTTGGGAGGCGAGATCAAAAAGACGATGGACTCCAGCAGATCGTGAATGCCCTCGCCGGTCTTGCCCGACACGCACACGGCATCGTCGGCGGGAATGGCCAGATCGTCTTCGATCTCGGTCTTAACCTCGTCGGGGTGCGCCGAGGGAAGGTCGATCTTATTGATGGCCGGAACAATGTCCAAGTTGGCGTTCATGGCAAGCGTCGCGTTGGAAACGGTCTGCGCCTCGACGCCCTGAGTGGCGTCCACGACGAGCACCGCACCCTCGCAAGCGGCCAGCGAACGCGAGACCTCGTAGGTAAAGTCCACGTGGCCCGGCGTATCGATCAAGTTGAACTGATACGTCTCGCCGTCGTCGGCGTCATAGGACACGCGGACGGCATTGGACTTGATCGTGATGCCGCGCTCGCGCTCGATGTCCATCGTGTCAAGCAGCTGAGACTC
The DNA here is from genome assembly GCF_015557435.1 of Collinsella aerofaciens. Taxonomy (GTDB): domain Bacteria; phylum Actinomycetota; class Coriobacteriia; order Coriobacteriales; family Coriobacteriaceae; genus Collinsella; species Collinsella aerofaciens_Z. The sequence continues at coordinate 14,323 of NZ_JADNOH010000025.1, forward strand.
CATGTCGCGCTCATCGACGGTATGGGTGAGCTCGAGGATGCGGTCACTGATCGTGGACTTGCCATGGTCGATATGCGCAACGATCGAGAAGTTACGGATGTGGGAAATGTCAATTGAAGTATTCATGCGGACTATCTTACCCGAGCGGTACAAAAAATGGAGCCTGTTCCATAAAACAGGCTCCATTTATGCGCGTAATCTGTGTGGTGTGAAATTTACAACTTAGGCGTTGATGCTGTTCACGAGCTTGGCAAGACCGGACTTGCGGTTGGAAGCCTGGTTCTTGTGGATAACATGCTTGGCGGCAGCCATGTCGAGACGCTTGGTGACGGTCTTGAGGGCAGCCTGGGCCTTCTCGGCGTCGCCCTCGGCGACGGCGGACTGGACGTGCTTGGTCAGCGTCTTGAGCTCGGACTTGACAGCCTTGTTACGCATGCGAGCTGCCTCATTGGTGCGGATACGCTTCTTCTGAGACTTGATGTTTGCCACTTCTGGAGTTCCTTTCGAGTTCCTTGCAAAAAATGTATGACACCTCTGAGACACGGTGAGGTCATGCAAGCGCCTACTATAGCACGCTCCCCCTCAAAGGGATAGAACGAATTTGTCAAATAGGCAGGTATCATCACGATTTTCTCAAGATGTTCGTAATCCAGAGCAAAAGCGCGGTCTCCGAATCGGCCGAGCCCTTGAGCGCGAGCTCCACATCGACGGCGCCCTCGAGCGCGGCAACGAGCTCGGTCATCGAAAAACGGCGCGCCCAGGTAAGGTGATTCTTGACCTGCCAGGCCTGAAGCTTGAGCGTCGCGGCGAGCTCACGCCCCTGCCCACGCCCATCGAGCGCCTTGGCGACGATTAGCTCACGGATGCGACCGCATAGCAGCGTGTAGGTCCATACGTAGCTCTTGGAGGGCAGAAGCTTAAAGAGTTCGAGCGAACGCCGCATATCGCGAGCCGAGACGGCGTTGAGGAAGTCCCAGGGCTGAACCTCGGCCGTACGCACGATCCAACGCTCAACGTCGGCAAGCTCAATCTGGGGCGCCTCGACCATCTGGGCGAGCTTTGCCAGGTCGTTATCGAGCATGCGCGTGTTTTCGCCCGAACGCGAGACGAGCTCCTCGGCAGCAGCCGTCGAGATGGACTTACCGTGCTGCGTCGCCATCTGCTGAACGCGGCGCGGCAGTTCCCAGCGCTTGGTACCCGAGCAATCGACGATAGCCTTCCTGTCGATCTTGGCGATTGCCTTATACAGGCGCGTATTCTTGGCAAGTGAGTCGGCGATAATGAGACAGACCGTCGTGGGGCTGGGACTTGCGAGGTACTCGACAAGCGGTTCCGAGACCGCCTTGGCAAGCTTGGAGCAACCGTCGAGGATCACCAGGCGAAACTCGCTACCCATGGGAAAGGTATTGAGCGAGCCGATGATCGACTCGATATCGGGATCTTTCGTCATGTCGCGTTCATCGAGGTTGAACTCAACCATACCCGACTTTTCCAAGCGAGCTTTCATACGCGAGACGGCGTGGTCGCGCTTGACCCCATCGGTACCGACAATCAGATATGCCGGCAGCAGACCGGTTTCGGACATTGCGCTCCCCTCTCGCACACTCTCGAATTCATACCGTGCCATTTTAGCCCAGGGGTCCACCGCGCGCCAACGATGTCGTCACGGCCGCTGGCATCGCATCGCAAAGCCCTTCGCAGTCGGCGCGACGGTAATGTCGCCGTGTTCGATGGTGCATGCGAACGCACCACCCGCTTCCTTAACGGCATCGATGCAGGCATCCGACGGATGGCCGTAACGATTCCCCTCGCCGGCGCTCGCGATAGAGAGCTCGGGCTTAAGCGTGCCCAGCAGGTCTGTGTCGACGGAAACTTTTGAGCCGTGATGCCCTAGCTTGAGCACATCGATATCACCCACCTCCCGTACAAACTCGCGCTCTTGATCGAGCTCGGCATCACCAGTGAGGAGCACGCGCAGGCTCTTGCCTTCCTGGGCATAGGAGAGCAGCAAGACAAGCGAGTCCTCATTGCCCTCGCCATCCACCGTGTCAAACGGCCACATCACACGTGTCCGAAACGCGCCGATATCGACCGTGTCTCCGCAAGCCACCTGCCGATACGTTACGCCCGGACGATTTAGAACCTCAGCAGGCGCACCGTCAAGCGCATCGGCCGCGACCACAATGGTTCCAACCGAAAACTGATCGAGCACATCGGGAAGACCACCCCAATGGTCTTCGTCCCAATGTGTCACGAAGACGGCGTCGATATGGTGGACGTTATTGCGAACCAACGCCGACACCACGCGCTCATCGAGCCCACAGTCCACGAGCGCCACGGTCCCACCCAGACGAACCAGAATCGCATCGGCCTGCCCCACATCGAGCACCGTCACCGAAGGCGGCGCGAATCGATCCCAATAGACGTACGGAACAACCGCAGCAAGCATCAAACATAGCAACCCCACCGCCATGGGTCGCGCGCGAGGACGTGGCCACCAGACCAGGAGAACCGCCAGCAAACACGGCACCAGGTAAATCCACATGCTATCGGGTGGCACGCTCACGGATGCACCCGGCACGGCGGCAAAGAACTGCTCAAAGAACAGCGCGCAACGGGCGGCAATCATGGGCACAACGAGTGCCCAAGCTTGCAACGGCTCCACGAGCGAAAAGGGAACCAGCACGATCGACACAGCAAGCAGGAGACTCACCACCGGACCGATGACCGCATTCGCCAGCGGAGCAATGAGCGAGAACGTACCAAAGGCAGGAATGGTGATGGGAAGTGTCGCCAGTTGCGAGCAAAGCGTGACCGAAAGCATGCTGGCAACGCCCGATGGCACACCCAGCTCACCCAAAGCGTAGGTCACATAGGGGCAAAAGCACAGAATGGCTAAGACGCTGGCACATGAAAGCTGAAAGCCCATCTCGAACAGCACCGTCGGCCGCAGTAGCACAAAGATGGACATGGTTACGAAGAGTGCCGAATGGCCGTGCCGGCGACGCCCCGCGCCGTTTACGACAAGCGTCGCAAACACCATGCAACACGCGCGCACTGCCGAGGGAGACGCGCCCGTAAAGGCAGCGTAACCCACAAGCGTTATCGCCAATATCGCCCGTTGAAGACCGCGTGAACACCGAGTCTTTTGTAAAACGCCCTCGCTTACAAACCCCACGATAGCCAAATGGCTGCCAGAGACGGCGACAAGATGCGCCGTTCCCGTCACCGAAAACCAGTCGCCCGCCGGCTGGGCGCGCAGCTCGGCCGAACGACCGCAGACGACACCGGCTATGAGCGAACGCGCCGGGTCGGTCGCAGGCGCGATGGACGCAAGCAGCCCATTTCGCAATCGAAGCAGCGGCCCCGAAGAGCCCTCATCGACCGACACAATCCGAACGGCTTTAACCTTGCGCACCTCGCCTCGGAGTACGCGCGAGCGCCCATACGCATCGTTCTCAAGGCGCGAAATTCGACCGATAGCACGTACATGCGAACCGACGCCGAGCTCGCGATCACACGACAGCCGCACCTGACCTAAACGCTTTTCGCCCGCATACGCATCGCAGGTATAGGAGTACGCACCGTCATTGATGGACGGGTCACCGCGCACAACAAATTCAAGACTGCTCGCAGCCCGATTATCCAGCGCCCTCGAAGCACGCAGCGCCCCAATCGCCCAACCCGCGGACACAACCGACCCCGCCACGATGCCAAGGGCCGCGGCATACAGCCATCGTCTCCACCGCATAAGGCGCATACAGGACCGAGCCAATACGATGCAAGCCGCAGCAGCAACGGGAATGGCCCAGAGCGATGCGACGGGCGCCGACCGCTCTCCCAGCAGCAAATCGGCTGCCACGTTAAGCACCAAGCCACAGCTCGTACACAGGCCGGCACAAAGGGCCATCGTCCACGGCATCAATGGCCGAGGTGGCATCACATGCTCGCGCTCGGACGCGCTCATACGCAGATACAATCTTTGATTTTGGCGAGCTTCTTCTCACCGATTCCCGATACGCGCATCAGGTCATCGACTGAGGCAAAAGCACCGTTCTTTGTCCGCTCATCGATAATCGACTGAGCCATAGAAGGCCCAATGCCCGAGAGCGTCTGCAGTTCCGCCGCGCTCGCCGTATTGATGTTCACGAGCCCCGACGAAGACCCCGCGCCAGGAGTCGTGGCAGTACTACTTTCGGCCCCGCCGACCGCCGCAGCAGCTTGTTGCTCCCCCACCGTCGGTACATAAATCTTTTGGCCATCTGTGATCTTGGACGCACGGTTAAGCCCTGTCACGTCCGCCTCGGCCGTAAGCCCTCCGGCGGCATCGATCGCTTGGGACACCCGTGCTCCTTCTTTGAGCCGATACACGCCAGGCCTCACAACGGCGCCATCCACATCAACGTACACCTCGGCAGCAGAGGAGCTCTTGCCCGAAGACCCATCGGCATCATCAGGAGACGCATCCCCGGCCCCGCGCGCATCTGAGGCGCTTGCCTCATCACTATGCTCAAACGACACGCCGCTGGAGCGGCTACTAAAACTTGCCATCGCCAAGCCGCTCGCGGCGGCAATGACAACCAAAATCGCCACCACCAACGCTTTATGCCCGAGCAGCTTTTCTGCCCAGCGGTCCATACGTTTAACCCGTTCGTGATGTTCGCGCTGCGCCATAGCAAACACCTCCCAACACCATCGTGTCAGGAAACGAGCGCCGAAGCCTCCGCACGTCCACACTGGTTATCGCGGTCAAACCAAAATCTGACAAAAACCTTGCGCGAACATGTCCATTTATTCAGTCACACGTCGATAAATGAACCGTTTATCGCCAAAAGCCCAGATACAAAAAGACCGACGATGCAAATGCACCGCCGGTCTATACACAACATTACTCGTGATCTTGGTAAATCTCACGCGGAGCAAGCTCCGAATGTTTGCGTTTTAAGGTCTTAGGGGCCTTATACGTGTTGCTGGAGAAGTCGATGTACTCGGTCTGCTTAAGCAGGCGTTCGATCATCTCCTCGTGGTCGAACAGCTCCCAGGCCTCGTGCACGGCATCGAGTTTGGCGTGTGTCTCGGGACGACGCGGCATAAACAGCGTGCAGCAGTCGGGCGCCGCCTCGGTGGAAATATCGAACGTGCCGATTTCCTGAGCGCGCGCAATAATCTCCTGCTTGTCGGACCCGATGAGCGGACGGAACACGGGAATCTTCACGGCCTCGTTGACGGCCATGATGTTCTCGAGCGTCTGGGAGGCAACCTGACCGAGCGACTCGCCGGTCACGATGGCCTTGGCGCCCTCGATATGCGCAATGCGCTCGGCAACCGAATACATGATGCGGCGATACATGATCACGCGCAGGTTGCTGGGGCAGGTGACGGAAATCTCACGCTGGCAATCGCCAAACGGCACCACGTACAGGCGTCCGATCTGCACACCCGGCTCAAGCGCACGGATGATGTCCTGCACCAAATACTCGCTCGTATCGGGCGTCTGCGGACGACCGGAGAAATGTACCGGCACGCACACCGCGCCGCGCCGCGCGAGCATCCAGGTCGCCACCGGAGAATCGATGCCCGACGACAGAAGCGTCACGACCTTGCCGGCAGAACCCACCGGCAGACCGCCCACGCCGCGCTCGGAGCGCGCGTACACGTAAACGCTACCCTGGACCACCAGTACGTGCACCATCGCATCGGGGTCGTGCATTTGAACCTTTTTATCGGGGAAGGCCTCACACAGTACCTCGCCCACCTGACGATTGATATCAATCGAGGTGAGCTCATAGTCGGTATTGGAGCGCTTGGCGTGCACCTTAAACGAATCGAAGGGACCAAACTCGCGCAACGCCTTGACGGCAGCGGCGCAGTACTCCTGCGGGTCGCGGTTGGTGTGGTACGCCAGGGACACACGGGCAACGCCGGGGACGGTGCGGATGACACGCGCCGCCTCGTCGGCCTGATGCTCGTTAAAGGTCACGAGGATATAACCGGAAATTCGAGACACGGCGTTCACGGAAAAGGCGGCCAAAGCCGCCTTAATGTTATCCATGAGGATATGCTCAAAATGTGCGCGGTTCTTGCCCTTCAGTCCAACCTCGTGATAGTGGACCAGGCAGACGCGAGCTGCCATTTAGGCTTCAGCAACCTTGTGGCCGAGCGCCTTCTCGTAACGGGCCTCGTCGTAGGAGATATCGCCGTCGACGATCTCGTCCATAGCCATCGAGATGGTATCGGCGCCGGAGAGCGCGATGGTGATGTCGTCGACATCCTGAACGGCAAGCACGCGGTTATGCTGGCCGCGCAGCATGCTATTGATGTCGCAGGCACGCTTGGAGGCAAGCGAAGCGAGCAGGAAGCGGTTGTGATCGGTCTTCTCCAGAAGATCGTCAATGCAAGGCTTTACAACGGACACGGACCTCAGATCCTTTCATGCATATCGAGAACGCGAACGAGCTCATCGGTCGCGCGGTCGAGATCGTCATTCACCACGACTTCGTCGTAGCGGTCGGCAAGGGCAAGCTCATGGGCGGCGTTTGCCATACGCAGCTCGATCGTCTCGGGCGTCTCGGTACCGCGACCGACCAGACGCTCGCGGAGCACCTCGAGCGAGGGTGGCTTGATAAAGATCAGCACGGCCTCGGGAAAACGCTCCTTGACCTGCAAGGCACCCTGGACATCGATCTCCAAGATGAGAGACGAACCAGAGGCGAGCTTGGACTGGACCTCGCTCACCAACGTGCCATAGCAGTTACCGTGGACCTCGGCCCACTCAACAAACTCACCGTTTGCCACGCGGCGGTCGAACTCCTCGCGCGTCAGGAAAAAGTAATTGACGCCATCGACCTCGCCTTTACGTGGGGCTCGCGTGGTAGCCGAAACCGTCAGGCCCAGGTTAGAGCGACGCTCGCGCACACGAGTGACGAGCGTGCCCTTGCCTGCGCCTGACGGTCCAGAAATCACAAAGAGCTTTGAATCCTGAGCGCTCACTTATTTGGTCAGCTGCTCGAGGAGCTGCTCGCGCTGACGGACGCCAAGGCCCTGGACGCGACGGGTAGCGGAGATGCCGAGCTCCTCCATGATCTTGGCGGCCTTGGCCTTGCCATAACCGGGGAGAGACTCGATGAGGGTGGAAACCTTCATGCGGGAAGCAATGGGGTCATCGGAGTTGAGCACGGACTCGAGGGACTTCTCGCCCTTCTTGATCTGCTCACGGAGCTCTGCGCGAGCGTGACGCGCGGCGGCAGCCTTCTCAAGAGCCTGCTTGCGCTGCTCATCGGTAAGCTGAGGGAGTGCCATTCGTACCTCCAAATAGTTGGGTTATATCTGATTCAATATTTGGCATTTTAGCACGTAAAACGTACAAAATGCCCAATCGCGGCTCCATAGGTTAGACGATACCCGCAAAAAGTGCAATATATCGCGCTAAAAGATGAGCCCCTGACCTGCGATTCCACACAAAGGATGGGAAAGTTTTCGCAGGCACAGGGGCTAATTTGTGCTAATGAGACCCAAAAGTGGTGACTTAAGGGAATCTTTTATGCGACGTTTTCGACCAGCTCGGCAACGATGGCGTCAAACGCGGCAACCGGATCATCGGCGCCGGTAATGGGGCGGCCAACCACGATATGGCTCGCGCCGCGCTCGATAGCCTGGGAAGGCGTGGCCACGCGGGACTGATCGCCCAGCGCAGCACCAACAGGACGCACGCCCGGGGTCACAATCAGCGCATCGGGGCCCAGCAGCTCACGCATGTCATGAGCCTCCATCGGCGAGCACACGATGCCGTCGATACCGTTGGCCTGGGCGAGTTTTGCCAGACGGGCGGCCTCCTCGGCAACGGGCAACTCGACGCCGATCTCGCTCAACGCATCCTGATTCATACTCGTAAGCACGGTGATGGCGACGAGCTTGGCTCGATCCTCGCGCGCCTCCTCGGCACCCTCACGGCAGGCGGCGAGCATAGCACCCGAACCCAAGCCGTGAACCGAAAGCAGGTCGGCGCCGGCAAGCGAGGCCGAGCGAGCGGCACCGCGCACCTGATGCGGAATGTCGTGGAACTTAAGGTCGAGGAAGACCTTAAAGCCCAGGTCTTTAAAGGTCTTGACGATCTCGGGACCCTCAGCGTAATAGAGCGTCATGCCCACTTTAAGCCAAGCGGCATGGCCCGAAAGCTCATGGGCGAGCTCGAGCGCACGCTCACGGTCGCAGTCGAGGGCGACGATAACGCGGTCGCGGGCATCGGTCTCTAGCATTCGAAAGCACCTACCAGCTCGTTGATGTCCTTCACGCCCTGGGACTCGGCCCAGGCCTCGAGCTCGCGCGCAATCTTGAGCGAAGCGCACGGATCGACGAAGTTGGCCATACCGACCGATACGCAGGCAGCGCCAGCCAGGATAAACTCGGCCGCATCCTCACCGGTCATGACGCCGCCGACGCCGTTGATGGGGATATCGACGGCCTGGGCAACCTCCCAGACCATACGCACGGCGATGTGATGGCACAGCGGGCCCGAAAGACCGCCCTTGGGCTTGGCCACACGCGACTTGCGGGTGTGAACGTCGATGGCCATACCCTGGATGGAATTGATGACCGAAAGGCCATCGGCTCCCGCGGCCTCGAGAGCCTTGGCAATCTCGGCGACGTTAACCGGAGCCATCTTTACGAACAGCGGCTTGTCGGTCACCTTGCGGCAGGCGGCCATGACGGAAGAGGCGCCCTCGGGCGTGGAGCCCATGGCGGCACCGCCGGCGGCAATGTTGGGGCAGCTCACGTTGATCTCATAGCCGGCAGCCCAGGGGCACAGCTCGACATACATCTCGAGCGCACGGACAAACTCGTCCACGGAATGACCGGCAACCTGGCAGATGACCTGGCAACCGTCCTTAGAGAGCTGCTCGAGCCACGGACCGGACTCGCGGGCGAAAGCGGCCACACCGGGGTTCTGCAGGCCCACGGAATTGATCATGCCGCCGGGGATCTCGGCCATGCGGGGTGCGGGATTGCCGGGCCAGGGCTCGGCAGCGCAGCCCTTGGTGGTGATGGCACCCAGCTGGGAGACATCGAAGAAGTTTTGGAACTGCCAACCGTAGCCAAAGGTACCGGCTGCGGTGTTGATGGGGTTCTGCATCTTGACGCCGCCGAAATCGACGGCCATGTTCACGGTACCCACTAGAAGACCACCACCTTGGAAGCATCGAACACGGGGCCGCACATGCAGGCGCCCTTCATACCGTCGACCGTCTCGACATTGCAGGTGTTGCAGGCACCAAAGCCGCAGCTCATCATGCGCTCGAGCGACACCTCGCAGTACGCGCCGGCCTCGGCGGCAGCGGCGGCGACCTTCTCCATCATGACGGCGGGACCACAGCTGGCGACGTAGTCGTAACCGCCCTCGCCGAGCAGCTCGGCGGCAGGATCGGTGCAGAAGCCGTGCGTGCCCAACGAGCCGTCATCGGTGCACACGTTGACCGTGGCTCCCAGCGCGCGGAACTCATCGACGCCCACGGCCTTGGACGCGGTGCCAAAGCCCAGGCACACGTCGACGGCTACACCCTGCTTAGCAAGCATGTCAGCCAGGCAGAGCACGGGCGGAACGCCAATGCCGCCGGCGACGAGCAGTGCTTTCCTGGTACCCTCGGGCACGAACCAGCCGCGGCCGCCAGGGCCCAGCAAGTTGGAGGTGGAGCCAGGGGCCATCTGCGACAGACGACGGGTATCATCGCCCACGACGGCGTACCACAGCTCGACGGTGCCGGCCTCGGCGTCGGCACGATAGAAGCTCAGGGGCACGCGAAGCAGCGAGGAAGCATCGCCCGGCACGGCGATATTCACGAACTGACCGGGCTTGAGCGCACTTGCAAGCTTGGGGGCCGAGATAACGAGCGAGAAGATGCCGTCGGCGATCTCCTGGTTCGAGACGACCTCGAAGTCGTGCATGCGTGCAGTGGAAGGTGTGGGCATAGACGCTCCAATCCCCCATGCGGTTGCATGGTTCAGGCGAACAGAAAGCGCGGCACCGCAAGGGCGCCGCGCATAAAAGCGATAAAGCTATGCTAGCAGATGCAGCCGTCGGCAAGCGTCTGCTTACCGCCGACAAACACATCGGTGGCACGACCGGTGAGCGTGCGGCCGGCAAAACCGGAGTTCTCGGCGCGCGACTCGTAACCGCCCTCGCCGACCGTCCAGGTGGCGGACGCGTCGAACACAGTCAAGTCGGCAACGGAGCCCGCCTTGATCTGAACCTGGTCGAGGCCCAGGATCTCACGCGGCTTGATGGCCATGAGCTCGACCATGCGGCCCACGCTCATCTTGCCCGTGTTGACCAGCTCGGTGAGTACGAGCGACAGCGAGGTCTCGAGGCCGATCATACCAAAGGGCGCAAGCTCGAACTCGCGGGCCTTCTCCCACGGGGTGTGGGGAGCGTGATCGGTGACGATGACGTCGACGGTGCCGTCGATGACACCCTGACGGATGGCCTCGGCGTCCTCGTCGGTGCGCAGCGGCGGATTGACCTTGAGCGAGGTGTTGTAGGTCTCGTCCAGGTCGTTCTCGGTCAGGAACATGTGGTGCGGGGTTGCCTCGCAGGTAACCTGAACGCCAGCGGCCTTGCCGGCACGCACGATCTCCAGGCCATGGGCGGTGGAGATGTGCTGGATGTGCAGCTTGGCACCGGTCAGCTTGGCGATCTCGATGTCGCGAGCGATTTGCAGCTCCTCGCCGGCAGCCGGCCAGCCCTCAAGAGCCAGACGGGTCGAGACCTTGCCCTCGTTGATCTGGCCGTGGCCGACCAGGTCCTCGTCCTGGCAGTGGCTCATAAAGACCTTGCCGAACATCTTGCCGTAGTCCATGCAGCGACGGAGCATGCCTGCACCCTGCACGCCGCGACCGTCGTCGGTGAAGGCGACAGCGCCGTGGGCGACCATATCGCCCATCTCGGACATGGCCTCGCCCTTAAGACCGCGGGTCATGGCGCCAGAAGGATAGACGCGGCAGTGGCCGACCTCGGCAGCGCGGGACTTGACGAACTCAACGACGGTACCGTTATCGGTAACGGGGTCGGTGTTGGGCATGGCGCACACGCCGGTGAAGCCGCCCTTAGCAGCCGCGCGGGTGCCGCTCTCGATGTCCTCTTTGACCTCGTAGCCGGGCTCACGCAGGTGGACGTGCATGTCCACCAGGCCAGGGACGAGGTACTTACCGGAAAGGTCGCGGACCTCGGCTCCCTCGGCGGCGAGGTTCTCGCCGACCTCGGCGATCTTGTCGCCGTCGATCAGGACGTCAACGACACCGTCAAGCTCGACGGACGGGTCGACGACGTGGGCATTCTTAAGAAGCAAGGCCATTATCGGCACCTCCAAGCAGCAGATACAGGATAGCCATACGCACGCAGATACCGGCGTAGACCTGCTCCAGGATGACGGAGCGTTGCGGGTGGTCGGCCATATAGGAGTCGAACTCGACGCCGCGGTTGATGGGGCCCGGGTGGCAGATGATCGCGTCGGGCTTCATGAGCTTCTCACGGTCCTTGGTAAGGCCGAAGAGCTTGTGGTACTCGCGAATGGTCGGGAACGGGGCACCCTCGAGGCGCTCCTGCTGTACACGCAGCATGTAGACGACGTCCAGCTCGGGCAGGACGGAATCGAGGTCGCTCGTCACGTGGTCGCAGCCCAGAACCTCGGGCGCCGGCGGCAGCAGCGTGCCGGGGGCGACGGCGTAGGTCTCGCAGCCCATGATCTTCAGCGCGGGAATCAGCGAGCCGCAAACGCGGGAGTGGGCGATGTCGCCGACAACGGCGACCTTCAGACCGTGGAAGTCACCCTTGTGCTCCCAGATGGTGTACAGGTCGAGCAGAGCCTGCGTAGGGTGGTTGTGCTTACCGTCACCGGCGCAGATAACACTCGCGGGCGAATTCTGTGTGACGATGTAGGGAGCACCGGCATGCTTGTCGCGCACGACGATGCAGTCGATCTTGTAGGCGTTGAGGGTCTCGACGGTATCGACGAGGCTCTCGCCCTTGACCGTGGAGGTCGAGGAGCCACCGAAGTTGAGGCTGTCGGCGGAAAGACGCTTCTCGGCGAGCTCGAAGGAGCTGCGGGTACGCGTCGAGGGCTCATTGAACATGTTGACGATGGTCTTGCCCTTGAGCGTGGGGACCTTCTTGATGGCACGCTCGTTGACCTCGGAGAACGCCTTGGCGGTCTCGAGGATGAGCTTGATGTCCTCTTCGGAGTACTCGGTAATGTCGATCAGGTGCTTATGATTGAACGCCACGGTACTACTCACCTCCCAGCGGCGCGGAGCCCACGTGGGAACCCGGCGCGACGTCGTTGATCTCGACAGCGGTACGGCCGTCGACTTCCTTCATATATAGGTGCACGTTCTCCTCGTGCGACGAGGGAACGTTCTTGCCGACAAAGTCCGGCGAGATAGGGAGCTCGCGGTGACCGCGGTCAACGAGAACTGCCAGCTCGACTCGGCTCGGACGGCCCAGGTCCATAACGGCGTCCAGAGCGGCGCGGATGGTACGACCCGTGTACAGGATGTCGTCCACCAGCACGACGCGCTTGCCGTCGACGCTGAAGGGAATGTTGGTAGCGTGAATCGCGGGAGCGAAATTGGTCGCATAGTCATCGCGATAGAAGCTGATGTCCAGGCTGCCGAGCGGAACGTCGACACCCTCGATCTCCTTGATCGCCTCGGCGAGCTTCTTTGCCAGAAGGTCGCCGCGCGTGACGATGCCGACCAGAGCGAGGTCTTCACAGCCCTCGTTGCGCTCGAGGATCTCGTGCGCGATGCGGGTCATCGCTCGGTTGACGGCGGTCTCGTCCATGATGACCGCCTTGGGGGAAGTCGTGCCCATCGATCTCCTTCCTCACATGTCTTGACTGCTGACACAGTCAAAAAAATAGATGCCCGACCGCTCAAAGCGGACCAGACACCCACAGGAAGTACTGCTCATTGACAGCTATGTAATTCCATGTGGGTATCTCGTACCCCTTTAATGGTCAAGGCATAGTGTAGCCAACCTCGGGCTCAAATGCGAGCATAAATACTAGTCAATCCGTAAACGGAGCCAATAGCTCCATAAACCTATATATATTTGTGGGACGCGCTTGAAAACCTTGTTGCGAGCTGGCATAATCCCCTCTGCCGCACGCAAATCGGATCTACGTCCAGGGCCGTAGCGTGGGCACTATCGCCAAAAGAGGAATATCTCTGTGTAGATTGCGCACAGAGACATGCTTCTGTGCTATAGTTCAGGCTTGTTTGTTAACGCGACATGTTCGTTTGTCGCCCAAGGAGGGTCAGTTATGTCCAAAGTATGCGAAGTTTGCGGTAAGCACCCCGTTGCCGGTCGCTCCATCAGCCACTCTCACCGCGTCACCAACCGTAAGTTCCGCCCCAACATCCAGCGCGTCTACGTCGTCGTCGATGGTCACCGTCGCAAGATGAACGTTTGCTCCACCTGCCTCAAGTCCGGCAAGGTTGCGCGCTCCTAAATAAGGTCTTACCAACAAGTACCTCGGACTCTCCGGGTCAAAGACCTCGCGTTCACATAGAACTTACCAAAGGCGTCCTCCATGTGGAGGGCGCCTTTTTGCACCCATTGGGGACAGACTTACATGAGTGTTTTCACGCATTGGGGACAGACATGATGCGTGCCAGTAGCGGTTCGTCCCCTGCCTCACGCCGCCTCGTTCCAGCCTGTGGTGGCCTTAGTCACGCTTGTAGCGCCGATGCCGGTGATACGGGCAATTTGCTTGACCGTAAGATGCGCCCGCCTGAGCCTCAGCAGACAGGCATCGCGTTCGGGGCGTGGCAGGGCCTTGAGCAGCGCAGGATCTATGCTCGGCAGGACTTCGCACGCAACGGAAAGAGCATCCTCATCAGGGATCCGCCGACGTGGAAGAACCTCCACTGACCAGATGCGCCCGGCAACTTCCTCGAGATGCTCGCAATAGCAACGGGAGCCTCCGACAATATCGAGCATTGGGGCCGCATCACAAATGTCAAAGGGATCGTAGCCCAGCTGATATGCCCTGAAGCTTGACCAACGGTACGCCTCGAGCGAGTCGAGTGCGCCTTTCACGGGATTGAGATGGATATAATCGAGCAGCTGCACCGCCTGCGTGTCCGACTCAACTGCGACCCGCGAATAGCGATTGTCAAACAAATGCCCCGTTCTCCCCGTTTTCCCATTGAAATACTTAGCATATGCCGTCAGTGCGCACTGCATCGCCTTTGAAAGGTTGTCAAATGGGTCATCAACCATCAAATGGAAGTGGTTATCCATAAGGCACCAAGCCAACACCGCCACTTCATGGCGCACAAACCTGTCCGAGATGTCCGATAGGAAACGATAGCGGTCGGAGTCATCTTCAAAAATAATCTGTTTGGAGTTCCCGCGGTCATAGACATGGTAGTAGCCGGTGATCGAAACGGAGCGGGCGCGTCGGGGCATAATCTCTCCTTTCAAAACTGTACAGGCAACACCTAAAAGGAGAGAAGCAACGCGAAATGCTGAGCCTGTAACCTATTTATATCCAATGAGCGGCAATAGAAGGCCCAGAGCGACAAAATGACAAATCCCTTGATTATCAACTTTATCCGAACACCTCCCACATTCATCCGCACATGTGCGGATGAATGTGGGAACCCGATACCTTGAGGGCCGGATCGGCCGGCCCCGGGAGATCGGAGGACGGAATGTCCGGAGAGAAGAAAAGGGGCCCCGCAAGGGCGGTCCCGAGGGCCTACGGAAGGCTCACGAGGCACGAGCGGGACACGGTCCAGAGGATGCTGGAGCGCGGGGCCTCGTGCAGGCAGATCGCGCGGGAGCTGGGCAGGTCGCCCTCGACGGTGAGCTCCGAGGTGGCGTCGCACAGGTTCGTGACCGCGCCGAGGGAGAGGCGCGGCGAGCGCGTGGACGCCTCCGCCGACCTGTCGGCGGCCTGCCCGCGCCTGGCGGCGTGGCCGCGCTGCCGCGACGG
>NZ_JADNOH010000026.1 GCF_015557435.1 Collinsella aerofaciens
TCGGCGGGGCCGACGCCTTCACCGCGGGCGCCCGCGTGGTCGCCGTGTACAACGCGCCACTCGCCAGCGGCTGCAATCATGGCATCGCCAAGGGCAACCCCAACGAGGTCTACCTGCGCTACCCACGCTCTCCCTTTGCCGACCAGTCCGGCGACGCCGGCTTCACCCGCACGCCGAGCGATGACGCGACGGCCTACACCTGGGATCTCGCGCTCACCAAGCGCGGCAGCGACGGCGACAGGCCGCTGCCCGGGGCGGTCCTGAGCATCACCGACGACCGCGGTCGCACGCTGGCGGCCAATGGCACGTGGGATGCGGAGGGCAAGGCCACCGTCACCACGGGCGAGGACGGCCGCGTGACCGTCTCGGGCGTGGACTCGGGCAAGCTGGAGGTCCGCGAGCTCAAGGCGCCCAAGGGCTACACCGCCTTTGAGGGCACGCGCTCCGTGACGGTCAAGGCCGAGGGCCTGGACGTCGACCAGGTGGCCGCCGCCAAGCCCAAGCTCACCATCACGGCCGAGTCGCCCCTGCGCGCCGACAACGCGGACGGGTCGACGGGCAGCCTGGAGGCGTCGCTCATCAACACGCCTACCGGCACGCCCCCTAGCACTATCACCGGAGGCTTTATGCCCTCGACTGGCGATATGGCAATGTACGCCGTGGCCGCCGCAGCGGTCGCCGGAGCCGCACTCCTCGTGGTCGCGCTCCTGATCAAGCGGGGAGGCGGCAACCATGCAGAGTAGCCAATGGCCCCACAGAGAGCGGGGCGAGACATAACCAAGCAGATGCTTAGACACAGACAGATGGTTTTAGATCAAGCGGAATTCAAGCAGAAAGCAGAGGAAAAGAAGATGAGTATGAGCAAGAACATCGCCCGCCTGGCAGTAACGGCCGGCCTCACCGCAGCGTTGAGCTTCGGCGGGGTCATGGCGCCTGTGACCATGGCGTTTGCTGAGGGCGCGGCGGACAGCATCACCATCAATAAGGTTGCCGAGGACAACAAGGACAATACGTTCAAGGCTTATCAGATCTTCAAGGCCACGGTTACTGACACGAATGGTGGCAAGACTGCGCAGAACATTACGTGGGCGAGTGAGACGGTTGGCCCGAAAGTTATTACCGCCATTAAGAATGACTGGAAGGGTTATCAGAGCTTAGCGAAGAATAACAAACTGTCCGAGGATCCTACGGCTCAGGAAGTCGCCGACTTCCTCATGGCGAATGCGAAGGGCGCTCATGCGGGCGAGGATGGAACGCGAATCACTACCGACAGCGTTCTCTATGCAGTTGCGAATGCTGTAAAGGGTGAGAACCCGGCTGAGTCTAATATCACTGCCGGTAACGCCTGGGCTCCCGATGCAACGCATGGCAGCGGCTACTACCTGTTTGTGACCAATAATCTCGACTCGAGTAAGCCGAACACCGGTACATCCCCGATTTTCGCAATCGTGGGCGGTGAGGCTGTGACTGTAACCGAGAAGACTAGTATCCCCACTGTCGACAAGCAGATTCTTGCCGCAGCTCCTGCTAATCCCACGCAGCAGACAAATGGTTGGTCTGGCGTTGCCGACTCCCAAATTGGCCAGGAAGTGACCTATAAGCTTACCGGTTCGGTCGCCGATAACTACGCCACCTATGACTCCTATGCATACAAGTTCACGGACACTCTTTCGAATGGCCTCGATTACGTACAGGATTCGCTTACAGTTTACGCAGTGAACGGGGACGGCGATTACACTCTGATTGATAGCAGTGCCTATAACCTGACTACTCCGAGTGCCGGTAACCGTGTTTTGACGGTTGACTTTGCCGTCGATAAGGCCAACAACAAAAAAGGCCTAAAGGATGTTCAGGGCGTAGACGCTAGCACCCAGATTGTTGTTTTCTATAAGGCGAAGCTCAACAAGAATGCCGTTACCGGTAATGGCACTGGCGAGAAGAAGGGCAACTACAACACTGTTAAGCTGGAATACTCCAACAATCCCTATGCCGAAGGAACAGGAACGTCTGTCGAAGGTGGCGCTGGAGACTTTACCTTCCAGCTCAACATTAACAAGGTCGATCAAGGCACCGAGAAGGGCCTTGCGGGCGCCGAGTTCAGCATTCAGTCTGCTGATGCGGACACTTTGAATCAATACGTTGCTTCAAAAGATAGTTCAGACGGAAAAGTCGTTGCTGGCCAACTTGTGAGCTTTACTGGCGCAACTCTTCCGGACTATTTGAAGTTTACTTCTAACGATAAGGGAAAGATTGAAGCAAAGGGACTCGATGCTGGCTCCTACACGGTGACTGAGACTAAGGCACCAAGTGATAAATATACCGTCGCCAAGCCCTTCACCTTTACTATTAAGGCAGAGTATAAGGATAATGCGGCAGAGCTTAAGAAGATTACGGTCAGCCCCTCTCAGAATGACGAGATTCGTTCCGATGTCGCCCTCGGCACGCTCAACAACACTCCGGGCGATAATACGCTGACCGCTACGAATAATACCGCTGCCAATGTCGAAACCGGTGAAATTAACATCACCATCGGCAATACCAAGTCCGTCGGCCTCCCGCTCACCGGCCTCAACGGCGTGACCTTCACTTGGATCGCTGGTGGCGCGGTACTGTGCATCGGCGTGGCGCACCTCATCCGCAGCCGTAAGCAGGCTGAGGAGTCCGAGCAGGAGTAACGCTCACTCACCCATCCCTTTGGCAGGTGGGATGTGATGGCCATGAGACTTGCGGACACTTTTCTCGTCCATCGACGTTCTTGCTTTGCCATTCTAATTTCGGGGCAGACTCCACACTGGAGTTTGCCCCGTTCTTTTTGGACAACACAGGCAGCCTCCACCGTCCGATGCGGACTCATCCGTCATCGCGTTTTTTGACTCGTATGAGGTTCGGTTTAAGGTCCGTAGGCGCACG
>NZ_JADNOH010000027.1 GCF_015557435.1 Collinsella aerofaciens
TCGGCGGGGCCGACGCCTTCACCGCGGGCGCCCGCGTGGTCGCCGTGTACAACGCACCGCTCAGCAGCGCATGCAACCACGGCATCGCGAAGGGCAACCCCAACGAGGTCTACCTGCGCTATCCGCGATCTCCCCTCGCCGACCAGTCCGGCGACGCCGGATTCACCCGCACGCCGAGCGACGATGCGTGCGCCTACACCTGGGGACTCAGTCTGATCAAGCGCTCAAGCTCGGACGATAAACCGCTTGCGGGCGCCAAGCTACGCATCATCGATGACCGCGGGCGCATCCTAACGACTGATGGCTCGTGGTCGACGGATGCCGACGCTTGTGTCACCACGGGCGCGGACGGCCATGTGGAATTGACCGGCGTGGACGCGGGCGTCTATACCGTCGAGGAAATCGCGGCACCCAAGGGCTACACCGCCTTTGAGGGCAAACGAACGGTAACGGTTACGTCCGAGGGATTGGACGTTAAACAGGTGGCAGCCGCGAAGTCCAAAGTGACCGTGTCGGCCGAAAGCCCTCTGCGGGTTGATACCGCCGATGCCGGGACGGGCTCGATTGAGCTGTCGGTGCTCAACACCCCATCTAAAGAAGTGAGTCGAGGCTTTATGCCCTCGACGGGAGATAGAACGTTGGTTCTGGTGGCGGCTTTGGCTGCCATCGGAGTGGCGGCTATTGTTGTCGCGCTCGTCATCAGGCGGGGAGGAGGTCGCCGTGAAAAATAATTGTCCCCCCCCCTTGCTCAATGGCGTACTGCCTCCGTAGCGAGTGACGCACAGGTCTACCGACCTGATGATCATTGGTTTTGAAAAAGTTACTAGAGAACTCTCCAAGAAAGAGGGCCAAACATGAAGACAACCAAGAACATCGCCCGCCTGGCAGTAGCCGCCGGCCTCACGGCGGCCCTGAGCTTCGGCGGAGTCATGGCACCCGTGAGCATGGCGCTTGCTGAGGGCGGAACCGCCGCAAACTATGTGCCGACGGCGACGACGACCGGCAACGTGACCATTGCTGAGAACACCTATGCCGGCACCTCGTTTAAGGGTATCCAGATTTTCAAGGCCACGGTAACGCAGGGTAAGGCTGATGCGGATGGCGATGGCGTTGCAGATGAGAATGGAGCTTGGACTGAGGATCACGAAAAGACGCTGTCCGACATCCAGTGGGCGACTCCTGAGGTTGAGAATGCTGTTAAAGGCGTTTTTGCTGAAGACACCAATAATCCTGGTGAAGGCGCCACAGCTCAGGATTGGGCAGACTACATTGCTGGAATAGTTGCTGGTAATGCTGGCAAAGGATTCAAGGTCGATGCCGACAGCGCGCTCGACAAGATTGCCAAGGCGCTTGAGAAATTAACCACAGTCAATGAGGCTACTGGCTGGATAAATTCGTCTGATGGTAAATTTTCCACGCTGTCTGCCGGCTACTGGCTCTTTGTGACTGCGGGCGTTAGCGACACCGCCAACACGACTACTGGCAACACGGATGCCTACACCTCGCCGATTTTCGCCATCGTCGGCGGAGCCGATGTGAATGCGGAGCCTAAGAAGGGTGTCCCCACCGTCAAAAAGGAAATCCTCGATGACGCCGATGCTGATGCTGATGGCGTTAACATCAAGACTTCCAAAAAATGGAAGGATATCGCCGATTCCCAAATCGGCCAGGAGGTCAACTACAAGCTTACCGGTTCGGTTGCCAGCAACTATGCTACTTACGATAGCTATGCGTACAAGTTTACCGACGAGCTTTCCAACGGCCTTGAATACGTTGATGGATCTGCTGAGGTATATGCGCTGAACGGCTCTACCTATACCCCAATCGATGGGACCAATTACTACGTAACGAAACCTGATGCCAGCAATAACAACACTCTTACGGTCGAGTTCAAGGTTGATGAAACTGATAACGGCCTCAAGGACGTTGCGGGCATAAATGATCAAACCCAGATTGTTGTCTTTTATAGGGCCAAGCTCAATGGCAATGCTGTAATTGGCAACGCTAAGGATGAGTCTGGTAAACCCAAAAAGGGCGGCAACCCCAACACCGTTACGCTCGAGTACTCCAATAATCCGCATGCCCAAGGCACGGGCAAGACGATTGAGCACACCGTCGCCGACTTTGCGTTCAGGCTCAATCTCAAGAAGGTCGACCAGGGCACCGAGAAGGGCCTTGAGGGCGCCGTCTTCACCATCCAGTCTGCTGATGTGAACACCATGGGCAAGTACGTCGCTTCAACGGCGGGAGAATTTGGGGGCAGCAACGTCGTCGCTGGCCAGCTCGTGGACGTCCCTAGCGACACTAGCGTCGAAAACCTTCCTGATTGTGTGAAGTTCACGTCCGACAATAACGGCATGATCACCTCCTCCGGCCTCGACGCCGGCTCCTACAAGGTAACCGAGATCAAGGCTCCCGGCAGCAACAAAGAGTACACCGCCGCAGAACACTTCACCTTTACTATCACTCCGGAGTATTCCACTGACGGCACCATGAATGTGAAAACGATCGGCGCTAGTCTCGATTCCCCCCGTAGCGATGTTGTCTTAGGCGAGCTTGACGAGACCGCCGGCGACAACAAGCTGAACGTCAATGGTGACAGCGCCACCAATCCTGCAGATGGCGTAATCAACATCACCGTCGGCAATACCAAACAGATCAAACTCCCGCTGACCGGTCTCAACGGCGTGACCTTCACTTGGATTGCTGGCGGCGCGCTGCTGTGCATTGGCGTGGCGCACCTCATCCGTAGTCGTAAGCGCGACGACGGTTCTGAGGAGTAGCTGTTCGCCTCGAATATCAACACGAGATATGAAAAAGCGGGGCACCCGGTCGATGCGATCGGGTGCCCCGCTTCGTTTGTTGGTGCAAAGCAACCTGACCCCTTTGCACCACCATAAAGGTGCCTGTCCCCTTTATGGGGTTTGGCGGCTAAGCGGTGGGGAGTTCTGGCGTGTTAGCCGGCTGCTGCGGCTTGAGGTGGGCGTTGCGCCAGATGGTCTGGATAACGTAGCCGAGCATAAGGACAAAGGCCGCGCCGCTGATGAAGCCGCCTACGAGGGGAAGCCCCGTGAGGGCACCTGCGATTACGCCGCCCACGGCTGCCATGGCGTAGCGGTTCTGGTTGTGTCCGACCATGCGGGCAATGGCGCAGCCCGCGAAGGCGCTCGACACCAACGCGATGCCGATAACGCCGCACAAGAGGGCTCCGGCAAGCGACAGACCTGCGATAGAGATAATCAGCAGTAGGACGGCGGGGGCGATAGCAATCGCACCCAGAAGACCGCTCACCCACAGAGGCATGGGACGCTGGTGGAGCATGCCGGCGGCGCCGGCGGTCGCGCGCGGAAAGACGAGCTCGAGCAGCAGAGCGACAAAGCAGGTCGAGAGGGCCGCGGCGACGATACCGCCGATGACATCGTTGGCGGTGGAAGTATCTTCGTTCTCGATGCGGTCGATCTTGAGCGCGCCGACCTCGGCTCCCGCGGCGCGCTCGGGGTCCTCGGAGACGTGCGCGTTCACGGTGCCGGTGATGTGGGCGTTCTTGCCCAGGATGAGCTTGTCGGCCCAAACCTCGACATCGCCCTCGACGGTGCCATCGATGGTCACCGTGTCGCCTGCAAGCGCTGCCGACTTGGTAGAGCCGCGCAGGGCAACCGTCTCGCCCACCGCGTAAAGACAGTTGGCAGAGCTGTCGGTGTTGAGCACAACGTGCTGACCGACCACCGTGACGCTGCCATCAACCGTGGTCTTGGCGATATCGATAGTGCGTGCCGCCAGACGGACGGCACCGCCCACCGTGCAGCCGCGGATCGAGAGGGTATCGCCCGCGGCGATGATATCGCGGTCGATGGAGGTATCGTCCAGGTTGAGGCTCTGACCTGCCCAGTACAGGTCACCTTCGACGCCGGACGGAGTGGCGTCATTGTCGGTCGCAAGTACGTTGCCTGCGGTGTCCGTGCCGGCAAGAGCCGTAGCGGGAAGTGCGGTGAGCGCCAGAGCGATGAGTGCGAATAGGATGGTGATGCGGCCCCACGCTTTACGGCGTTGGGTCGACGGGAATTGATTGTGGGGCATAGTGAATCCTTCGTCAGATGCTCGATATGCACCTAACAGGGTACCCAACGCGTGGGCGCTCTAAAAGAACCTCTCGGTTGCATTTCGAAGGATGAGCCCGCGCAATCTACTTTTTGTGGTGCAAAAAGCGCGCGATGTCCTCTTCGGTGGGGCTTTTGATGTCAAAACGCAGCGACAGCCAGCGCAGCCCCATGGTTACCGCAACGCATACGATCAACGCGGTGATGTTGCTGACGACGCCGCTCATGACAAGGCATACATAGCTCGCCGAGCCGGCGATGGCTGCGATGGCATAGAAGTTGGTGCGCTGGAAAATGCCCGGTACCACGCCCATAAAACTGTCGCGCAGCATGCCGCCGCCCACCGCGGTGAAAAAGCCCATCATGATGCACACCGCCGGCGCAAAGCCGTAGACCAGTGCCTTGTCTGCTCCGGTGGCGGCGTAGATGCCGACTGAGATGATGTCGAGCAGGGGAATGAGTTTTTCGGGTTTGTCGACGATTGCCGGGAAAATGTAGATGATGGCTGCCGTGGCAATGGAAAGCGGCAGCGCCATTGGCTGGTTGAGGATGTAGACGTTGCCCACCTGCAGCGTCATGTCGCGTAAAAGACCGCCGCCCAAGCCACAGACCACGGCGAGCGCAACTGCACCCACCAGGTCGAGTTTGTGCTCGCGCGCGACCAACACGCCCGAGATTGAAGCCGCGACGACGGCGAACATTTCGAGCCAAAACGGGATGGCGACCATGGCATCCGTGGCGTGTGAGGTAACGGTTATAGCGGCGACGACGGGCAAGATGGGGTCCTTTGGATTACGGATTTGGACAATGCCCGTACATAGTACATGGTTGGCGGGCGTGGTGACCCTATTGCTCGGTAAACGGTCGGGACTGGGAACGGTCATGGGTACCAAACATATACATCAGCCTTCAAAGATGCCGAAAAATGTCGTTTTTGGAGGGTGATGTACATGTTTTTGAGGGAGGGGCGGGTTCGAATCCCTTCTCCTCCGCCGTATTTGCTTGTAAGGGACTCTAAACAAAAAAGCCCCCGTTTTCGGGAGCTTTCTCAACCAAAATGGCGGAGGAGGAGGGATTCGAACCCTCGTGACCTTATACAGGCCAAACGGTTTTCGAGACCGCCGCATTCAACCACTCTGCCACCCCTCCGCGTGGGGTAAAAACAAAGCAGGCTCGAAGGCCTGCTTTGGAATTAACTGGCGGAGAGTCAGGGATTTGAACCCTGGAGACGCTTTTGACGCCTACACGATTTCCAATCGTGCTCCTTCGGCCACTCGGACAACTCTCCGTTAAATGCGAAAGTCAGTATACACGAGGAATCGCAAAGTGCAAACAGAAAAGTTGGCATTTTTTAAAACGCTCGGCCGCGTTTGGCGTTGCAGTGGGGTTTGAGGTGCCAAAAAACGGCTTCCGACCAGCGTGGTTGATCAACTCAATTGTTCAAAAGGGGTATTCATAAGCGACTTGGCAATGAATTTAAAAATCTTTGGGTGGTGCTGTGGACCACTGGTATGCATTTTGCGACCACAGCCTTGTGCCCGTTGACCTGCGGCTTGGCTCAGCTTGTCCCCGCGGCACCGTATCTTGTCCACAAATCCGTCAAGCTCTTGGTCGGCATTTGGTTGGAATGCGCATGAAACGTGGTGCGAGCATGGGCATATGTGGAGGTCATGAGGTTGTAGCTGCATATTCTTGCGGCTTGGGAGGTTGAAAGATATTATTACCAAGTCTTTTCCTGCTTCAGGCGCACCTTCACGACCTGAAGCCACATTTGCCCAGAGGAGGTGACAATATGAAGGCTTATGAACTGCTGTTCTTTGTTGACCCGTCGCTCGACCCCGAGACTCGTCTCGCTGTTATGAAGCGTATCGATACCACGATCGCTGAGGGCGCTGGCAAGGTCGACTCCGTTGACGAGTGGGGCAAGCGCAAGCTCGCCTACGAGATCAACGACCTCACCGATGGTGACTACACCCTCATCAACTTCCACGCAGATCCTACCCAGATCGCCGAGCTTGATCGCGTCCTGCGCATCACCGACGCTGTGGTCCGCCACATGATCGTCCGTCGCGACGACCAGGAGTAAGACTGTCGTTTTGGACTGGGCTTGTGCCCCAAGAGGAAGTAGTGAGTTATGAGCATCAATCGAGTGAACATCACCGGTAACCTCACCCGCGATCCCGAGCTGCGCGCCACCGCCGGCGGAACCCAGGTTCTGTCTTTTGGCGTCGCCGTGAACGATCGTCGCCGCAACGCGCAGACTGGCGAGTGGGAGGACTATCCCAACTTTGTCGACTGCACTATGTTCGGCACCCGCGCCGAGGCCGTGAGCCGTTTCCTGGCAAAGGGAAACAAGGTCGCGATCGAGGGCAAGCTGCGCTACAGCTCTTGGGAGCGCGACGGCCAGCGCCGGAGCAAGCTTGAGGTCATCGTCGATGAGATCGAGTTTATGAGCTCCCGTGGTGGCCAGGGTGGCTACGATCAGGGCGGTTACGCCCCCGCAGCTCCCGCGCCCGCAGCACGTCCTGCCGCACCGGTGGCCACGCCGCCCGCGGTCGACGTCTACGATGAGGACATCCCGTTCTAAGGGTTGTTCACCTATTTTTGAGTGAGAGGCGGCTTCGGTTCGCCGAAGTTGCCAAATGAAAGGTATTTTGACATGGCTAATGATTTTTCTGCACGTCAGCCGCGTCGTAAGTACTGCCAGTTCTGCAAGGAGAACACTGAGTTCATCGACTATAAGGACACTCAGCTTCTCCGTAAGTACATGACCGACCGTGGCAAGATCAAGCCCCGTCGCGTCACTGGCGCTTGCACGCAGCATCAGCATGACATCGCCAACGCCATCAAGCGCGCCCGCGAGATGGCTCTCCTGCCGTACACCGTCCCCGTGGTTTCCTCTCGTGGCAACCGCGACCGCGGCTAAGAAGGGAGACGCATCATGAAGGTTATTCTTCTCGATGAAATCAAGGGCAAGGGCGGCGAGGGTGACGTCGTAGAGGTCGCTCAGGGTTACGCTGAGAACTTCCTGTTCCCCAAGAAGCTCGCTGTTGCCGCTACCAAGGGCAACCTCAAGCAGCTTGACGAGCGTCGCAACAACATCGCCAAGCGCGAGGCCGTCCGTCTGGCTACCGCCAACGAGACCAAGGCTGCCCTTGAGGGCAAGACGGTCACCGTTGACGTCAAGGTCGGCGACGAGGGCATCCTCTTTGGCTCCGTTACCGCCGCCATGATCGCTGACGCCATCAAGGCTCAGCTCGGTATGGACATCGACCGCAAGCGCGTCGAACTCGGTAAGCCCATCAAGGTTGCCGGTGCCCACACCGTTGCCATCTCGCTGTACCGCGAGATCAAGGCCGAGGTTGTCGTTCTCGTCGGCGTTACCGCCGAGGAGCTCGCTGCCGAGGCTGAGGTCGAGGAGGCCGCTGAGGTCGCCGAGGCCGAGACCGCCGAGGTCGAGACTGAGGCTGCTGCCGAGTAGCATTTGCTGCAACGCAACAATCTTGTTCTAAGAAGGGCACTCTGGGAAACCAGGGCGCCCTTTTGTTTTTTTGCGCTGAGTGAGTGTCATGGTGAACGTTGCGTCGAAGTCCTATATACAGGATCGTTCATCCGCTTGGTTCGGTGATGATTGGCGGCGCGCGGCGCGTTTTGGGACCGTGGCTGATACTATGGATGCTCGCAAGCGATATGAATGAGGATGCTCATGGCATATGACGATAGGGAGACCGGGCTGACGGTTGAGGACCGCGGCTCAAAGTTGGGTCTTCCCCAAAACCAAGATGCAGAGGCCAATGTACTGGCCGCTATGCTGCTATCGCCCGAGGTGGTCGAAGAGGCCCAGGTCGAGCTGCAGCCCGATGACTTCTACCGGCCCATTCATAAGACCATCTATACCGCGATGGTCGATATGTACAACAGCCGCATTCCTATCGACTCCATCTCGCTGATCGATTACCTGCGAAGCATCAACAAGCTCGATGCCGTGGGCGGCGAAGCGTACATTTTGGAGTTGATGGGTCAGACTCTGTCGCTCGTCAACTGGCAGCACCATGCCGCCATCGTTCGCCGTGATTCGATGCTGCGTGAGCTGATCGGCGCCACCAACGAGATCAACGCGCTGGCATATAACGCCCCCACCGACACCAAAGAGGTCGTGGAGCTAGCCGAGAGCAAGCTGCTCAAGGTCACGGCACGCGAGGTCAAGTCGAGCTATAAGACGCTGACCGAGTTTATGGTCGAGGCCTATAACGAGGCCGAGGAAGTGTGCCAGGCCGGTGGCCAGGCTGCGGGCGTGCCCACGGGCTTCCCGTCGCTCGACCGCATGCTCATGGGTTTTCGCGAGGGTCAGCTCATCATTATCGGCGCCCGCCCTGCTGTGGGTAAGACGTCGTTCGCCCTGAATCTGGCGCTCAACGCCGCCGCTGCCGGTTATACCGTCGGCTTCTTCTCTCTGGAGATGTCGGGCAAGGAAATTGCCCAGCGTCTGATTTGCGCCTACGCCATGATCTCGATCAGTGACTTCCGCATGGGCCGCATTAGCCCCGAGCAGTGGGCCAATATCAACGAGGCCACGCAGACCTTGTCCAAGCTCGATATTCTGATTGACGATACGCCCGGCACCACGGTGACCGAGATTCGCGCCAAGAGCCGCCGCATGCTCCACAACAAGGAGAAGGCCATCATCATCCTGGACTACCTGCAGCTGGTGAGTCCTCCGCCGGGACGCCGCTCCGAGAGCCGTACCGTCGAGGTCTCCGAGATGTCGCGTGGTCTGAAGATCATGGCCAAGGAGCTCAAGATCCCGCTCATCGCGCTGTCGCAGCTCTCGCGTCAGGTCGAATCCCGTACCGGCAAGCGCCCGCAGCTTTCCGACCTTCGTGAATCGGGCTCCATCGAGCAGGACGCCGATATCGTTATGTTCTTGGACCGCTCCGCCGACGAGGCCGAAGCCTCGCGCGACGATCGACCCGACGAGGGCGTTACGCGTATCGTCGTGGCCAAGAACCGTTCGGGCCCGATCGGCGACGTCGACCTGATGTTCCTGCCGGCATCCACCAAGTTCTATGAGCTTGATGGGGCACATGCCGAGGAGTAGGACAGGCGCCCGTTGCACGGGTATACTGGGAATGTTTTGTGCTTCTGCGTGCCGGCGTGGCGCGTAGACAGTCCATGAATGTAAGGAGTAAACATGCCGTCAACCGTTTTGGTCGGTGCCCAGTGGGGCGATGAGGGCAAGGGTAAGATCTGCGACCTGGTCGCCGGCGACTTCGATGCCGTCGTGCGCTACTCGGGAGGCAACAACGCCGGCCACACCATCGTCGTCAACGGCAAGAAGTACGGCCTGCACCAGGTGCCCTCCGGCATCATGTATTCCGACCACGTGTCGGTGATCGGTAACGGCTGCGTCGTCAATCCCAAGGTTGTCCTTGAGGAGATCGACATGTTCGAGGCCGACGGCATCACCACCAAGAACCTCAAGATTAGCGGCAATGCGCATGTCATCATGCCGTACCACATCGATCTGGATGGTGCCTTTGAGCAGAAGCTCGGCAAGAAGAACATCGGTACCACCAAGCGCGGTATCGGTCCGTGCTATCAGGACAAGATGGCCCGCATTGGTCTGCGCATGCAGGACATGCTGGACGAGGCACTGTTCCGCGACAAGCTGGAGACCGCTCTCGCCCGCGTGAACCCTGAGCTCGAGCTCATCTACAACCTGCCCACCTACACCGTGGACCAGATTTGCGACGAGTACCTGCCCATGGCCGAGCGCCTGCGCCCCTACATCACCGAGACGAGCCTGCTGCTCAACAACATGATCGATGAGGGCAAGGACCTGCTGTTTGAGGGCGCCCAGGCGACGCTGCTCGACATCGACCACGGCACCTATCCGTACGTGACGTCTTCCAACTGCACCGCCGGCGGCGCCATCATCGGCTCCGGCGTGGGCATGAAGAACGTCGACCGCGTGCTGGGCGTCATGAAGGCCTATATCACCCGCGTCGGTTCGGGCCCCATGCCCACCGAGCTTTCCTATGAGTCCGAGGCCGGCCACACGCTGACCGAGGAGGGCTATGAGTACGGCGTGACCACCGGTCGCCGTCGTCGTTGCGGCTGGTTTGACGGCCCTATCGCCAACTATGCCTCGCGCGTCAACGGCCTCACCGACATCGCCGTGACCAAGCTCGACGTGCTTTCGGCCTTCGACACCATCAAGGTGTGCGTGGCCTACGACGTCGATGGAGAGCGCTACACCAGCGTGCCCGAGCATCAGGTGCGCTTTGAGCATGCCAAGCCCATCTACGAGGAGCTTCCCGGCTGGAAGTGCGACATCACCGGTTGCCGCAGCTTTGACGAGTTGCCGCAAGAGGCTCAGGACTACGTGGCGTTTATCGAGGATCTGGCACACACCCGCGTGACGTTTATTGGCGTTGGCGCTGGTCGCGAGCAGATCATCAACCGATTCTGGAAGTAATCGGGACTATTTGGTTATTGCGATATACCCCTTTGCAGCCCGGACGGGCGGCCGAGGGGTATATTTGCTTGCAAAGGGCTCGCGCGGAGCGGGCCATTCATCCATAGAGGAGGCACCCTTGAAGGCGGACACTCAAACCATCGACATCCTGTTGTTGGGCAGCGGCGGCCGTGAGCATGCTTTGGCAGCTAAGCTCGCAGCATCACCGCGCGCCGGCAAGCTCTACATTGCGCCGGGTAACGGCGGCACCGCGAGCTGCGGCGAGAACGTTGTTCTCGACGACTGCGATCCTGCGGCCGTGGCGGCGTTTGCGCAGAGCCACGGATGCGGACTCGTGGTAATTGGCCCCGAGGCTCCGCTCGTGGCGGGCGTGGCCGACGCCGTGCGCGCGGCAGGTATTCCCTGCTTTGGCCCGGGTGCCGAGGGCGCCCAGATGGAGGGTTCCAAGCTGTTCTCCAAGCAGCTCATGGAGCGCGCCGGTATCCCGACGGCAGCCTATGGTTCGTTTACCGACGAGGCTTCGGCTCTCGCCTACGTGCGCGAGCAGGGCGCTCCGCTGGTCGTGAAGGCCGACGGCCTTGCCGCGGGCAAGGGCGTTATCGTGGCGACCGAACTTGAGCAGGCCGAGGAGGCCGTGCGCGAGTGCTTTGGCGGCACCTTTGGCGATGCCGGCAATACCGTGGTCATCGAGGAGATGCTCGTTGGTCCCGAGTGCTCGCTGCTGGCCTTTACCGACGGCAAGACCGTGCGCCCCATGGCCACCTCGCAGGACCACAAGCGCGCGCTCGAGGGCGACAAGGGCCCCAACACCGGCGGCATGGGCGTCTACAGCCCGGTGCCCATCGTGACCGACGAGGAGCACGCCACCATGGTGGCGGTCATGGAGCAGACCGTGGCAGAGCTCGCTGCCGAGGGTATCGACTACCGCGGCTGCCTGTACGGCGGCTTTATGCTCACGCCTGCCGGCCCCAAGGTGCTGGAGTTCAATGCCCGCTTTGGCGATCCCGAGACGCAGGTCGTGCTGCCGCGCCTTAAGAACGACCTGGTCGAGGTCATGCTCGCCTGCGCCAACTGCGAGCTCGATCAGATTGAGCTCGACTGGCGTGACGAGTGGGCCGTGGCCGTTGTCCTGACGAGCGCGGGCTATCCCGGCAGCTACGAGAAGGGCAAGGTCATCACCGGTATCGCCGATGCCGAGGCCATGGAGAACGTGACCGTGTACCACGCGGGCACTGCCGTGGTGGACGGCCAGCTCGTGACCAATGGTGGCCGCGTGCTTGCCGTGACCGCTCTGGGCGACACGTTCGAGAACGCTCGCAACCTTGCCTACGAGGCCTGCGAGAAGATTGATTTTGAGGGCAAGACCCTGCGTCACGACATCGGCCTGCGCGCGCTGCGCGGCCGCGACGCCTGGGATGCCTAAAGTCCGAGAGGAATGAGATGGATGGACGAGAAGAACGAAGAGCTCGTGGATGCGCAGATCGTCGAGGAGGACAGCCGCGTGTATGGGCACGCCGAGGGCGAGCCTGGCGGCGAGGTCGCTGACGAGCCGGTGCTGGTGCTGGGCGATGACGACCCGCACGATGCCGAGCTGCACGAGAAGATTCTTTCGGAGGAGTGCGCCTGGAAGGGCAAGATCCTCGACGTCCACCGTCTTGAGGTGGAGCTGCCCAACGGCCACCGCAGCGCCCGCGACATCATTCGTCATCCGGGTGCGGCGGCCGTGGTGGCGCTGACCGAGAGCGGCAAGATTGTGCTGGTGCGTCAGTACCGCACTGCCATCGACCGCGTAACAGTCGAGATTCCCGCCGGCAAGCTCGACCCGGGCGAGGATCCGCTTGATTGCGCCAAGCGTGAGCTGCACGAGGAGACGGGCTTTAGGGCCGGTCGCATTCGCTTTTTGACGTCGATTGTCACGACCTGCGGCTTCTGCGACGAGATCATTCATATCTACCTGGCTACCAAGCTCGAGTTCGACGCGCCCAACCCCGATGATGACGAGTTTGTCAACGTGGACCTGGTGCCGCTGCACGAGTTGATCGACGCCGTACTCGACGGCAAGATCGAAGACGCCAAGACCGTCGTGGGCGCCTTGGCCTGCGATAGCATCGCGCACCGCTTGGGCGGAGCCGAGCTCTAGGTTACGCGGTTTTACCAAACCGCGTAACGAGTCGACGCTGCAAACGCCCCTAAGCGGCAATCTGCCTTTCAATCGTCGCTCGCGTACCGAAGTACGCGTCGTTCCTCTTTCAAGGCACCTTGCTCGCTCAGGGACGTTTTCGCTGACGCTGCCAGAACATCGGCGTTATGCTTGTTGGGACGCTTTGTTTTCAGCCTGACCGGTTCAACCGGATTTCTCACGCTATTTATTTCTCTTCGAGGATTGCATGTTTAAAAGGTTTCTTTCGTATTACAAGCCCCAGATGGGGCTTTTTGTTGCTGATACTGTTTGTGCTCTGGTGCTTGCTGCCATTGACCTTGCGTTTCCTATTATTCTGCGCAATCTGACCGGCGGGTTGTTTACCCAGGGTCAGGCTGCCATTATGCAGGCGCTCGGTATGATCGCGGTGGGTTTGGTGCTGATGTATGTCATCCGTTGCGCCTGCCGCTATTTTGTGAGCTATTGGGGTCACGTGATGGGCGCGCGCATGGAGTCCAAGATGCGCGAGGACCTGTTCGACCAGTATGAGCGCTTTAGCTTTGCGTACTTCGACCGCAACAGCTCGGGCGATATGATGAGCCGCGTGGTCAACGACCTGTTCGATATCTGCGAGGCGGCGCATCACGTGCCCGAGTGGATCATCATCTGCGGCATCGAGATTATCGGCTCGTTTGTGATCCTCTTTACCATCGCTCCGGTGCTGGCGCTTGCCATGGCTGCGGTGACAGCAGCGTTTGCGGTCATCATGTTTTGGCAGAACATGCGCATGCGCGAGGTCTTTAGCGACAATCGCAAAAAAATCAGTGGCATCAATGCACAGCTGCAGGATTCGCTGGCGGGCATGCGCGTGGTCAAGAGCTTTGCCAATGAGGAGACCGAGCGTGCCAAGTTCCGTGCCTCTAACGACCGCTACCTTTCGTCCAAGGAAAACATGTATCACGCCATGGGCGTCTATACTGCGACGTATGGCCTGCTCTCGGGCGTGCTGTACGTGATCGTGGTGCTGCTGGGTGGTTGGCTCGTTGCCCAGGGTCAGCTGCAGGCGGTCGATATGGCAACCTTCGCGCTCTACATTTCGCTGTTCTGCACGCCGCTCGAGACGCTCGTCAATTCGGCCGAAATGTATCAGAAGGCCATCGCTGGCTTTAAGCGTATGGACGAGGTGCTCTCGACCGCGCCGGATATCCAGGACAAGCCGGGCGCCACGGATCTGCAGGTGACCGCCGGCGCCGTGGATTATCACGATGTGTGCTTTAACTACGAGGACGTTGAGCTGGGCGAGGGTGATGCCGACGAGCGTCCCGTTATCGACCATATGAATCTGTCCATCAAGCCCGGGCAGACCATCGCTTTGGTTGGCCCTTCGGGCGGTGGCAAGTCCACGACCTGTTCGCTGCTGCCGCGCTTTTATGACGTGGCTGCCGGATCCATTAGCATCGACGGCCAGGACGTGCGCGATGTGACGCAGCAGAGCCTGCGCCGCGCCATCGGCCTGGTGCAGCAGGATGTCTACCTGTTTGACGGAACAATCGGCGAGAACATCGCCTACGGCAAGCCGGGCGCTACGGCTGAAGAGATCGCCGAGGCCGCCCGTCGCGCCAACATCGATGCCTTTATCGAGTCGCTTCCACGGGGCTACGACACCGTGGTGGGCGAGCGCGGCAGCCGTCTTTCGGGCGGACAGAAACAGCGCGTCGCCATCGCGCGTGTGTTTCTCAAGAATCCTAAGATCCTGATTTTGGACGAGGCGACGAGTGCTTTGGATAACGAGAGCGAGGAGGCGGTGCAGGAGTCACTCGAAGAGCTGGCACGCGGCCGCACCACGATTATCATTGCCCATCGTCTTTCGACCATTAAGCATGCCGATGAGATTGCGACCGTTGAGCATGGTCGCGTTGTGGAGCGTGGCACGCACGAGGAGCTTCTCGCCCATGGTGGCACCTATGCCCGTTACTATCGAATGCAGTTCGAAGGTGCGCGTGCGCACGAGCTCGACTGATTGATATGACAGGAAGTTTATGGCTGACAAGAACCCTTTGACTCCGGAAGAAGTGACGGAGTTATTCTCCGAAATCGATGCATCCGGTGTCTTGGATCCCACGCTTGCCAAAAAGCGAACCGAGCGCATGCGTGAGAAGGAGGTTGCGGCCAAGCGCGGTGACAAAGCGGCGCTAGCGCAGCTGCGCAGTGAGGACCGCGCGAGCCAGGCAAAACATATCGACCCGCTGTCCGAGGACGATCCTTCGGGCTCGCAGGTGAGCCATACCATTACGAAGACCGCGATGGCCGTGGTCATCGGTATTCTGGTGCTGATCGTGGGCATGCAGATCGGCTACGGCGTGATGCGCCGTCTGAATACCGCCAACCTGTCCGAGAGCGTTTCGGTGGATACCGTCTCGACCGCGCTCAAGGGCGGCCTTGAGTGGGGCAACGGCTTTACGCAGTTCCCGCTCGACTTTACCGTCGATGAAGCTGATGAGCGTACGGGCACGGTCGAGGTGACGGTGTTGGACACATCGTCTGCCAATGAGCTCGAGCTGCTGTCCAACGGGCAGATCCAGGCCGCGGCGCTTGCGACCAACGCCCTGCTCAACGACAAGATTGACCGCGTGGTGTATAACGTTCACGCCTATATCGACGAGGATAGCAACATTCAGCACGATTCCTTTTTTGGCATGTTCCCCGCGCGGGGTCATCAGAGCGCCATTTTGACGTTTGTGTGGACCAAGAGCTCATCCAACGCCACGAGTATCGACTGGAAGATGCGCATCGTAAGCATGGACGACACCATTGCCGAGCGCATTCAAAAACAGGTGAACTCGGTTTCGTCGCTGATCGAGGACCAGGTGGTGAGCCAGACCAAGATTGACGAGGAAAAGGCCGAACGTGACCTGGAGCATCGTCTGCATGGCCGCGAGATTTTCCGCGGCGGCAAGCCCGATCGTTCACCGTCCGATCTGCTGGAACAGGACAAGAAAAAATAAGACGCCATCATCCCGTGTGAGCCACAAGCCCCGCGGGATGATTTTTAATCCCCGTCCCAGAAAAATCATTATGCATAGAAAGTCATAATTATCATTTCGTAAACATTTCGATGAAATTAACGCCATGAGGCATGCTTGCGGTTACAATACCGCGAGGCCTAACTACACACCTTTAAGCCGGTCCTGTGAGACCGGGAAGGAGAATTATGGCGAACAACCATACCGCGGGCGCTGCCGCCCGCACCTTCGCGCCCAGCGAGCTTTGCCAGCGTATGCTGGCCAAAACCAGCAAGGGCACCTGCGGTCCCTGTATCCTGTATCTTGAGGATGGGACCATTTTTTATGGACGTGCATGCGGCGCCGAGGGCACCGCGACCGGCGAAGTCTGCTTCAACACCTCGCTTGAGGGCTACTTTGAGGTCATGACCGACCCGAGTTATGCCGGCCAAATTGTAACCATGACCTATCCGCAGATCGGCAATTACGGTATCGACGAGACCGATGTCCAGTCGGCCTTCCCCGGCGACGCCGTGCGCCCTGCGAGCGCTCCGGCTATGCGCGGCATGATCGTTCGCGACATGTGCGCCACGCCTTCTAACTGGCGCTCGGCCGTCAGCGTGCCGGAGTACCTGCGCGCTCACGGCATCGTCGCTATCGAGGGTGTCGACACCCGCGCTCTGGTGCGCCATCTGCGCGACAATGGTTCCAAGATGGGCATTATCTCGACAGAGATCTTCGACGTCGACGAGCTCGCCGAGCGTCTGGACGCAGCGCCCACGCTGGTGGGCGAGAACCTGGTCAAGACCGTGAGCTGTCCCGTGCCTCACGAGTTTGTGGCCGCCGACCTGCCTGCCACGCATGGCTTTGCGCTTGCGGCTGCCGCTCCTGCCCGTCACAAAGTGGTCGCCTACGACTGCGGTGTGAAGCGCGGTATTCTGGAGGGCCTGGTCCGTGCCGGCTGCGACCTCACCGTCGTGCCGTGGGATACGCCCGCCCAGCAGGTGCTCGACATGAATCCTGATGGCGTCTTTTTGTCCAACGGCCCCGGCGACCCCGATGCCGTGGTGGAGACCTACGAGCAGGTGCAGCAGCTGATCGGCAAGGTGCCGGTCTTTGGTATTTGCCTAGGTCACCAGATGATCAG
This sequence comes from Collinsella aerofaciens, assembly GCF_015557435.1. Lineage (GTDB taxonomy): Bacteria > Actinomycetota > Coriobacteriia > Coriobacteriales > Coriobacteriaceae > Collinsella > Collinsella aerofaciens_Z. The sequence goes on from NZ_JADNOH010000027.1 coordinate 16,865, forward strand.
CTTGGCCTGCGGCGCCCAAATGGAAAAGCTTAAATTCGGTCACCGTGGCGGTAACCAGCCGGTTATGAATCTGGTGAGCCGTCGCGTGGAGATCACCGCGCAAAACCACGGCTTTGGCCTGCTGTTCCCCAGTCTGGGCAAACTGATTCCGGAGCTTTCCGGCGGCGAAACCGAGCATGCGGCCGATGGCGACCTGCGCGCCTGGGTGCGCCGCGGTATCGCGCCGGTCGTGATGAACGAGCGCTTTGGCCGCATTCGCCTGACACATGTGAACCTCAACGACGGCACCGCCGAGGGCATCCAGCTGCTCGACGCCCCGTGCTTCTCGGTCCAATACCACCCCGAGGCTTCGCCCGGCCCCACCGATGCCCACTATCTCTTTACCGCCTTTACGCGACTCATAGACGGCGAGGAGAACTACCTGGACATCGACACCGCGAAGGACCGCCTCGCCGGCTGGAATTTCGCCGAGTCCGAGAACGCTGCGACCGAGGAGAACTAACATGCCTAAACGTACTGACATCAAGCGCATCCTCGTTATTGGTTCGGGCCCTATCGTCATTGGCCAGGCCTGTGAGTTCGACTACTCCGGCGCACAGGCCTGCAAGGTGCTCAAGGAGGATGGCTTTGAGGTCATCCTGGTCAACTCCAATCCGGCGACCATCATGACCGACCCGGGCTTGGCCGACCGCACCTATGTTGAGCCTATCACCGCCGAGTTTATCGAGCGCGTGATCAAGAAAGAGCGCCCGGACGCGCTGCTGCCCACGCTGGGCGGCCAGACCGGTCTGAACGCCGCCGTCGAGCTGGCAAAGGACGGCACGCTCGACAAGTACGGCGTCGAGATGATCGGCTGCGACCTGGCCGCTATCGAGCGCGGCGAGGACCGCAAACTCTTTAACGAGGCCATGGCCGAGATCGGCCTGGAGGTCGCGCGCTCGGGCTATGCCTACAGCGTGGCCGACGCCGAGGCTATCGCCGAGCGCGTGGGATATCCCTGCGTACTGCGCCCGAGCTTTACCCTCGGTGGCGCCGGCGGCGGCATCGCGCATACCCACGAGGAGCTCGTCTCCATCGTGAGCCAGGGCCTTGAGCTCTCGCCTGCCCATGAGGTGCTGGTCGAGGAGTCCATCGAGGGTTGGAAAGAGTATGAGATGGAGGTCATGCGCGACCACGCCGGCAACGGCATCATCGTGTGCTCCATCGAGAACCTCGACCCCATGGGCGTGCACACCGGCGACTCCATCACCGTGGCGCCAGCGCAGACCCTCTCCGACCTTGAGTATCAGCGCATGCGTGTCGCGTCGCTCGCCATTCTGGAGAAGATCGGCGTCGAGACCGGCGGCTCCAACGTGCAGTTTGCCGTGAACCCCCAGACCGGCCGCCTGATCGTCATCGAGATGAACCCGCGCGTGAGCCGTTCGTCCGCACTGGCCTCCAAGGCCACGGGCTTCCCCATCGCCAAGGCCGCCGCTCGCCTGGCCGTGGGCTACACGCTCGACGAGATCGTCAACGACATCACCAAGGCAACGCCCGCCTGCTTTGAGCCCACGATTGACTACTGCGTGGTCAAGGTGCCGCGCTTTGCCTTCGAGAAGTTCAAGGGTACCGACCCCACGCTCACCACGCGCATGAAGGCCGTGGGCGAGATCATGGCGATCGGCCGCACCTTTGAGGAGGCCTTTGGCAAGGCCATGCGCTCGCTGGAGGACGGACATCAGGGCATTTGCGCCGGTGGCAAGGAGGGTGCCGACAAGCTGAGCGACGACGAGCTCGCTCAGGCCGTGGCAACCCCGACCGAGCACCGCATCTTCTTTGTGGTCGAGGCCCTGCGCCGTGGCTGGGACATCGCTCGCATCCATGCCATCTGCGGTATCGATCCGTGGTACCTCAACCGTATCAACGATATGGTGCAGGTCCAGGAGAGCATCCGCGGCCTGCGTGTGGAGGATATCGACGCCGACGCGATGCGCCTGCTCAAGCAGTACGGTACGAGCGACGCCGAGATCGCCGCGCTGACCGGCTCGGACGAGCGCTTTGTGCGCGCCTATCGCAAGGGTCTGGGCGTGGTTCCCAGCATGAAGACGGTCGATACCTGCGCTGCGGAGTTCTCGAGCGCCACGGAGTACCACTACAAGACGTACGAGAACATCTACCGCACGAGTCCGGATGCCAAGAAGTGCGTGGCTCCCGACGAGACCACGCCGGCGGACAAGCCCAAGGCGATGATCCTGGGCGCCGGTCCCAACCGCATTGGCCAGGGTATCGAGTTCGATTACTGCTGCGTGCACGCGAGCTACGCGCTGGCGGCCCGCGGCTTTGAGACCATCATGGTCAACTGCAACCCCGAGACCGTCTCGACCGACTATGACACCTCGGACCGCTTGTACTTTGAGCCGCTCACCTACGAGGACGTCATGGATGTCATCGATGTTGAGCGACCCGACGGCGTCGTGGTGACGCTCGGCGGTCAGACCCCGCTTAAGCTGGCGCGCATGCTCGAGGAGAGCGGCGTGAACATCATGGGTACCAAGCCCGACGCCATCGACTTTGCCGAGGACCGCGAGCGCTTCGCCGCTCTGCTCGACAAGCTGGGCATCATGTACCCGCCGGCGGGCCAGGCCACCTCGTTTGAGGAGGCCGAGGCCGTGGCCGCGCACATCGGCTATCCGCTGCTGGTGCGCCCGAGCTATGTGCTGGGCGGCCGCGGCATGATGATCGCCTACGATGCCGAGCATCTGCGCGATTACATGGCCGAGGCTGCGCGCATTAGCCCCGACTACCCGGTGTACCTGGACCGCTTCCTGGAGGGTGCGATCGAGTCCGACGTCGACGCCCTGTGCGATGGCGAAGAGGTATACATCGGCGGCATCCTGGAGCATATCGAGGAAGCCGGTATTCACTCCGGCGACTCCGCGACCTGCATCCCGCCGTTCAGCTTTAGCGAGAGCCTGCAGGCGAAGCTCCGCGAGACCACGCGCCGCATCGCGATGGCGCTGGGAGTCCGCGGTCTGGTCAACGTGCAATATGCCATCAAGGGCGAGACCGTCTACGTGATCGAGGCCAACCCGCGCGCCAGCCGTACCGTGCCGTTTATCTCCAAGGCCACCGGTGTGCCGCTGGCCAAATGCGCGGCGCGTATCATGGCAGGCGATTCCATCGCGAGCTTGGGCCTGCCGAGCGACGAACGTCAGCTGGACTGGTTCTGCATGAAGGAAGCCGTCATGCCCTGGGGTCGTTTCCCGGGCGCCGACGTCATCCTGGGGCCCGAGATGAAGTCGACGGGCGAGGTCATGGGTATCGCCAAGAGCTACCCCGAGGCATACGCCAAGACGCAGCTGGCAATCGACTACAAGCTGCCCGATCCGAGTTGCGGCAAGGTATTCATCAGCGTGTGCGACCGCGACAAGCGTCATATCCTTTCGGTCGCGCGTATCCTGCGTTACCTGGGCTTTGACATCTGCTCTACCGAGGGTACGGCGCGCGTGCTGCGTGGAGGCAACGTGACGTGCGAGATCGTGGAGAAGATTAGCGGCCCGCACGACGGCGAGCGCCCCAACATCGGCGACCTCATCGCCGATGGCAAGATCGCGGTGATCATCAACACGCCGTACGGTCCGGGCTCGCGCGGCGACGGCTATCTGCTGCGCACCGAGGCAGTGCGACGCGGTGTGACCTGCGTGACCGCGATGTCTGCCGCCAACACGTACGTGAGTGCCATCGAGGCGGTGCGTGAGGACCAGCAGGGTCACGGCAGCGCCAACGACATGGGCATGGACGTCATCGCCCTGCAGGACCTGCCGCAGCACACGGTGTAATGTGACCTGGTCGGCCGGGGCGGCAGCCGGACACTTTCTCTCGGAAACTGGGCTTCGCGAAGTTTTCCGAGAGAAAGGTCCGCCTCCCGCCCCGGCCTGCGGTGACTTGGCCGCACCGTGTGCTGCCGAAGGGGCTTTGTGCGATGACTAGGGCTGAATAGAAAATGAGTGTGGGCGCCGTCGTTCGTTTGAACGACGGCGCCCACGTTTTGGATTTATTGGGCTGTGGCGGTGAAGGTTGTTTTGTCGGCGGCGATGTGCACGTGCAGCTTTGCCTGACCGTCGCAGCTGATGAGCACGCCTACCTCGAACGGGGTTCCCGTCTTGTCGTAGGTCGAACGCACGATGCGCATCGCCGCCTTACCGGTGTTCTGTCCCAAAAGACGCGCCTCATGCTTGTCGAGGTTGACCGTCTCGTAGACGGCATCGACGCTTGCGGGCAGGATGCCGGTCTTTTCCGCGATGTAGGCGTAGAGCGAGCCATCCACGTCTTTGCGCGTGAGCTCGGGGCAAAGTGACACGGGGATATAGACGTAGTTGAGCTCCATGGGTTTGTCGTTGGCGAGACGCAGGCGGCGAATCTCCCAGACGGGTGTCCCTTCGGGCACTTTGAGCCCGGAGGCGATGCCGCGGACGGCCGGTATGCTTGAAAAGGCGAGAATCTGCGAGCTCGGAACCCGTCCCGCTTCGCGCATCCGCGCGCTGAAATTCAGGGCCAGGTCGATGCCGGGTGCTGAAGTTTGGGGCTTGATGAACGTGCCCTGGCCGCGCTTGCGCACCACGCGCCCCTCGATGACGAGATCTTGGAAGCAACGGCGCACGGTCGCGCGCGATAACTCCAGCCGCTCACAGATTTCGAGCTCGCGTGGCAGCGGCGTCTTGGTGTCGAACGCCTGGCTGGCGATAAGCAGAGCGATTCGATGTTTAAGCTGGACATAGAGCGGCGTATCACCGCTGCGGTCGAAGGGTTCGGAGGCGAGAAACGAGATCATATCCATGGGGTACCTCCATGTCGTGGGCGTACGTGACATGGTCTGACACTGCGGGGCAAACCGGAGATGCCAGGCCCGATTCTTGCTGGTATGTATGGTGCATAAGGAACATAAAACATTTATCAGGCAATCTACCTGCTATTTTAAAAATAATTAGAAGAAAAAATAATTTAGGCACAAAAATAGTTGCTACCGTTAACCGATGAATAGTTGCCGTTCGCAACTATTTTCTTGTACCGAACATGCCCCGGCGCAACAATAATCTCAGCAAAAAGCAAAGCCGTGCGACACACGGCAGGTCGAGAGGAGACCGCATGCGGTATCTGGTAATGGTCAGTCACGGAACGCTCGCTCCCGGACTGCACAGTGTCCTCAAGATGCTCGGCAATGACGCCCCGAACATCTTGTCGACGAGTCTCGTGGACGGCATGGGCGCTGACGAGTATGTCGAGAACGTCAAGGCGATGCTCGCTCCCGTTACCGCCGATGACGAGGTTGTCCTGCTTGGTGACATCCTGGGCGGATCGCCGCTCACCAATGCCATGAACACGCTGGCCGAGAAGGGTTTGCTCGCCCACACCATTGCCTTCGGCGGTATGAATCTGCCCATGGCTATGACCGCCATGATGGGGCTTGCCACCATGGACCTGGATTCCCTCAAGCAGATGATGCTGCAGGAGGGCAAGAACGGTATGTCCGAGCTCGTTGTCCCGACCGATGACGCCGACGACGAGGACGACGACATCTAGGCAGCGCATCCGCCCAAATTTTCGTGATGGAGCGGGGGTTAAGAGGAAAGACCCCCGGTGATAAAGAAAGGGAGAACGCATGATTTCGTTCATCCGTATTGATGACCGTATGATCCATGGACAGACCGTTACCCGTTGGGCCCTCGAGTATCCCTGCGACGGTCTTATCGCCGTCAACGACGCTGCAGCGTCCAACCCCGTGCTCAAGGAGGCCTACAAGAGTGCCTCGGGCAAGAAGACGTTCGTGTGGACCAAGGAGCACTTCAAGGAGGTCTCCGAGAAGGTTCTCAAGTCCGACACCAAGTACTTCCTGATCACCAAGAACCCGCTCGACATGAAGGAACTTCTCGTCGATTTTGGCTTTAAGCCCGGCATGGACCGCATCATCGTCGGTCCCTGCAACGATCGTCCCGGCACCACCAAGCTTGGCAACAACCAGTCGATCACGCAGGAAGAGGCCCAGGCGCTCGAGGATCTCACCAACGCCGGTTACACGGTCGAGTTCGCCCTTATCAAGGAGAAGTCCATCGGTGAGTGGCCCAAGTTCCGCGGTCAGTTTGGCTTCTAGTTAGGTGCCAGCCGCATTTTGGTATCTACAGCCCTTGGTGAAAGGGGCTGAGGAATAAAGAAAGGGGAAAGCATGGCAATCAATGCATTCCAAGCCGCGCTGTTCGGCCTGTTCGCCTGCCTGGCATCACTGCCTGGCATGGGCGGCACGACGATCGGCAACTACACTCTGGGTCGTCCTCTGGTCGCCGGCCTCATCGTCGGCATCATCATGGGCGATATGCAGACGGGTATCCTCGTCGGCGCTGCCATCCAGGTTGTCTACATCGCTCTCGTGACCCCCGGCGGAACCGTCTCCGCCGACGTCCGCGCCGTGTCCTATATCGGCATCCCGCTGGCGATCCTCGCCATCAAGAACTCGGGCATCGATCCCGCCTCCGCTGAGGCTGCCGGCATGGCCGCATCCCTCGGTGCCGCCGTCGGCACGCTCGGCACTGTGCTCTTCTATGGCACCGCCACCATCAACCTGGTGTGGCAGGGCATGGGCTGGAAGTGGCTCGAGAAGGGCGATCTCCACAAGCTCTACCTGGTCAACAACGTTCTGCCTTGGATCGGTCACATCGTCTGCTCGTTCCTCCCGACGTTCATCATCACCATGGGCGGCACCGCCATGGTCGACCTCATGAAGACCTACATGCCCATGGACGGCATCGCGATGAAGACGCTGTTTACCGTCGGCTCGCTGCTGCCTACCGTCGGTATCGCCATCCTGCTCAAGCAGGTCATCTCTAAGCCCACGGACTTCCTGACGTTCTTCTTCGGCTTCACCCTGTCCGCTGTTATGGGCTGCAACCTGATCGCCGCTGCCGGCATCGGCTGCTTCTTCGCCCTGATCAACTATGAGATCGCTTCGCTCAAGATCGACCTCGCAAACGCTCCCAAGGCAGCTATCGCCTCGGGCTCAGATGATGAGGAAGAGGAGGACATCTAATGGCAGAGAAGAAAAAGCTCTCTAAGAAAACGCTTGCCAAGTCGTTCCGTAACTGGTCCTATGGCAACCTGACCTGCTTCTCGCAGGAGCACATGCAGACCTTCGGTTACCTGTGCGCCATGCTTCCGATTGTCGAGGAGCTCTACGACACGCCCGAGGAGCAGAAGCAGGCCCTCCAGACCTACTCCGCGTTCTTCAACACCGAGCCGCAGATCGGCACCATGATTGTCGGCGTCACCGCCGGCCTCGAGGAGGCTCGCGCAAACGGCGAGGCCATCGACGACGACGCCATCAACGGCATCCGCGCCGGCCTCATGGGCCCGCTCGCCGGCCTTGGCGACTCGCTGATCGTCGGTACCCTGATCCCGATCCTGCTCGGTATTGCCCTCGGTCTCTCGACCGGCGGCTCCCCGCTCGGCGCCATCTTCTATATTGTCGTGTGGAACCTGCTCATGTTCCTTGGCATGCGCTTTGCCTACAACCAGGGCTATGAGCTCGGCGGCAAGGCGGTCGAGGCCCTCGTCGGCCCCAAGGCCAAGGCTCTGCGTGATTCCATCGTGATGGTCGGTACCATGGTCATCGGTGCAGTCGGTGCTACCTGGGTCTCCATCACCTGCAGCCCCAACCTGGTGCTGCCCGGTGGCGGTAAGTTCCAGGACACGCTCGATGGCATCTATCCGCACCTGCTGCCGATGATCTTCATCATCTTCTGCTGGTACATGATGACCAAGAAGAAGGTCAACCCCATCGTTATGATGCTGATCCTCGTTGTGATCGCATTTGTGGGCGTTCTCATTGGCTTCTTCGACCCGGCACTGAGCTACTAGTCATCATCCCCTGGCCCCCTGTAAGGCCGTGCGGCCTCAACCGCACGGCCTTCTGATTTTGCGCCGCCCTTCAAGGGCAATATGGCTAGCGACCTCCATCGCCTACACGACACCCGCTATATTGCTCTTGAAAGATGACGTATTCGACAAACGATGCACTTGCGCATGATGCACACTTTGCACGAGGAGGACCATATGCACGAGAAACATGGACACGACCTTTCGCGCGACGACTTGATTCGCGAGGCAAAGATGCAGACCGATGCTATTCAGCGGCTCAATGTTTGGCTGCGCCTGGGCTATTCGCTCGTGGCGATTGGCTTTTTGATGGGGATGTGGGGTATGCAGGGCGGCCCCGGCTGGGGTGTCCCCGTGGGCATCGTGTGCCTGGTGGTGGGCACTCCGCTTTCGATCGTGCTTAAGGTCGGCACGACCAACGCCAAAAAGAATGTCGAGCGCATGCTCGAGGCCGCTGGTGTCGACGTTGAGGAGCTTATGCGACGCAAGAAGGACGAGCAATAGACTTCCGCGTTGGGGTATCATAAAAAAATTGTTGCGAATGTTAACTAATGTACGGCAAATGACGGTTTTATGGCCCTTCTAGAGTTGCAAAGGACAATATCCCCAGTGGATTACGATGACGTCGCTCGAAAACTGATTGTGTACTCACGTTCCCTTGCCAAGGGATCCTTGAGTGCTGCCGGCGGCGCCAGTGTGGGCGAGGCACCGGTTTTACAGTATCTATCGGGTATTGACGGTGATGTCATTCCCTCCGAGATTGCCAAGAAGCTGAAATTCTCCCGTGCGCGCATGTCGCATATCTTGGATTCACTCGAGAGTAAGGGTTACGTTCAGCGCAGGACTGATCCAAACGATCGTCGGCGTGTGCTGGTGAGCATTACCGAGGAAGGCCGTGATTTCGCGGCGAAAAAAAATGCCGAGAGTGTGGCATCGCTCTCGAAACAACTCTCAGCGCTCGGCGAGCACGATGCCCAGGAGCTCGTGCGCATCCTGAATAAAGCTTACAGCCTTACCTATGATGCCGACGACTACCTGGACAATCTATAAGGATAAAGACAGACATTTAGGTGCATCTTGAAATGCACCCGGGACAGTTGTGCCCATCAGCCACCGTCAACATCTCATTCCAAACCAAATCAGCCAACGTACGTCATGGCAATCCCCGGTAGGTTGCAGGATGGCGGCTGAGCCTTTCCCTCGGGAAACTTCGCGAAGCCCAGTTCCCGAGGGAAAGGTATGGTCTGTGTAATACCAGACAAACAGTACATTTTTGCTAGATTGGTATTTGACTGAAGAACCAATTGGTATGGCTTATTAAGCCCACCTTGCCGTTGACGCTTATTTTGCTGCCGCTGGGAGAATTCCGAACTTGGGTGCGCAAGTGCTCCCATATGTTGATATGACCTAGTAGGTGGCTATCTGGTTACTATCAGTTGGCCCCTTGGTAACGGGTGGCCCCCATTGTGCGGAATGTACCGAACATCTCCGTTTGATACGTTTTCCCATGCTGCCGGGGGGCGTCCTCGGCACCTCAGCATGTCGGAAGAAAGGAGACCAGATGCGCAGGAATTCCATTTTTACGAAACGGTGGGTGAAGGGAAGCGCGGTCCTCGTTGCCACTGCAGCGACGCTCGTGTTTGCCAATCCCCAGCAGGCGATTGCCACGCCACTCAAGGGCGTCGACTCGGCGACCGTGTCCCAGTCTGCCTCGAATGTCGTCGACATCGATTTCGCTGACGGCATCAAGGGCCGTATTACGTTCCTCGAGGACGGTATTTTCCGTTATAACGTCGACCCCAAGGGTGAGTTTTCCGAGTACGCCACGCCGCGTAGTAAGTCCCACACGGCTAAGATCCAGGCTCAGCCCGATACCTCGGACACCTACAGCAAGCCGAGTGCGACGGTTGCCGACAAGGGCGACACTATCGAGATCACCGGCGGAAAGGCGACCGTGATCCTGGACAAGGCGACTGGCAAGATGAGTATCAAGTCAGGCGACCGTGTCGTGGTTTCCGAGTCCGCGTCCCTCGACCTTGATAAGAAGGGTACCGTCCAGACGCTCGCCAAGGAGAAGTCCGAGAACTTCTTTGGCGGCGGCACCCAGAACGGACGCTTCCTGCACACCAACCAGACCATCGCCATCTCCAACACGAACAACTGGACCGATGGCGGCGTTGCCTCGCCCAACCCGTTTTATTGGACGAGTGACGGCTACGGCGTACTCCGAAACACGTTTGCAGAGGGTTCCTACGACTTCGGTTCCACGGACTCATCGACGGTCACGACTTTGCACAGCGAGAATGAGTTTGATGCCTACTACTTCGTGGCGACCAACGAGGGCGCTTCGAACGTGGCAACCGAGATGCTGCAGGACTACTACAAGGTGACCGGTAACCCGGTACTGCTGCCCGAGTACGGGTTCTACCTTGGTCATCTTAATGCCTATAACCGTGATGGCTGGTCAACGACCTCGGGTCAAAAGAAGTGGGAGACCAAGGGCAGCAAGTCCTCGAGCGAGAAGGGCGACGTTAAGTACGAGTCTGGCATGTCGACGGGCTACAAGCTCGACGGCACACTTGCGGCCGAGACGCTCAACGGTGAGGGCCCTACGGTTGATACCGAGAACATGAAAGCGACCGATTTCGACCGCCAGTTCTCTGCTCGTCAGGTTATCGATGACTACGAGGACAACGACATGCCGCTCGGCTGGTTCCTGCCGAACGACGGTTACGGCGCCGGCTATGGCCAGAACGGTTACTACAAGACCGGCGGCGTCAACTCCGACGGAGCGAGCTCGGCCGACCGTCTTAACGCTGTGCGTGCCAATGTCGACAACCTTAAGAAGTTCACCGAGTATGCCAACTCCAAGGGTGTGAGCACGGGCTTGTGGACCCAGTCCAACCTTGAGCCCGACAGCAACCCTGAGACCCCGTGGCATCTGCTTCGCGACTTCGACGCCGAGGTCAAGACGGGAGGCATCACTACCCTTAAGACCGACGTTGCCTGGGTTGGATCTGGCTACTCCTTTGGTCTTAATGGCATCAAGACAGCTTATGACACGGTGACGACCGGCGCTAACAAGCGCCCCAACATCATCACGCTCGATGGTTGGGCCGGCACGCAGCGCTTTGGTGGCATTTGGACCGGCGACCAGTATGGCGGTAACTGGGAGTACATTCGCTTCCATATCCCCACGTATATCGGTCAGAGTCTTTCGGGCAACCCCAACATCGGCTCCGACATGGATGGCATCTTTGGCGGCGACCCCATCATCTCTGCGCGTGACTACCAGTGGAAGACGTTCACGCCCTCTATGCTTGACATGGACGGTTGGGGCACCTACCGTAAATCGCCCATGACGCACGGCGATCCCTACACAGGCATCTCGCGCTTCTACCTCAAGCTCAAGGCGCAGCTCATGCCCTATATCTACACGAGCGCGGCCTCGGCGGCCAACATCGACACGGGTAACGGCGATGCCGGCCTGCCCATGATCCGCGCCATGCTGCTTTCCGACAACTCCGAGTACGCCGCAAGCACTTCGACGCAGTACCAGTATATGTTCGGTGAGAACTTCCTAGTGGCACCGGTGTATCAGGATACCCAGGCAGACGAGAACGGCAACGACATTCGCAATGGGATTTACCTCCCCAACTACGGCACCGACGAGAATCCCACCATCTGGATCGATTACTTCTCGGGTAAGCAGTATCGCGGCGGCCAGGTTCTCAACAACTACGAGGCTCCGCTTTGGAAGCTGCCGCTGTTTGTGAAGGCCAACGCTATCGTGCCGATGTACGCCGAGAACAACAACCCCGAGGCCGTGAGCGACACCAACACCAAGGGTACCGACCGCAGCCAGCGTATCGTCGAGTTCTTCGCCACCGAGGGCGACGGCACCTTTACGCAGTACGAGGACGACGGCTCCTCCATCGAGAACAACACGACTGAGGACGATTCCTACGGCACGATCGACAATATCTCCTACGGTGAGCATGTGAGCACCGTCTACAGCTCCAAGGCCGCAGGCGGCACCGCGACCTTTACCGCCGAGGCCTCGCAGGGCGGCTACAACGGCTACGACTCCAACCGCACCACGACCTTCGTGGCCAATGTGTCCGCCAAGCCCACGAGCGTTGTCGCCAAGAACGGCGGATCCGCACTCAACGTGGTTGAGGTCGACTCGCAGGAGACCTTTGACGCCGCGACCCCCGAGGCCGGCCAGGCGGTCTACTTCTACAGCGAGACCCCCAACCTCAACCACTACGGCAGCGATGCGGACGGCACCGAGGCCGAGCAGGGCGAGAGCTTCAACAACACCAAGATCACCACGAACCCCAAGGTCTACGTCAAGTTCGCGAAGACCGATGTTGCTGCAGCGGCGCAGACGCTTGAGCTGGGCGGTTTCGTGAACGCCGACGCCACGCTCACAGCCGATCGCCTCAACGAGAACCTCTCCGCACCCACGAACCTTGCTGCCCCCGAGGACGCCACGACCCCAACGAGCATCAAGCTCACCTGGGGAAAGGTCGATGGTGCTACCTCCTACGACCTTAAGGTCGACGGCACTGTGTTTGCCGTGGGTGATGCGGCCGAGTTCACGCACACCGACCTCGCCTACAATAGCAAGCACACCTACCAGATTCGTTCGCGCAACGCCGAAGGTTACTCCGCCTGGAGCGATGTGCTCGAGGCGAACTCCGCACTCGATCCGTGGCGGAACGTCCCCGACGCCGAGGAAATCACCTGGGAGGGCTCACTTTACGGCAGCCATAAGGCCGAGCTCGCCTTCGACCATGAGTTCCAGTCGGGCGACGGCGGTTTCCACTCCGGTGGCAACGATCTGGGCAAGGCGCTTACCGTTGACTATGGACGCGCTTACAAGCTCGATAAGCTCGAGTACTATCCGCGCGATGACGCCGGCAACGGCACCGTGACCAAGATGCGTGTTGAGACGAGTCTCGATGGCGTCCACTGGACGAGCCAGGAGGTCGATTGGGCACGTTCCGCTGATTGTAAGACGGTAGCGTTTGACGGCACCGTGGCCGCCCGTTACGTGCGCATGACACCGCTCGCCTCGGTCGGCAATTTCTTCTCCGCGTCCGAGATTGCCATCTACAAGACCGACGGCACGGATGGCTTCGCCGTGGGCTCCAACCTCAACAAGGCCACGATCTCCGACGGAGACTACTCCAACATGAAGAACTATCTGGGCCTCGAGAATCGCGAGCCCGATACCCCGACGTTCGGTTCGCAGATCCGCGACCACTTCGCCGACCTCAACGATAACGGCGTTTACGACGTCTACGATTACTCGTTCACCATGGCGGGTCTTGACGGCGGCACTAAACAAAAGGGCAAGGTCGCAGGTTCGCTCGCGGTGATTCCGAGCAAGACCGAGGTCGAGGCCGGTGATGAGATCACCGTTGATGTCTATGCGGCCGACGCCAAGAACGTCAACGCCCTGGGCGCCCTCGTCAACTTCAAGAGCGACCAGTTCGAGTTTGTGTCCGAGAGCATCGCGCAGGACGGCTCGACTGCCGGCATGGAGAACCTGTCTCGCGAGAAGGTCCAGTTCGTGGACGGAACGCAGACTATCAATCTCGCCTTTGCCAACCGCGGCGATGGCAAGCTCTACAACGGTACTGGCGCGGTGGCGAGTTTCAAGCTCAAGGCCAAGACCGCCGGAAAGGTCGAACTGCCCTCGACATCTTGGCTTATCGGCCCGGCATGCGACGCACTTGAGTTTGCGAGCGACGGCACGGTGACGATGCCGGACGTTCCTCAGCCAACGGTCGCCGAGTACGCCCAGGATGCCTTCAACATCACGATGACCAACGATGAGCTCACGACCGACGACGGGACCAACGTCGAGAAACTTATCCAGCAGAAGAGCTATAACGCGCTGTTCGATAATAACGAGGGCGACAACGGCTTTGAGTTCCTGTGGAACTGGAGTGGCAACTGGGACAGCGAGGGTAAGCTACCGAGTTACGTGAAGCTTCCCACCACGATGACATTCGCATTTAAGACGCCGTCGAAACTCGATAGCGTCGAGGTCGTTAACCGCAACGGCGGCAACGGAACCGTACAGAAGATCAAGGCCGTCGTGACGTTCGAGGATGGCTCGATCCAAGAGTTCGCGGGCGGGGAGTACGATTCCTTCCTGGCTCGCTACGCCTTTGACCTCTCTGCCGAGAACAAGGGCAAGAAGGTGACTAAGGTCGAGGTCACGCCGCTTGAGGCATCGGGTGACCAGATGCTCACACTGCGTGAGGTCAACTTCAACTACACGCAGGGTGTCGAGGCCATCGAGGGTGTCGAGCTAGGCAAGAACCAGACCGAGTTCTTTGAAGGCGACATTACGCCCGTCGACGCCAAGGCTACGCCTGAGAGCGCTGGCTACCCCTATGTGACGGTCGAGAGCTCCGACCCCTCTGTGGTAAGCGTCTCCGCTGTTCAGGCTGGCGATAGCGTGAGCTACTACCTGCGTGCCAACAAGGCCGGCAAGGCAAAGATCACGGTGGCGTCGGTACTCGACCCCTCCAAGACCGCATCCTATGAGGTCGAGGTCAAGGCTGGTGTCGATACCTCTGCGCTCGTGGCAGCGCTTTCCAAGGCCGCGGGCTACAGCGAGTCCGTCTACACCAAGGATTCCTATGCAGCTCTCACCACTGCGGTCGAGGCGGCTCGGAAGCTCCTCGACAGCGGCCAGGGCAGCTATAGCAAGAAGGATGTCGCAGACGCCACTGCCAAGATCGAGAAGGCAATCGACGGCCTCAAGATGCGCCCTGTCGATGAGAAGATCCTCATCAACACGCCCGAGAACCGCAAGAACGTCAAGGTGGCCGACTTCTCGAGTGAGGCCGACTACGAGGGCAGCAACGCCGTCAACGCTCTCGACGGCGACGAGCGGACGCTTTGGCACAGCGACTGGGCCCATGGGACCGGTATGCCCCAGTATCTGAGTGTCGACCTGGGCCGCGACTACGATCTCACCGACGTTACATTCCTGCCGCGCCAGGACGGCGGCACTAACGGCGATATCTTCGAGGCCGAGATACTGGTCTCCGACACTGCCGACGGTTATGAGATGGGCACCGCCGCGTCGATGGGTACGTTCGCCTTCGACAACGACGGCCGCGTGCTCACCGACCGTGGCGACTGGAAGCAGATGAGCTTTGGCGCCGCGCGCGGTCGCTACGTGACCGTCAAGGTGATTCACGCCGGCGGTGGCGACGTTGATGCCTACTGCAGCATGGCGGAGCTCAAGTTCTACGGTACGGCCGTCCCCGATCCGGTGGCGAAGGATGATCTCGCTACCGCGATCGAAAAGGTTGATGCCGAGGTTGCTGCCGGCGACCTCAAGGCCGGTGACTACACCGAGGCCTCCTGGACGGCGCTCGAGAACGCCCTGGCGAGCGCCCGCGCCATCTTGAGCGATGAGGACGCCACGCAGGACGAGGTCGACCAGGCGCTCAGGGCGCTCGAGAGCGCCCGCGGCGCGCTCGAGAAGACCCCGGTGGTCCCGGTCGAGAATCCGACTAAGAAGCAGCTCAAGGCCCTGGTCAAGCAGGCGAAGGAGACTGACACCAGGGGCAAGACGGACGAGTCTGTCAAGGCCCTGACGGATGCCATTACCTACGCCGAGGACGTCTTGGGTGATGAGAATGCTTCCGACACCCAGCTCCAGGCGGCCTATGACCAGCTCAAGCTGGCCATTGAGAGCCTCAGGGATGCCGACTCCGGCAACCAGGGCGGCTCGGGCAACCAGGGTTCCGGCAATGGCTCGAACGGCGGCAACCAGGCGGGCAAGCCCGCAGGCGACAAGGCCCAGGGCAGCAAGAAGAACGGTTCGGCGATCCCCAATACCGGCGACCAGACGGCGGCGACCGTCGTGACCGTCGGTGGTCTCGGCGCCATCATCGCCGCGATCGGCGCTTTCTTCCATCGTCGCAGCAAGGCCAAGTAGCCCCAGCAACAGCTAAGCAAGCGTGCCCGCCGTCCCACCCAAGGACGGTGGGCATGCTTTTTGAATGTAGGCGGAAAGCTCCGACCCTTCGGCCTTAATCTCGCAAAGCATTCCGTCTCTCACCGAACACATCGGCATCGGTGGCTATACTTGAATTATTTGCAGTTAAGGGTCGCGGATTCGCTGCGTCACCGCTCTCAACAGGAGGTCTATGTTTATGGCAGATCAGAAGCCGGTTGTCGGGATCATCATGGGTTCCAAGTCCGATCTGGGCGTTATGGAAGGCTGCACCGCCGAGCTCGAGGCACTGGGTGTGCCCTATGAGCTCGTCATTGCGAGCGCGCACCGCACGCCGGCGAAGGTCCACGAGTGGGCTTCGACTGCCGCCGATCGCGGTATCAAAGTGATTATCGCCGCCGCCGGCAAGGCCGCTCACTTGGGTGGTGTCGTGGCTGCCTTTACGCCGCTGCCGGTTATCGGCGTGCCTATGAAGACGAGTGACCTGGGCGGTATGGATTCGCTGCTGTCGATGGTGCAGATGCCTTCGGGCGTGCCCGTGGCCTGCGTTGCCATCAACGGTGCCAAGAACGCCGCCATCTATGCCACACAGATTCTGGGTGCTTGCGACCCCGAGTACCGCAAGGTTATCGAGAAGATGAAGCAGGAGATGGCTGACGCCTAAGCGTTCCGCCGTTTCACCGCAGTATAAGGAGAGCCATGTCCGATTATCAGGGAAAACGATTCAAGGCTTCTCAGATTCCCGATCCGTCGAAGCCGGGTGCTGCCCGTGCGGCACAGCAGGGTCGGACATCCTCTCCTCAGCAGCCGCGCGCGCCGCGCCCCGTGACACCGGCGACGCATCGTCGACAGGACGCGCCGGCCGCATATCGTCCTTCGTCTTATAGCTCCGCTAAGAAGCCGCCCCGGTCTTCATCGCATGCCGCGCCGTCGGATCGCACCGAGCCGCCGCGCAAAAAGCGCCACTCCATTATTCCCATTCTGCTCATCATCATCGGTATCGGTCTGATTGTCGCCGCCGCCGCTATTTTTATTAATGCCCAGATTGGCTATAAGCAGGCGAGCGATTCGTATCAGAAAATCGAGAAGCAATATGTAAGCGATAAGGACGCCAGCGGCGTGCCGATTATCGACTTTGATGCGCTTGCTCAGACGAACCCCGAGATTGTGGGTTGGATTTACGTGCCGGGAACCAACATCAACTATCCCGTGGTGCAGACCAACAACAACTCCAAATACCTCAACACGCTGTTCGATGGCACGTCTAACGCCTCGGGTGCCATCTTCTTGGATAGCGATGACACCGCGCCGGGAATGGTCGACCAGCAGACCACGATCTACGGCCACCATATGAACGATGGGTCGATGTTCAACGTGATTTCGGATACGACTGACCAGGCAACGTTCGATAGCATTGAATATGTGTACTACATCACGCGCGATGCGACGTATAAGTTGCGTCCGCTGGCGACCAAGGTGGTCGAGGACACGTATGCCAAGGCGCGCACGACCAATTTTGAGGGCGACGACGGACTCAAGAACTACCTGTCCGAGATGCTCGACGGCGCTTCTGCCGTGGCGAGTGATGCCACCGATCGTGCCGCTTCGGCAACTAAGGTTGTAACGCTTGTGACCTGTCGTTCGCTGTCGCTGAGCAACACACGCGCCGTCATGGTGCTCACGCCGGTCGAGGAATAAGTTGTTCGAGAGTAGCTAAAAAGGCCCCGTCCCAAATTGGCTACTCGACGACGGTAAGGGAGAAATGATGCTCGAGAGTGGCAAATTGATGCCTTCGATTGATGCTTGGCTGCGCGAGGCCAAGGCCGATGCTTCGGCGGCAGGCTGTGGGATGTATCTGACGCATAACGGTGTGGTGCGCGCGACGCCCAAGGCTGAGGTGCGCGGAGTCGAGACCGATGGCGTGGCGCCAGGCCACAGGGTGGGCGGCATGGTCTTTGACTACGACGCCGAAAAGGTACGGTCTGCTATCGAGACTACGCGCGCGATGCCGGGTATCGGCTATGTGCGCGTGTGGCTGGCAAGCGGCGAGCTTACCGTAGGTGACGACATCATGCTCGTGCTTATCGGCGGGGACATTCGCCCACACGTGGTCGATGCACTGCAGGCGCTCGTTGGCACCATCAAGAACGAATGCGTGAGTGAGGTCGAGCGCGAGGCATAGAGGATTGCGTCGATAGAAGGATCGTTTATAAAAATGCCCACCGGTACGTGTGATACCGGCGGGCATTTTGCGTTTTGGGCGCGGCGGGCGCTAAACGCGCGTGGCGTCCTTGGGGCTCATGGTCATGCTCTGGAAGCGGTTCTCCATGTAGTCGTTATCGAAATACTTGCCGTAGAACTGTGCGACGGGAATGTCCGGCTCCGTGCCGTTAACGCGCTGGTACCAGTAGTCGAGCGACTGCAGCGTCATGACGCCGTCGACCAGCATAATGACGGTAAAGATGACGGTGGCCGAGTAGCGGCTCTTCCAGGGGATCTTGTTGATGAGCTTAAGCAGCCTCGGTAGCAGCAGCTTGATCCAGATGAGGCCACCTAGGCCCCACAGGCAGGCAAAGCCCGTGCAGGTGCGTCCGCCCGTGAGGACCACGAGCGGATCGGGCAAACCAAACAGCGTTATGTGCGAGTAGCTCCACGAGACCACGCCAAACGCGGTCTGCATAAACCAGCCCACGAACACCTCAAAGCTCGCGCCGAGCACAGCGCTCACCAGGAAAATGATGATGGGGTTCTTTTTGTAGAAGCGGTTAAGCACCATGGTCATGAGCACGGCGCCAAATCCGTAGATGGGGCTGAAAGGGCCAAACAGCATGCCGGCGCGGTCCTGGTAGACGCCCGGGTCGTTGACCGTCATGTGCCAGATGTCCTCCAAGATAAGTCCCAGTACGCAGCAGACGAAGAATACCCAGAACAGGTTGAAGTAGTTGAGCTTGATGTAGCCCTCGCCGGTCTCATCGCGGCCGAGCATGCCCTCGGCGGCGGCATCGCGGTCGAGCATCTCCTGCAGGCGGCGCTGCAGCTCGCGCTCCTGACGCAGCGTGGGGTCGACGGTGGCCGAAAGCGCGATGAGGATGCCGAGCTGAATAGCGGGGCGCAGCAAGAAGGGCCCGATACCCTGGAGCATCACGTCGACCAAAAGCTCGACGACGGTGAATGCAATAAGGATGTAGGACAGGCGGGCGGCGTTGCGGCGCTGGTTTTTGATAAGGTCCAGGCCAAAGATGATTAGGATGACGGCACTTGCCGCAGAGAGCATGATGCCGGCGACGATAAGGCCGACTGCGACGAGCGTGTTGTCGCCGAGCTTTTCGGTGGCGTTGCCGTTAACAAGTGCCGTGATGACCTGCCACATAAAGGCAGCGACCGACGGGAGCGTGCCCACGCCGGAAAGGATGCACAGGACGGCGTACACCTTAATGATGAGGGGAATCTTCTTGACCTCTGTGGCGCTGGGGACGCTAGGGTCGAGTTCGTTTCGATCCATACAGAACCTTTCTCGCTTTGTTGTAGGTTATAAGGATACGCCGCCGACCTGCCAAAAGACAGGACGAACGTCCCAATTGCAACTTTGTAATCCCCAACGGCAGACGCGGCGGCCATCTGGGGGCGCGGGCACTTACACTGGACAGACCGATAAAATGTTTGGCAACAAAACTGATTATTAGCTCGGTGGGCTTTTAAAAAGCGCTGCTCATGCGCTGGGGAGCACGTCGCGCCGTGCGTATAATAAGGCGGGTAACGCCAAAAATACGAGGCTCTGAGGGGATACCATGTCTCAAGAAACCATCCGCGCGGCCGAGCGTGCCGCGGGACAGGTGAACACCATGTCGACGTATGATCCGGACTCCGACCAGCTGCATGAGGAATGTGGCATTTTCGGCGTATGGGCGCCCGATCGCGACGTGGCTCGACTGACGTACTTTGGCCTGCGTGCGCTGCAGCACCGTGGCCAGGAATCGGCTGGAATCGCCGTGGGTGACGGCGGCACGGTTATGGTCCGCAAAGATCTGGGCCTGCTCGACCGCGTGTTCTCCAACGCCGACCTGTCGACGCTCTCCGGCCAGCTGGCCGTGGGCCACGTGCGCTATGGCACCGCCGGCGCCAAGAGCTGGGAAGCCTCTCAGCCGCACCTCTCTACCATCAATAGCGTCATTATCGCGCTCGCGCACAACGGCACCCTCGTCAACACCGACGAGCTGCGCCGCCAGCTGATCGAGCTGGGCGTGCCGTTCCTCTCCAATTCGGATTCCGAGGTCGCGACCAAGCTCATCGGCTACTTTACCCAGCGTACGGGCCACCTGCGCGAGGGCATTCGCAAGACCATGGAGCTCGTGCGTGGCGGTTATGCCATGACGCTCATCAACGAGCAGGCGCTCTACGCCTTCCGCGATCCGCATGGCATTCGCCCACTGGTGTTGGGCAAGCTGGTGGACGAGGGCCTGGACCAGGCCGATGCCGCATCCGTTTCGCAGCTGCCGTCGCAGGACGGCGCCGCGACGGTTGACGTTGCCACCCATGTCACCCGCGCCGGCGGCTGGGTCGTCGCCTCCGAGACTTGTGCGCTCGACATTGTGGGTGCCGAGTACGTCCGCGACGTCCGTCCCGGCGAGATTTTGCGCATCAGCGCCGAGGGCCTTGTGTCCGAGCAAGGCGTGCCTGCCGCCGAGGAGCCTGCTAACTGCATCTTTGAGCAGGTCTACTTCGCTCGCCCCGATTCCATCATGAACGGCAAGAGCGTCTACGCTTGCCGTTATGACATGGGTCGTCAGCTGGCACATGAGGAGCCCGTCGAGGCCGACCTGGTCATCGGCGTGCCCGACTCCGGCCTGCCGCCCGCGGAGGGCTATTCGCACGAGAGTGGCATTCCCTTTGGTGAGGGCCTTATCAAGAACCGCTACGTGGGTCGTACGTTTATCGAGCCTACGCAGGAGCTGCGTGCCATGGGCGTGCGTATGAAACTCAACCCGCTGCGCGACAACATCGAGGGCAAGCGCCTGGTCGTCATCGACGACTCCATTGTGCGCGGCACCACCATGGTGCAGCTCGTCAAGATGCTGCGCAACGCCGGCGCCAAGGAGATTCACATTCGCATCAACTCGCCCGAGGTCATCTGGCCGTGCTTCTACGGTATCGATACCGACGTGCAGTCGCAGCTCATCAGTGCCAACAAGACGGTCGATGAGATCTGCGAGTACATTGGCGCCGATTCGCTGGCCTTCCTTTCGGTCGAGGGCCTGCTGAAGGTCATGCCCAAGGGCGGCTACTGCGACGCGTGCTTTACCGGCCGCTATCCCGTGGCGATTCCCGAGAGCTTTGGCCGTGACAAGTTCATGGAGGGCTTTAAGCCCCGCAACCTGGACAAGCCGCTGCACTTTGACGACGACGCCGTGGTCGAGAAATATGTCGACCGCAGCTGGGAAGAGGAGCACGGCGAGGCCTAAAACCTGCCATGTAGGGACAGGTTTATTTTGGCAGGTTTTATCTGCCGTTTTGTTGATATGACGGCGCGTGCTGTTATGGTGCGCGCCGAAATGAACGCAAATATGAGCACCGTTTGGCGCCTGCGCGGCGCCACGGTAGTGGGAGAGGAAGGCTCTGATGAGCGACAGCAAGCATGTGACGTACGAGGACGCCGGCGTCGATACCGCCGAGGGCGGCCGCGCCGTCGACGCTATTAAGCAGATGGTCAAGGACACCAACCGCCCCGAGGTTATCGGCGGCATCGGTGGCTTTGGTGGCCTGTTCTCGGCCGCCGCGCTCAAGGATATGGAAGACCCGATCCTGATCAGCGGCACCGACGGCGTGGGCACCAAGCTCGTGCTCGCCCAGATCATGGACCGTCACGAGACGGTGGGCCAGGACCTGGTCGCTATGTGCGTCAATGACATTTTGGCTTCGGGCGCCGAGCCGCTGTTCTTCCTGGATTACGTTGCCATCGGTCACATTGAGGCCGAGCACATGGCAAAGATCATCAAGGGCGTGGCCGACGGCTGCAAGCTCGCGGGCTGCGCGCTCGTGGGCGGCGAGATGGCCGAACACCCGGGCGTCATGGCTCCGGCCGACTACGACCTCGCCGGCTTTACCGTGGGTGTTGTCGATCGTCCCAAGATGCTCGACCCCGCGAACGTTCGCCCCGGCGATGTAATCCTGGGCCTGCCCTCCACCGGCGTGCATTCCAACGGCTACTCGCTCGTGCGCAAGGTCATTGGCGTCGACGGCATCAAGCCGGGCACGCCCGAGGCCGCCGCTAAGGCCGAGGAGCTGAGCCGTCCGCTCGAGGAGCTCGGCGGCGCATCGCTGGCCGACGCCCTGCTGGCCCCCACGCGCATCTACGTCAAGCCGATTCTGGAGCTGCTGCGCGGCGGCGTCAACGTGCATGCTATCGCCCACATCACCGGCGGCGGTATTACCGAGAACCTCAACCGTGCACTCGCCGACGACGTCGACGCCGTGGTCACTCGCAACGGCGCCGAGATGGGTTGGGACGTTCCGCCCGTCATCACCTACGTGTCGCGTCAGGCCGAGCTCGCGCCCAACGAGGCATGCAAGACCTTCAACATGGGCGTCGGCCTGTGCCTGATCGTCGCCCCCGAGGACGAGGCCGCGGTTACCGAGGCCCTGGTCGCGCTGGGCGAGAAGCCGTTCCGCGTGGGCGAGTGCGTCGAGGGCTCCGGTAAGGTCGTGTACTCCGATGAGCGCTAACGAGCAGATGGCTGCTGCCGAGGGCCTGGGCTTTGTGCCCTACGCCCGTCCGACCGGCACCGATACGGCCGAGCCGCTCAAGATCGGTGTGCTCATCAGCGGTTCGGGTACCAACCTGCAGGCGCTGATCGATCTGATCGCCGCCGGCAAGCTCAACGCCTCGATTGAGCTTGTGGTGTCGAGCCGTCCTTCGGCTAAGGGTTTGCAGCGCGCTGAGCGCGCGGGCATCCAGACACTTACGCTGTCCAAGGATGTCTATGCCGACCCCATCGCGGCTGACGAGATCATCGCGCATGAGCTGCTCGAGCGCGGCTGCGAATATGTGGTCATGGCCGGCTACATGCGCATGGTGCACACGCCTCTGCTGGCGGCGTTTCCCAACCGCGTGGTCAACTTGCATCCGGCGCTGCTGCCGAGCTTTACTGGTGCGCATGCGATTGACGATGCCTTTGCGCGCGGCGTCAAGGTAACTGGCGTGACTGTGCATTTTGCCAACGAGGTCTACGACAACGGTCCCATCATCGCCCAGCGTGCGCTGGCTGTTGAGGAGGGCTGGGATGTCGACACGCTCGAGGAGCACATCCACGCGATTGAGCACGTGCTGTATCCCGAGGTCGTGCAGATGCTCGCCGACGGCCGCGTCCACGTGCTGGAGAGCGGCAAGGTCGCAATTGACGCGCCTCGCGGCTAGCGGTGCACAGTACAATTTAGTTGAGTGGTCAGGGTGGTCATTGGCGCCAAGGCGCGCGTGGCCACCTTTTGTTTTGGGCGGTCATTGGGGACGTTCTTAAACGACTAGCCGTTTAAGAACGTCGCAGGTGACTAGGTGAGAGAGGTGAGCGCATGGCGGATAACGAGGCGCTGTTTACGCCTGAGCTGGTGTTTTTTGATTGGGAGTGCGCGGCGCCAGATGAGGTGTTTGCGCGGCTCGAGGGCGAACTTGCCCCACGCGGCTTCATTGCACCCGGTTGGCTCGACGCTGTCCGCACGCGCGAGGATGCCTATCCCACGGGCCTTGCCATGCCGGCGGCCAACATCGCCATCCCGCATACCGATCCGGGGTTTGTGGCCAAGCCCTATATCGCGGTGGTGAAGCCCGCCGCGCCCGTGACATTTAACGCTATGGCTGGCATGGGCGCTCCGGTGCCGGCGCAGATCGTCATCAATTTGGGTATTGCCGAGCCGGGCGGCCAGGTCGAGGCCCTGCAGGCGCTCATGAACATCTTTATGGACGCCGATGCCGCAGCCGACGTGCTCGGCCAGACCACGTCCCAGGGCATGGTCGACGCCATCCGTCGTCACTTCTAAGGTGGAGCTGAGTCGGCACTTGGGGACTGTCCCTAACTGCCGGCAGAAAAGGACTGTCCCCTTTGCACCAAAATGGTGCAGATTAACCTGTCTCCAATGCACCAAGCGTGCCGCGGGGGCTGCGTTGTGACACAATGGCGTTTGTTCGATTCGTTATGCGAAAGGCCAACTATGGCAAATAAGAAAAAGAACCCCGCACCCGAGCCGACGCCCGAGCAGCAGGCTCGCGCTGCCTCCAGCTCTCGCAAGAAGCAGCGCAAGACCCGCGTGTCCAAGACCGCCAAGATCGTCCTGGTGGTTATTGGCGTGCTGGCAATGTTGCTTTCCGTCTCGGCGATGGCGTGCTCCGGCCTTATGTCGCAGGCCGAGGACACCTCGGGCTACAAGCTGACCGGCGGTGTTGCTGCTACTATCAACGGCACCAACCTCACCGAGGACACCGTGACCAAGCAGATCATGAGCACGCGCACGTCCTACGGCTACACCAAGGACAAGGACTGGGCGCAGTATCTGGTCGACAACGACCTCACGCCCAAGAAGTACCGCAAGCAGCTCATCGACTCCTACACGCAGCAGATTCTGCTTCAGCAAGCGCAGAAGGAAAACGGCGTGACCGTCTCGGACGAGGAGGTCGAGAAGGCCTGGAAGGACGCCTGTAAGAGTGCCGGCGGCGCCAAAGCCTTTAAGAAGACCCTCAAGACCTACGGCTATACCGAGGATACCTACAAGGATTCGCTCAAGGAGAGTCTGGCGCAGCAGAAACTCAAGGATGCCGTCGCGCCCACGAGCAAGCCCAAGGACAGCGAGATCGTCGATTACATCAACGAAAACCTGTCCAGCTACAACGACGCCCGCCGCTCGTCGAACATCCTGATCAAGGTTGATTCCGACGCTTCCGACGAGGACAAGGCTGCCGCCAAGGCCAAGGCGCAGGAGTGCCTGGACAAGATCAACTCCGGTGAGCTGAGCTTTGAGGACGCCGTTGAGCAGTACTCCGAGGACACCGGTTCCAAGGAGAAGAAGGGCGATGTGGGCTGGGATAAGCTCACCACCTTTGTCGACAGCTACCAGACGGCGCTCGAGGGGCTCAACAAGGGCGACGTGAGCGAAGTCATCGAGTCGACCTATGGCTACCACATCATCAAGTGCACCGACTACTTCCATGTCGATAATCAGGTTGATGACATCAACCAGGTGCCCAAGGCCATCAAAAAGTACGTCTCCAACGTGGTGAAGACGCAAGCGGCTAGCACCGCGTACAGCGAGTGGCTGGAGCAGTACAAGAAGGATGCCGACATCACCGTCAACCCCATGCCCAAAGACGTGCCATACAACGTCAGTCTGAAGGGCGTTACCAAGAGTTCGACCGACGATTCGTCGACGACTGAGTAATCATGGGGCGGTGCTCGCGCGCGTACCGCCCACGCTATTAGAGAGGATTAGCAGATGACCAACGAAGAGCTGCAGAAGGAAATGATCGCGGCCATGAAGGCCAAGGACAAGGTTCGCCTGTCCATCATTCGCCAGGTTAAGGCCGAGGTGAAGAATATCGAGGTCAACGAGCGCCGCGATGTGACCGAGGAAGACGTCAACAGCATGATCAAGCGTCTGATCAAGCAGACGAGCGAGACGCTGGAGATGTCCATCAAGGCCGGCACCGACCAAGAGCGTACCGACAACCTGACCGAGCAGGTCAAGATTCTGGAGAGCCTTCTGCCCGCGCAGGTTTCGGGCGAGGAGCTCGAGGCCCTGATCGAGCAGCTCATCGCCGAGCTGGGCGCCACGTCCAAGAAGCAGATGGGCCAGGTTATGGGTGCACTCGGCAAGGCCACTGGCGGCAACTTCGATAAGCCGGCCGCGGCAAAGATCGTCGGCGCAAAATTGGCGTAATTTGTTAAGCGGTTTTATCAAACCGCGTAACGGCTCGACGCTGCAAACCCGTACACACGGCAATCTGACGTTCAATTTCAAGGGCGCGACCATAAGGTCTGCGCCCTTTCATTTCACGTCACCTTGCTCGCGTGTACGGGTTTTCGCTGACTTATGCTCAACAAGGGCGGTTAGATTATTTTTGGGTCTGATGAAGGGCGCCTCCCCTGGCTGGTTATTGGGCGCTCATTGGGGACAGACTTAAATGAGTGCCCAATGAGCAGATACTCATTTAAGTCTGTCCCCAATGAGTGGGCGGAAGGTTGCGGGTTCTTTACGGGAATGTAGTGTGGGCTGCGGAAACGTGGTTCTTTCCGTACAATAGTTCAACTCGTGTAAACGCAGGGAAGGGACATTCATGGCAGACATGATCGAGATCAAGCATCTCAACAAGTACTTTGGCGACCTGCATGTGCTCAAAGATATCAATCTCACCGTCAAGCGCGGCGAGAAGCTCGTAATGATCGGGCCTTCCGGCTCGGGCAAGTCGACGCTCATCCGTTGCGTCGATTATCTGGAGGAGCCCACGTCGGGCGAGGTCATCATCGACGGTACGCCGCTTACCAAAAAGAATCACCTGGAGATGGCTCGCAAGTATAGTTCCATGGTGTTTCAGCAGTTCAACCTGTATCCCAACATGACGGTGCTGGGCAACCTGACGCTCGCGCCCATCAAGCTACAAAAGAAGAGCAAGGAGGAGGCGACCGAGATCGCCATCGCCGCGCTCAAACGCGTCGGCATGGCGCATAAGGCCGGCGAGTATCCGCAGAACCTCTCGGGCGGTCAGCAGCAGCGTATCGCCATCGCCCGCGCCCTGTGCACCAAGCAGCCCATCATCCTGTTTGACGAGCCGACCTCGGCACTCGACCCCGAGATGGTCCAGGAAGTTCTGGACGTCATGATCGAGCTTGCGCAGGAGGACATCACCATGATCTGCGTGACGCACGAGATGGGCTTTGCGCGCCAGGTGGCCGACCGCGTCATATTTATGGAGGACGGCCGCATCCTGGAGGAG
This sequence comes from Collinsella aerofaciens, assembly GCF_015557435.1. Taxonomy (GTDB): domain Bacteria; phylum Actinomycetota; class Coriobacteriia; order Coriobacteriales; family Coriobacteriaceae; genus Collinsella; species Collinsella aerofaciens_Z. Next base: position 43,732 of record NZ_JADNOH010000027.1, read on the forward strand.
GGCACGCCCGAGCACTTCTTCGATAACCCCGAGAACCCGCGCTGCCGCGAGTTCCTGTCCAAGATTCTGCACTAGGCGCGGTGATGGACATGACGGATATGACGAGGGCGGCCGTGTCGCGCCGTCACTTTTTGCAGCTGGCGGGCGCCGGTATGCTTGCGCTGACGGGGACCGCGCTTACCGGTTGCGGCAACTCCACCAGCGGCGAGGGCTCCGACAAGGGGTCCAAGCTTGCGGCCATTAAGTCGCGTGGCCATCTGAATGCCGGCGTTAAGAAGGACGTTCCCGGCTATGGCTATTACGACACCGCCAAGGGCCGCTTTGAGGGTATGGAAGTCGATTTGTGCTACCAGATCGCCGCTGCCGTCTTTGGCGTGAGCTACAAGGAGGCCCGTGCCCAGGAGCTTGTCGAGTTTACCGATGTAACGCCCAAGACGCGCGGCCCGCTGATCGATAACGGCCAACTTGACGTGGTCGCGGCGACCTATACCATCACCGACGAGCGCAAGAAGAGCTGGGATTTCTCGACGCCGTACCGCACCGACTACGTGGGACTCATGGTCAAGAAGCGTTCGGGCTTTACCTCGATTGAGGACTTGGACGGCAAGGTCATTGGCGTGAGCCAGGGTGCCACCACGCAGGGCCTGATCGAGCAGATGATCAAGGACAACGGCTTTAGCTGTAAGCCCGAGTTTAGGGCCTTTAGCGGCTATCCCATCATCAAGAGTTCCCTCGACGCCGGCAATATCGACGTCTTTGCCATGGACCGCTCCACGCTGGCCGGCTACATGAACGAGACCGTTGAGCTGCTGCAGCCCGAGGTCAAGTTTGGCGAGCAGGGCTACGGCGTGGCGACCAAGAAGGGCTGCGACCTTTCGGCCGTGGTCGATCAGGTGATTTGCGATCGCCTGGCCGACGGCTGGCTCGACCAAGAGGTCAAGACCTGGGGTCTTGTATAGGCGCATCGTCCAAGGAAGGAATCAAATGCTCGAAGGATTATTTGACGCCGACCGTTGGTCGACGACATTTCAAAACATGGGGCCCTTCTGGGAGGGCTTTGGCGTGACGCTACAGGTGGTCGTTGCCGGTCTGCTGCTGTCGCTGGTGCTGGGCACGCTGCTGGGCGTGTTCTCCACCACCCGTTCGCGCGTGCTGCGCGCCATAAGCCGCGTGTACGTGGAGTTTTACCAGAACACCCCGTTGCCCGTACAGGTGCTCTTTATGTACATGGCCGGTCCGCAGTTTTTGCAGGCCATAACCGGTGCCGACCAGCCGGTGCGCATCGCGCCGTTCGTGCTGGGCTTCTTGGGTGTGGGCCTGTATCACGCGGCCTACATTTCGGAGGTCATCCGCACTGGTATCGAGGCCGTTCCGCGCGGTCAGATGGAGGCGGCCCAGAGCCAGGGCTTCACCCGTGCGCAGGCGTACTGGTACATTGTGCTGCCTCAGACATTCAAGATCATTCTGCCGCCGCTGTGTAACCAGGCGCTCAACCTGGTCAAGAACACGTCGGTGCTGGCGCTTGTGGCCGGCGGCGACCTTATGTACCGTTCCGACAACTTTGTGAGTCTGTACGGTTACCTGCAGGGATACATCGTCTGCTGCCTTATGTACTTCATCATCTGCTTTCCGCTCGCCATGCTGGTGCAGTGGCTCGAGCGCCGCTCCAAGGAGCGTCCGCGCGGCGTGAGCCTGGCCGAGCTGGGGCTCGACAACGTAGAGGAGGCCTAGCGCATGGAAATCTTCAACGCGACCAACCTGCTCTACATTTGGGGCGGCTTTGTTAAGACGATCGAGATCTCGGCGCTGTCGATCTTTTTCTCGCTCATCTTTGGCACGGTGCTGGCGCTCGTTAAGAGCTATGCGCCCCGCCCGTTCCGTATTTTGGTGAGTGCCTATATCGAGCTGTTCCGCTGCACGCCGAACCTGCTGTGGATCCTTTTTATCTACTTTACGGTGCAGGGTTTGGATATTGTGATTTCGACCATCGCCTTTACGCTCTTTACCAGCGCTGTTATGGCCGAGATTGTGCGCGGCGGTCTCAACTCGATTCCGCGCGGCCAGTTTGAGGCAGCGCAGAGCCAGGGCTTCGGCTTCTTTGCCACTATGCGTTACATCATTCTGCCGCAGACGTTTAAGACGATCATTCCGGCGCTGTTTAGCCAATGCACGACCGTCATTAAGGACAGCTCGTATCTTTCGGGCATTAACGTGGCCGAGCTCATGTACACGGCAAACGTCGTGATGGCCCATGCGATCGACCTGTCGCAGGTGCTTATGCTCTACGGCCTGGTGTTTGCGATGTACTTCGTGCTCAACTTTGGTATCTCGCTGCTGGTTCGCGCATATCAGAGGCGAATGGTGGCAGCGTAGAATGTGGCAAAGGGACAGTCCCTTTGTCACATAGAGAAAGGAATCGCGATGAGCGATCTGGAGAACAAGAAGAGTCCTGTGGTCATTACCATCGCGCGCGACTTTGGTGCCGAGGGCCACGAGATTGGACGCATCCTCGCCAACGAGTTGGGGATTCCTCTGTACGACAACGAGCTGCTGGTGCGCGCGTCGCTGCGTGCGGGCGAGTCACTCGATAAGATGGCCGCCTATGACGAGCGTCTGGCTGTGGAGAACATGGCGTTTCTGCCCGACCGCTACGACGCGCGCTCGTACTCGGACAAGTTGTTCCAAAAGATGAGCCAGGTGATTTTGGACTTGGGCGAGACCGAGAGCTGCATTATCGAAGGCCGTCTGTCCGATTACCTGCTGCGTAACAACCCCAACCACATTGCCGTGCTGGTGACCGCCCCCTTTGAGGACCGCGTCGAGATTGTGCGCAAAAAGCGCGGTCTCAACAAAAAGAAGGGCGCCAAGCTGGTCAAGCAGCAGCAGAAGGCGCGCGAGGCGTTCTACAAGCGCTACAGCGCCGGCAAGTGGAAGATGACGAGCGGTAAGGACATCGTCGTCAACCGCGCCAAGCTGGGCCGCGAGGGCTGCAAAGACGTTATCGCCGCTGCCTACCGCTACAAAGTAGCGCAGCTCGAAGACTAACCGACCAAAACCACCACAAAGGGGACAGGCACCTTTGTGGTGGTTTTTGTTTTAGGCCGAGGGGAAGGCCTTGGCGGCAGTGCCTATCCTCGGCTTTTGCATAGTCTCGATCTGTAACACCAAGCCAGCGAAAATGGCTCTAACTGTTACAGATTTAGATGAACCGTTCGGCCGTCAGCCCAACGTCTTGATCTGTAACACCAGGCGGCATATTTGGTCTCTAACTGTTACAGATTGAGATGCGGAGTGGGCGGCCGGCACAATATCTCGATCTGTAACAACTGCAGGGCTCAACGGACTCCAACTGTTACAGATTGAGACAAAACGATCAGGCAAGTCCAAAACCACCACAAAGGTGCCTGTCCCCTTTGTGGTGGTCGGTCGACCGGCATAG
>NZ_JADNOH010000028.1 GCF_015557435.1 Collinsella aerofaciens
GGCCCGAAAGAAAGGTAGGAGGCCATGACGAAAGGTCTGCACGTGCCTTCCGAGATCGGCAAGCTCAGGAAGGTCTGCCTGCACCGTCCCGGCGACGAGCTCCTCAACCTGCCGCCCGACGAGCTCGAGCGACTCCTGTTCGACGACGTCCCGTTCCTGGAGGTCGCGCAGCAGGAGCACGACACCTTCGCCCAGATCCTGAGGGACCAGGGCGTGGAGGTCCTCTACCTCGAGAACCTCGTCGCCGAGGTGTTCGACCAGGTCCCCGGCGCCCGCGCCGAGTTCACCGACCAGTACATCGCCGAGGCAGGCATCCGCGGCCAGCACATGCCGCAGATCGTCCGCGAGAAGCTGGACTCCATCGAGGACAACCTCGAGTTCGTCAAGAAGACCATGGCCGGCATGACCAAGGCCGAGATCGACATGCCCCTCACGGCGTCCACGACCCTCGACTCCCTGGTCAACTCCGAGTCCGAGTCCGACCTGATCATCGACCCGATGCCCAACCTCTACTTCACCCGCGACCCGTTCGCGGTCGTCGGCGAGGGCGTCAACCTCAACCGCATGTACTCGGTCACCCGCAACCGCGAGACCCTGTACGGCAAGTACGTCTTCAAGTACCACCCCGACTACAAGGACGTCTCGCTGTACTTCCGCCGCGACTGCCAGTTCCACACCGAGGGCGGCGACGTGCTGAACATCAACGAGAAGACCCTCGCCGTCGGCATCTCCCAGCGCACCCAGGCCGCCGCGATCGACGTCATGGCCCAGAACATCTTCTGGAACTCCGACTCCAAGGTCGAGCGCATCCTGGCCTTCGACATCCCGGTCTCGCGCGCCTTCATGCACCTCGACACGGTCTTCACCCAGATCGACGTCGATAAGTTCACGATCCACCCCGCCATCATGGGCACCCTGCACGTCTACGAGCTGACCGCCGGCAAGAACCCGGGCGACGTGAACATCCGCCTGATCGAGGACACCCTCGAGCACGTCCTGGAGGACGCCACCGGCGTCGACCAGGTCAAGCTGATCCCCTGCGGCGGCGGCGACCCGATCGCGGCCTCCCGCGAGCAGTGGAACGACGGCTCCAACACCCTGTGCGTCGAGCCCGGCAAGATCTGCGTCTACGCCCGCAACACCGTCACCAACGACGTGCTGTACAAGGAGGGCCTGGACCTTCTCGTCGTGCCCTCCGCCGAGCTCTCCCGCGGCCGCGGCGGCCCGCGCTGCATGAGCATGCCCTTCTGGCGCGAGGACCTCTAAG
>NZ_JADNOH010000029.1 GCF_015557435.1 Collinsella aerofaciens
TCTCGGAAGGCACGTGCAGACCTTTCGTCATGGCCTCCTACCTTTCTTTCGGGCCTTACTGGCCGAATTTATCAGCGCCCCTCCGTTTGGAACGCTGCTTGCTGACAGCTCTAGTTATATCCAAAACCCACCCGCAATTCCACCTCGCCCCCGAACGGTCAGCAAAGTTCGATGAACGGTATATCGCATACGATTCCCCCATGATGCACTTCGGTTATCTAAAGTAGGTTTTCTAAGGTAAACGTTCTTTTTTCTGAAGAATCAAGCCAGATTTCATAAATACCTTCGTGTTTAGGAACTGCATAGCGAAAACGGTTTTCTGCATATATATGACGCTTGTTCACGTTTCTGCCTGTATTCGATGATATTCAGCTCGCAATCATTCTTATTCATATATTCTCACCAGTTGAGTGAGGATATAGATTGCCTGCAATACGAGACGGGCGGTTAGTTGAATGCCTTGGCAGCGTAAGAAGTAGGTAAAGATACCGTTCGCGCAATACGTCCGTGCCACAAGTCGACTAAATTGAGACAATAGTAAATAGTGTTAGGCTACCGTCCCCCTTGGGGACTGAACGGACAGATGCATATGCCGAGCAAAATCGAAAAGAAGCAAGCCGCCGCAAAGCTGCGCAAGCCGCCGCGCGACTTCTCGTACACACAGAACCGAGAGCTCAGCTGGCTACGCTTTGACAACCGCGTGCTCGACGAAGCCTTCGATGAGTCCGTGCCACTGTTCGAGCGCCTTAAGTTCGTCTCAATCTTCGAGTCCAACCTCGACGAGTTTCTTATGGTGCGCGTGGGCGGCCTGTCCGACCTGGCCGAGCTCAAAAAGCAACCCGTCGACAACAAGAGCAATATGACCGCCTCGGAGCAGGTCGAAGCCGTCGTGGCGAAGCTGCCCGGGCTCCTCGACCGCTGGGAGTCCATTTTCAAGAGCATCGAGGGCAAGCTCGACGCCTTGGGCGTCCACCGCGCACGCGTCGATTCGCTCACGCCGGAGGAGCGCACCTTTGTCACCCGCTACTTCCAGGCCTACGTGTCGCCGGTCATCTCGCCGCTGGTGATCGATCCGCGCCACCCCTTCCCCAACCTGCGCAACGGTGCACTCTACCTGGCCTGTGGCCTGGATGGCGTCACCGACGAGGAGAGCCTGCTGGGCCTGATCGAGATTCCCGCCTCGATGAACCGCGTAGTCGAGATCCCCTCGCCCACCGGTACCTACTCCTACATCCTGCTCGAGGACGTCATCCTCGCCTGCCTGGACAGCTGCTTTGGCTCCTATAAGCCGCTCGACCGAGCGCTCATCCGCGTCACCCGCAACGCCGACATCGACCCGGACGGCGAGGGCGTCGAGGAGGAAGAGGACTACCGCCAGCACATGAAGCGCATCCTCAAGAAGCGTCTGCGCCTGCAGCCGGTAGTGCTCGCCGTCTCGGGTTCGCTCGAGAAGCAAACGCTCAAGACCATCCGCAAGGCGCTTGAGCTTTCGCGTCGCTCGGTCTTTACCTGCGATATCCCGCTCAACCTGGGCTACGTCTTTGGCATTGAGGGCAAGATTCCCGAGCACCTGCGCAACGAGCTGCTCTTTACGCCGTTTAAGCCACAGCCCAACCCCACCATCGATATGACCCGCTCCATCCGCGAGCAGGTGCTGCAGCACGACAAGCTGCTCTTTTACCCCTACGAGGCCATGAATCCATTCCTGGACTTGGTACACGAGGCCGCCTACGACCCCGAGTGCATCTCGCTGCGCATCACGCTCTACCGCGTGGCAAAGCAGAGCCGCCTGTGCGAATCGCTGATCGACGCCGCCGAGAACGGCAAAGAGGTCACGGTGCTCATGGAGCTCCGCGCCCGCTTTGACGAGCAGAACAACATCGAGTGGGCCGAGCGCCTGGAAGAGGCCGGCTGCACCGTCATCTACGGCTCCGAGGGCTTTAAGTGTCACTCCAAGATCTGCCAGCTCACCTATCGCGAGGGCATGGCACTTACGCGCCTGACGCTTTTGGGCACCGGCAACTTTAACGAGAAGACGGCCAAGCTCTACAGCGACTTTATGCTCATGACCGCCCACCCCGGCATCGGAGAGGACGCTAACCTGTTCTTCCGCAACCTGTCGCTGGGCAATCTGCGCGGCGATTACCGTTTCCTGGGCGTGGCGCCCGTAGGCCTCAAGCCGCTCATCATGCGCGGCCTGGATCGCGAGATTCAGCGCGCCCTCGTTGGCGAGCCCGCCCGCGTGTTCTTTAAGCTCAACTCGCTCACCGACCGCGAGGTCATCGACAAGATCGCCGAGGCATCGTGCGCTGGCGTACGCGTGGACATGATCATCCGCGGCATCTCGTGCCTCAAGCCGGGAGTTCCGGGCAAGACCGAGAATGTGCACGTCCGCTCCATCGTCGGACGCTTTTTGGAGCACGCCCGCGTTTATGCCTTTGGCGTGGACTCGGACATGATTTACCTGAGCTCGGCCGACATGATGACGCGCAACACCGAGCACCGCGTGGAGATCGCCTTCCCCGTGCTCGACCCCACCTGCCGCGCCCTGGTGCACAAGTACATGGGCATGCAGCTGCGGGACAACGTGAAGGCCCGCAGCCTGACGAGCGACGGTACCTGGGTTCCCGTGGAGCGCAAGGAGGGCGAGAAGCCCTTCAACTCGCAGGAAGCCCTGCTGGAGCGCGCCTACCGCAACGCCGAGGCTGCCGCGCAGCAGCGTGCGCAGGAGAAGGAACGTGTGGCCGAGAAAGCTATTCAGAGTGAGCTTGAGCACGAAGCAGCTGTCGAGCCTGTTGCCGAGCCGGAGGCTGTCGTCGCTCCCCCGGTGGCAGAACCCGAGCCTGTCGAGGAGCCGGAGGCCGTCGTCGAGGCCGTAGCCGAGCCCGTCGTTGAGACGGAGCCCGTCACCGCTGCCGCCCCCGAGCCGCAGCCGGCGGCGCCCGTGGTCCAGCAGGTCCAGGCGACCGTCATTGAGCCCGAGCCCGCACCTGAGCCTCAGCCCGAGCCGCAGGTCGCCAAGCCCACGTCCGAGACGAGCGCCCGTCGCGAGAAGCCCGCTGGCAAGACCAAGGCCATCGAGCGCCATCGCCCCGGTCGTGTGCGCATGGGTCTGGGCCTGATTGGCTTAGGCCTAAAGACGCTCATTACCGGCAAGACCAAATAAACGTTTGTAGAAGCGCCCCGTATTTGAGGAAAGCCTCGGATGCGGGGCGCTTTTCCCTGCTACCATGGTGCGGACAACAACGCGAATGACAGGCAGGAATATGAAGCTCACCATAGAATCGATGACGTACGGCGCCGACGGGCTGGCGCACGCCGACAACGGCAAGGCCGTTTTTGTGCAGGGCGCTGTGGCGGGCGACACCGTCGAGGCCGAGGTCGTGCAGGACGGCAAGTCGTTTATGCGCGCCCGCACCACCGAGATTCTGGAGCCGAGCCCCGATCGCATCCAGCCTCCCTGCCCCTTCGTGGGTGTTTGTGGCGGCTGCTCGTGGGGCAATCTCTCGCGCACCGCGCAGCTTGCCGCCAAGGAGCAAAACCTGCGCTCCACGCTCGAGCGCATCGGCAAGTTCAGCCCCGATCAGGTCGATGAGCTGGTGCAACCTATCCGTCACACCAAAGACGACTGGGGCTACCGCAATAAAATCGAGCTCGAGCCGACCGTTGCCAACGGTCGCGTGCGTCTCGGCATGCACGGCGTAGATCCCAGCAAGATCGTGACCGTCGATTCGTGCCCGCTGTTCGACAAACGCTTCCCTAAGGCACTCAAATCGGTCGTCGGCGCACTCAACTATCTGAGCGGCAGCCACGACTTGGGCCTCGAGCGTGTGGGCATTCGTGCCTCGCGCCGTACCAAGGCGCTCGAGGTCGCGCTCTGGACGCCCACGGGCTCCTTCCCGCGCTCGCAGGTCTCGCGCGTGCTGGCAGACGCCGCGCACCCCACGAGCGTTGTACGTGTGATGAGCAAGGGCGAGAAGAAGGCCCGCCGCGTCTCCAAGGTCGAGATGCTCGCCGGCGAGGGCTCGTGGACCGAGAGTATCGCCGAGGGCCAGATGCGCTTGTCTGCCCCGTCGTTCTTCCAGGTCAACACCAAGGGTGCCGAGATTCTGATCGAGCTTGTCATGGAAGCGCTCGACCCGCAGGAAGACGAGCTGGCTGTGGACCTGTACTGCGGCGCCGGCACCTTTACCCTGCCGCTCGCCCGCCGCTGCGATTTTGTCGCCACCGTTGAGGCCTATGGCCCTGCCGTGCGCGACCTGCGCCGTAACCTGGAGATTAACAAACTCGATAACGTCGACGTCATTGGCGGTGACGCCGTGCGCGAGTTCCCCGACCAGGATGCCGACGTTTTGGTGGTCGACCCGCCGCGCGCGGGCTTGGCACCCGAGGCCATCGACCTCATCGCCAGCACGAGCGCCCGCGATGTCGCCTACGTGAGCTGCGACCCGGCCACCTTAGCGCGCGACCTCAAGCGCTTTGTCGAGGAGGGCACCTTCTCCCCCGTCAAGATCACGCCAGTCGACCTGTTCCCGCAAACCTTCCACTGCGAAACCGTCGTCCACCTCAAGCGCAACTAGCGCCCTATCATTGCCCATAAAAATCATTCGGCGATTGAGCGTGGCAAGCGGGCACCTTCGGGGTATAAGACGGCTAATTGTATGCCGCCTTACGAAAGGAATCCTCATGCCCAGCGTTGCCGTTCTCGCCGCCGATGGCTTTGAAACTATTGAATGCTTGACCATGGTCGATGTCATGCGTCGCGGCGGCGTGCGTGCCACGCTCGTCTCTATCATGCCCACGCGTGAAGTCGTAAGCTCGCTGCAGATCCCCGTAACCTGCGATGCGCTCTTCGACGAGATCAACTTTGACGAGTACGACTGCGTTGTGCTGCCCGGCGGTCTGCCCGGCGCCACCAATCTGCGCGCCGATCAGCGCGTCTGCGATGTGGTCTGCGAGTTCGCCGCGACCAAGCACGTTGCCGCCATCTGCGCCGCCCCGTTTATCTTGGGCGAGCTCGACCTGCTCGAGGGGCGCCACGCCACGTGCTTCCCCGGCTTTGAGAAGAGCTTCCCCGAGGGAGCCTATACCGGCGAGAAGGTCACGCAGGACGGCAACATCATCACCGCCAGCGGCATGGCCCAGTCGCTCCCCTTTGCGCTCGAGCTGCTTCGCACACTCGCCGGCGACAAGGCTGTCGAGAAGGTCGCAGAGGGCATCCAGCTATGATTTTGGCTTCGCAATCGCCGCGCCGCATCGAGCTGATGCGCGAGGCGGGCTATGACATTCGCATCATTCCTGCCGATATCGATGAGACGCCGTTTGATGGCGAGGCGCCACTTACGCTTGTCGAGCGCCTGGCACGAGCCAAGGCCGCTGCTGTCGCCGCCGAGCATGCCGAGCCCACCGAGCTGACCGTCGCGGCCGACACGATCGTTACCTTCGATGGCAAGATTTTAGGCAAGCCGGCAAACGAGGACGAGGCCCGCACCATGCTTCGCGAGCTTTCGGGCCGCACGCACCAGGTCGCAACCGGTGTCTGCATCGTTAAGGCCGGCGACACAACCGCCCCGCATGCCGCCGAGAGCGTGTCGTTTGTCGATGTGACGGACGTGACGTTCTACGAGCTTACTGATGAGCAGATTGAGCGCTACGTCGCCTCGGGCGAGCCCATGGATAAGGCCGGCGCCTACGGTATTCAGGGCACGGGCGGGCGCATGCTCGTGCGCGGTATTTCGGGCGACTTCTACAACGTGGTGGGCCTACCCATCGCACGCGTCGCACGCGCGATTCAAAAACTCTCGTAATTGCATCTGGCGCTGGGTATCCCCCAGCGCCTACAATTTTGCCGTACCGTACGGATCCCGACCGGGCATAAGGCCCGGCGGAAAACCGATAGGAGTAAAACATGGACACACTGCTTGAGGCCATTGACGTTTGCGATGTCGATGGCTTTTGCTTTGGCAACTATACGGACGAGGAGGCCGGCACCGGTTGCACCGTAATCGTGGCAGCAGAAGGCGCCACCGGCGGCGTTGACGTTCGCGGCGGTGCCCCGGCATCGCGCGAGACCGACCTGCTGCGTCCCGAGAACACCGTCGATAAGGTCCACGCTGTCTGCCTCTCGGGTGGATCGGCCTTTGGCCTCGAGGCAGCAAGCGGCGTTGCCCGCGAGCTCGAGAGCCGCGGCATCGGCCTGCCCGTCGGCCCCACGCAGGTGCCCATCGTATGCTCCAGTTGCATCTTCGATCTCGCCTACGGCGACCCCACGGTTCGTCCCGATATCGATGCCGGCATCGCCGCCGTTCGCGAGGCACTCGATAACACCCCCACCAGGCTTGAGCAGGGCAACGTTGGAGCCGGCACCGGTGCCACGGTAGGCAAGCTCATGGGTCCTGCCACCTGCATGAAGGCAGGTCTTGGCGCCGCCGCCGTGGCGCTTGGCCCCATTAAGGTGGGCGCCGTGGTCTCAGTTAACGCCTGCGGCAACGTCGTTGACCCCTTCACCGGCGAGTGGGTCGCCGGCATGCGCGCCGCAGCCGATAGCGACCAGATCGTCGACATGGAGCTCGCAGCCTTTGCCGCCGCCGGCTCCATGCAAATGCCGCTCGACCGCACTAACACCACCATCAGCTGCATCGTCACCAACGTGGAGCTCACCAAGGCCCAGGCCACCAAGGTCTCCCAAATGGCCGCAGACGCCTACGCGCACGCCATCCGCCCCACGCACACCACCAACGACGGCGACACCATCTACACCCTCGCCAGCGGCAAACTGGGCACCCAGGCAAGCGCCGCCGTACCCCTAGACCTGTTGGGCATGCTCGCTGTAAGGGCCCTTCAAACCGCCATCGTAAACGGAGCCAAAACCGCCAAAACCTCCCACGGCATCCCCGGCGCCGCGAAGTAAACTAGCTCGTCCGGTTGCCCGGTGGGGCTTGGTTATGTTTGCTGCTCTACAGTCCTGGCTCGCACGAAGAGCACATTAAGTGCTCTTCGGCTCGTGCGGAACTCGCGACAAACATAACCAAGCCCCACCGGGCAACCTACCAACCAGCTTCTTTTCAGCCCAGGCCCCTGTGTACCGCGCGTCAAAGATTTTCAAATTCTGTAGCCTGACATTAAGCTGGACATAGCAGAGGACCCCTGGTCCTTAACTTGATACGAGTTCCGCAATCAGAACCACCCTTAAAAAGGGTGGTTTGCTCTTAGGGTATAA
>NZ_JADNOH010000030.1 GCF_015557435.1 Collinsella aerofaciens
TCTCGGAAGGCACGTGCAGACCTTTCGTCATGGCCTCCTACCTTTCTTTCGGGCCCCTGTCAGGGCCGATTCGTTAGCGCCCCTCCGTGTGAGGCGTTATTGCTGACGACATATTTATATCCAAAATCAGCTCATACTTCCACCTTGCCCCCGAACGGTTTTTTATAGAGGGTGAACGGCATACACATATACTTCACGCATGGCACACTTCATCTTAATAAAGCGTATTTACGTGCTTAAACGCGTTTTAATCCTAAAATCAAATGGAACTAAACTTTGTTAAACCATCCTCAAATTGCATATTTCCAATAAAGCTATGAATAGAATTAGCGGTTCACACCGCATCTCAACCATTTTCATTTTTATTCAGAAAAAAGTTTGTCCTATTCATTTCTGGTAAATAAATTACCGTTTACCAGACGCTTGATACCGTTCACCGGAAACTCAGTATAAGGCCCAGCGGATACCGGCTCGCTTTACGGCCCCATTTGTAACAACTTGACTTCTCGGTATAGAAAAACGGACCCGCTTCCCCTATGAAACGGGTCCGTTTTCGATTATCTTCGGCTAATTTGGATAAGGCCCCCGAAGACCATCGGAATCCTAGCGATCGAACTCCGCCAGTGCCTCGCCCAAAAGCCTCAGGCCCTCGCGCAGAACGTCCTCGCTCGCGCAGTAGCCCAGGCGTGCGCCGCAGGGAAGCTCAAAACGGCCACCGGGGACCAGCAGCACTCCCCTCTCGGACAGCAGGCGCCTGCAGAACTCCTCGTCATCCTCGGGAATATCCAGCTGGATAAACGAGGTGGACACGCCCTGCGGGGCCGTCCAGGAAACGCGATGCTGCGTATCGATCCAAGCCTGCGCGATATCGCGGTTGCCAAACACGATCTTGCGATTGCGCTCGAGAATCTTATCCTTGTGCTCAAGCACATAGGTCGCCAGGGCATCGTTGAACACGCCGCCGCAGATCATGGTGTAATCGCGATAGGTACGCATGCGATTGGACACCTCTTCGTCGGCCAGGACCCAGCCCACGCGGGCCGCAGGCGTCGAATAGGTCTTCGACAACGAGTTGGTGACAATGGCCCTCTCGTACACGTCGGCCATCGACATAAAGGCCTCGGTGTTCTCAAGCGGCAGGTACACCTCGTCGCACAGCACATAGGCGCTCACCGAGCGGGCAATCTCGGCAATCTGGCCGAGCATATCGGCATCGAGAACCGTACCGATGGGGTTCGATGCGTTGTTGATGCAGATGAGCTTGGTGGTGGGGCGCACCAAGCGCTTGAGTTCCTCGATATCGGGCTTCCAGCCGAGTTCCTCGCGAAGCTCCCAATACTCGACCTCGGCGCCCAGCGTGCGCGGAATCTCGTAGAGCGGCGCGTAGGTGGGCCACTCGGCGATAACGTGGTCGCCGGGCTCGACCACAGCCATGATGGCGTTGAGGTTTGCGCCCGTGCAGCCATTGGTCTGCAGAATGTGATCGGGATTGACCTCGCGACGATACAGCTTGGCAACCTCGGCCTTAAATTCCGGCGAGCCCTCGATCCAGCCGTAGTTCATCTTCTCGCGGTCCAGGCGCTCGTAGAACGTGGCGCCGTCCTGTTCATCGAGCGCGCGCAGCTCGCCCATGGTGAGCGACGAGATCGTCGACTGGGCGATGTCCCACGTGGCGCTCTTCTCCCAAACGTTGAGCCATTCCTCAACGCCAATCGTCTTGATGTCCATGGCCAAGCTCCTTACAAAAGCAGTCGTCCAATCGTGTTGACGTTCCTCATACAAGATTGGGGCGGTGCGAAAACCCGCACCGCCCCAATGGGAGACATCTAATGGCAGCTAGATGTATGTATTATGACCTGTACGGGTCCTTGAAGACCTTAGAGGTCCTCGCGCCAGAAGGGCATGCTCATGCAGCGCGGGCCGCCGCGGCC
>NZ_JADNOH010000031.1 GCF_015557435.1 Collinsella aerofaciens
GAGTTCCGCACGAGCCGGAGAGCACTTAATGTGCTCTCCGTGCGAGTCAGGACTGTCCGAGCAGGCGACCTTATATATTTGCCCTCCCCGGGGCTCCTCTCCCGAATCCCTAGGCTAGTTCTTCAGCGAGTTCAGCGGCGCCGGGAATCGACCACCGCGGTGGGCAAGCACGGTGCCGGCGTTGGGGTTCACCGGCATGATGGGCGCACGGCCGAACAGGCCGCCGTACTCGACGCAGTCGCCCACGCCCTTGCCGATGGCAGGAATCACGCGGACAGCCGTGGTCTTGTTGTTGATGACGCCGATAGCCATCTCGTCGGCGATGATGCCGGCGATGGTCTCGACCGGGGTGTCGCCGGGGATGGCGATCATGTCCAGGCCGACGGAGCACACGCAGGTCATGGCCTCGAGCTTCTCGAGCGAGAGCGCGCCGGCCTCGACGGCGGCGATCATGCCGGCGTCCTCGGACACGGGGATAAAGGCGCCCGAGAGGCCACCGACGCTGGAGCTGGCCATGACGCCGCCCTTCTTGACGGCATCGTTGAGCATGGCGAGCGCGCAGGTCGTGCCCGGGCCACCGCAGGTGCCAACACCGATGATCTCGAGAATGCGGGCAACGGAGTCACCGATGGCGGGCGTGGGGGCCAGCGACAGATCGACGATACCCTTCTCGACACCCAGGCGATGGGCGGCCTCGCGGCTCATGAGCTCGCCGGCACGGGTGATCTTAAAGGCGGTCTGCTTAATCTTCTCGGCGACCTCCATCATTGAGGCGGAGTCGGGGAGCGTCTCCAGTGCCGCGGCCATAACGCCGGGGCCCGAGACGCCAACGTTGATGACGGCGTCGGCCTCGCCACCGCCGTGGACGGCGCCCGCCATAAACGGGGAGTCCTCGACCATATTGGCAAAGCATACAAACTTAGAGGCGCCGACGGAGTCCTGGTCGGCCGTGAGCTTGGCGGCGTCGATGATGGTCTGTGCGGCCATGAGCACGGCGTCCATGTTGATGCCGGCACGCAGGCTGGCGACGTTGACGCTGGAGCAGACGCGGCTCGTGGTGGCGAGCGCCTGCGGAATGGACTGGATAACGCGGCGGTCGGCGTCGCCGATGCCCTTCTGGACGAGCGCGGAGAAGCCGCCCAGGTAGTCGATGCCGAGGGTCTCGGCCGCACGGTCGAGGGCATGCGCGATGGGGGTGAGGTCCTCATCCTTGCAACAAGCGGCGATTTGCGCCACCGGGGTGACGGAAACGCGCTTATTGACGATGGGGATACCGTACTCGCGCTCGAGGTTCTCGGCGGTCTCGACCAAGTGCTCAGCTGTGTGCGTCACGTGGTCGTAGATCTTCGTGCACATGCGGTCGAGGTTCTCGTCACCGCAACCCATGAGCGAAACACCCATGGTGATGGTCCTGATGTCGAGGTTCTGCTCCTCAACCATGCCGCGGGTTTCCGCGATTTCTGCAGGCGTGATCGCCATCCTTGCGCTCCTATCTGCCAAAACGAGCATAGTCCCCTCTATTCTAACGTGCCGCACGCGCCGAGTGGCACATGCGGCACGTTTTGGTGCGGGGTTGTTTCCGTTGTGTTACCGGCCAAAGACCTCTTCGGCGATACGCGCGCTCTCGGCGGCGTCCTTGGCATAGTAGTCCGCGCCAATCTGCTTGGCGTATTCGGGGGTGAGCACGGCGCCGCCCACGATGATCTTGACGCCCGGAACCTCGGCATGAAGCAACTTGATGGTCTCCTCCATGGCGACGACCGTGGTGGTCATAAGTGCCGAGAGACCGACGAGCTTAATGTCGCGCTCCTTTACGGTCTTGAGCACCTCCTGCGGATCGACATCGCGGCCCAGGTCAAAGACGGTGTAGCCGTAGTTGTCGAGCAGCATCTTGACGATGTTCTTGCCAATATCGTGGATGTCGCCCTTGACGGTAGCCACGCAGATTTTGCCCTTGTCGGCAATCTCGCCGGCGGGCATCAGACGCTTGATGGTATCGAAGCCCACGCGCGCGGCCTCGGCAGAGGCCATGAGCTGCGGCAAGAAGAACTTGCCCTGGTCAAAGAGGACGCCGACCTCGTCGAGGGCAGGAATAAAGTGGTTGTTGATGAGGTCCATGGCGTCGTGGTCGGCCAACAGGCGCTCGGTCTCGGCCGCGATCTCGCCCTTGCGGCCCGAGACGACCATGTGGCGGATGGGGTCGTCGTCGGCGCTGGCGGCGGTGCCCGGGGCGGGTGCGGCATCGCTCGATGCTGCCTGAGCCGCTGCCGGGTTCGCGGCGATTTTGTACGGGTCGGTCCAACCGGCGTAGCGCTCGATGTATCCGGTCGAGCCCTCGTCCTCGACGCTCAACACGCGATAGCTGTAGACGGTGTCCATAAAGCGCTTGGAGCCCGGGTTCATGATGGGGGCGTCCAGGCCAGCGCCAAAGGCGGCGGCCAAAAAGACCGAGCCAAGCAGCGGGCGGGCGGGCAAGCCAAAGCTGATGTTCGACACGCCGAGCGCGCACTTGACGCCCAGACGCTCCTTGCACAGCGACATGGCGCGCAGGATCTGCTCGGCCTGACGCTGGTTGGTCGAGGCGGTCATGACCAGGCAGTCGATAAGGATGCGGTCCGGGCCGATGCCGTAGCGGGCGGCCTCGGCCACGATGCGCTCGGCGATGGCAAAGCGGGCCTCGGCGGTATCGGGGATGCCGCCCTCGTCGAGCGTGAGGCCGACGACGTTGGTGCCGTAGTGAGCGACCAGCGGGAAGATCTCGTCCATGATCTGCTGTTTGCCGTTGACCGAGTTGATGATGGGCTTGCCTGCGTAGCGGCGCACGGCGGCTTCGACGGCGGCGGGGTCGGTGGAGTCGATTTGCAGCGGCAGCAGCGTGGAACCTTGGAGCTGCTCGGTCGCTTGCTGGATGACCTTGACCTCGTCGATCTCGGGCAGGCCCACGTTGACGTCCAAGATGTCGGCGCCCTGCTCCTGCTGGCTGATGCCCTGGCTCACGACGTAATCCAGGTCGCCGTCGCGCAGGGCCTGCTGCAGACGCTTTTTGCCGGTGGGGTTGATACGCTCGCCGATCACGGCGATTTTGTGGCCATCGCAGGGAAGGTCCACAACCGTCTGGGCACTCGTGACTGACATGCTGGGCTTGCGGTGACGCGGGCTGGGCGTGTGGGTGTCGATGAGGGTGCGAAGTGCCGCCATGTGCGTGGGCGTGGTGCCGCAGCATCCGCCGACGACGCTCACGCCGTCCTCGATCATGCCGGCGACGGCCTCGGCGTATTCGGGTGCCTGGATGTCAAAGATGGTGTTGCCGTCGTCGTCCACGCGGGGCAGTCCCGCGTTGGCCTGCACCATGACGGGCTTGTCGGTGACGGTGAGCATGCGCGCGGCGAGCCCGCGGAGCTCGGCCGGACCCTGGCTGCAGTTGATGCCCAAGACATCGGCGCCGATGGCGTCGAGGGTGATGGCGGCGACCTCGGGGCTCGTGCCCAAGAAGGTGCGGCCGTCTTCTTCAAAAGTCATGGTGGCAAAGACGGGCAGGTCGGAGTTCTCGCGGCAGGCGAGGACTGCCGCCTTGATCTCGGCCAGGTCGGTCATGGTCTCGATAATAAAGAGGTCGACACCCGCAGCGACGCCGGCGCGCACCTCCTCGGCAAAGAGGTCGTAGGCCTCGTCAAAGCTGAGGGTGCCTAGGGGGCGCAGCAGGGCGCCGATGGGACCGATATCGCCGGCGACGTAGCGGGCGCCGGCCTCGCGGGCGCAGGTGACAGCCGCGGCAAAGACGTCGGCCACGGTGGCGGCGCCGTCGAGCTTGTGGGCGTTGGCGCCAAAAGTATTGGCGGTGATCACGTCGCAGCCCGCCTCGACGTACTGACGCTGGATATCGGTGATAACCTGGGGCTCCTCAAAGTTGAGGAGCTCGGGCAAGGCGCCCGCCTTCATGCCGGCAGCCTGCAACATGGTGCCCATGCCGCCGTCAAACAGCAGGTGCCCCGTGCCTTCGATGGCAGCGCGCAGACGATCGTCCTTAATGCGCAGGTCTTCGATTGTGCGCATCTTGTACTCGGCGCCGTTACGACGGGCAGCATCAACAGGCGCCGCCAGTGCAGCGCCGTCGGAATCATGGGTGATAAGCGGAGTAAACATCGGCGGCTCCTAATGGCTGGAATAGCAAGTGGTGTGGGCGGCGCGGAAGCGGCAGTGTTCGCGCATGCGGCAGATATTGCAGGTGGGGCGGGTCTGGGCGTCGTGGACATCGCCGTCGAACAGGCCAATCACGGCGGTCACGCTCTTGGTGGGCATGAGCAGGCTGGTGGGTGTGACGGTGAGTCCAATGAGCCGCGTGGCGTTGAGCGCGTCGACGATCGAGCACTGAGCCGAGAGCGGGCAGTCGCCGTAGCCGGGGCTGAAGCGCCAGTTGCCGGCGAGCCCGTGCGCGGCGGCCGCGGCTTTGATCTGCTGGTCCATCTGCTCAACGGCGGCTTCCACATAGGCCGAGCATGCGGCGTCGAGCACGGCGCCCTCCAGGGGCTGCTGGGCTCCGGTGGTCCGCAGACGGCGCTCGGCGTCCATCCCGAGGGTGCAGGCCATGAGCGCTGCCAGGCGGGCGTCCTTTAAGTGCCGGTAGATATCGCGGCCCCGCAGCTCAACATTGGTACCGACCAGGCGGATGCAAGGCTCGCCCTGCCCGTCGACACCCGTGGCGTCGACGGCAAACACGCGGCGCACGCCACGGGGCTCGATATCTAACTCTAGGCGCTCGACCACAAGCTCAATACGTTGTGACAGCTCGGGTTCGATCTGCTGACCGCCGTAGCCCAGATAGCGAAGCATCTCGGCGCGGTCGACGCGGGGGTGGTGGGCAGCATCGACACGGTAAAGCGCCGGCGACGCAAGGTCGGCCGGCACTTCGACAGCGGTTGTATCGATGTGCGGTTTTTCCATTACCCCAAGCGCTCCATAATGGTCGCGGCGATTGCAGGACGGTTCATAGTGTACAGGTGCAGACCATCGGCGCCGTGCTCCTTGAGGTCGCAAAGCTGACGGGCGGCATAGTCCACACCGGCAGCCTGCAGGCTCTCGGGGTCGTTCTCGTACTTGGCGAGGATCTTGATGACGGGGGAGGGCAGCGACGCGCCGCACATAAAGACCATGCGGCTGATCTGGGACTTGCCCATAAACGGCATGATGCCCGCAGTGATGGGCGCGGTGATGCCTGCCTTGTCGGCGAGCTCGCGGAAGCGGTAGAAGCACTCGTTATCAAAGAAGAGCTGCGTCACAAAGAAGCTTGCGCCGGCGTCTTGCTTTTGCTTGAGGTATTCGACTGAGAGGTTGAGGTCCTCGCAAGCGATGTGGCCCTCGGGGTAGGCTGCGGCGCCCACGCAAAAACCGGCGTCGACGAGCTCGGGGATGAGGTCGCGGGCGAAGGCGTAGTCGGAGGCGGGCTTGTCATCCTCGGTCGCGCCGGCGGGAAGATCGCCGCGCAGGGCAAGCACGTTTTCCACGCCGGCCGAGCGATACTCGTCGATCTTGGCGGCGATATCGGCATGCGTGCGACCCACGCAGGTGAGGTGCGCGACTGAAGGCGTATCGAATTCGCTCGAGATCATGTGCGCGATGGGAGCGGTGGTGGCACCGTTGCCCGAGCCGCCGGCCGAGCAGGTGACCGAGACAAAACTCGGCGAAAGCTTGCACAGGTTGCCTGCCACCTCGCGAGCCGTATCGAGGGTAAGCTCGCCCTTGGGCGGGAACATCTCAAACGAAATGGGCGTGGTGCCCTGGGATGCTGCCTGCTTAAAAACCTCGTCGACGCGCATATCGTGCTCCTTTAAATATTTAGTGCGATGTGTTGTAAGGATTCTACAGCACCACTATGCCACGGTGGAGTTTTACTCGCTATTTGGGGATACCAATCAAAGATGCTTTGCTATCGGCATTGCCTATAACGGGCTAGTTAAATTGGGACGTGTCTCTATAAAGACTGGTATCTGATGTGAAATACCAGTCTTTATAGCCCCGTCCCAAATTGACTACCCTAAAATCATACGGGTAGGTCTGCAATTTATACAGTTCGTTGGCTGTTAAGGGTGGTAATAATCCTGCGATGCGGTAACCTCATTGATTGGTTTCGTGACAGCAACATAACGGTAATGTTGCGGAAACACGGCGAGTCTAATCTAAGGCTCGTTCGTTAGTAATCAACACCGCATCTCACGCGGTGCCGATACGAAGGGAGTTCCGTATGGCCGATCTTACTGACCGCTTCGGGACCATGGTGTTCTCTGAGGAAGTCATGAAAGACTACCTCCCCAAGGACATTTGGAAGCGCCTCGCTGCAACCCTCGAGGACGGTGAGCCGCTCGACCTGGACGTGGCCAACGCCGTCGCCCACGCCATGAAGGTCTGGGCCATCTCCAAGGGCGCTACGCACTACGCCCACTGGTTCCAGCCGCTTTCGGGCATCACTTCCGAGAAGCACGACAGTTTCCTGGAGCCCAACCATAACGGCACCGCCATTACCAAGTTTACGGGCAAGAACCTCATCCAGGGCGAGCCGGACGCCTCCAGCTTCCCCAACGGCGGCCTTCGCGCCACCTTCGAGGCCCGTGGCTACACCGCTTGGGATCCCACCAGCCCCGCCTTCATTAAGGACGAGGTCCTGTGCATTCCCACCGCCTTCTGCTCCTACACGGGCGAGGCTCTGGACAAGAAGACTCCGCTGCTGCGCTCCATGACCGCGCTCGACCGCGAGGCCAAGCGTGTCCTGGCCCTCTTTGGCAAGACCCCCAAGAAGGTCGTGCCTTCCGTCGGCGACGAGCAGGAGTACTTCCTGATCAAGAAGGACGCCTACCGTAAGCGCAAGGACCTGGTCATCACCGGCCGCACCCTCTTTGGCGCCAACCCCTGCAAGGGCCAGGAGCTCGAGGAGCACTACTTTGGTGCTATCCGCCCCACCGTCTCGGCCTACATGAAGGACCTGGACGAGGAGCTTTGGGCGCTCGGCATTCCCGCCAAGACCAAGCACAACGAGGTCGCTCCCTGCCAGCACGAACTCGCGCCGGTCTATGAGGAGGTCAACGAGGCCATCGACCAGAACCTGGTCATGATGGAGAAGATGAAGCTCATCGCCTCCCGCCACGACTTGGTCTGCCTGCTGCACGAGAAGCCCTTCGACGGCATCAACGGTTCCGGTAAGCACAACAACTGGTCTATCGGCACCGAGTCCGAGAACCTGCTCGATCCGGGCGATACCCCGCTCGACAACCTGCAGTTCATCGTCTTCCTCACCGCGGTGATCGAGTCTGTCGATAACTATCAGGAGCTCCTGCGTGCTTCTGTCGCCTCGGCCGGCAACGACCACCGTCTGGGCGCCAACGAGGCTCCTCCGGCGATCGTCTCCATCTTCCTGGGCGACCAGCTCACCGAGGTTGTCGAGAAGATCATCGACGGCAAGGCCTCTGTCCACGCCACCCACGGCGTGCTCGACCTGGGCGCCGATGCCCTGCCCAAGCTCATGCAGGACAACACCGACCGTAACCGCACCTCTCCGTTTGCCTTCACCGGCAACAAGTTCGAGTTCCGCGCCTGCGGCTCCGAGCAGAACGTCTCCGACCCCAACATGGTCCTCGACGCTGCCGTTGCCAAGTCGCTCAAGGCTTTCGCCGACGCGCTCGAGGGTACGCCCGAGGACAAGTTCCAGGACGCCGCGCTCGAGTACTGCAAGAAGGTTCTGACCGACCACCAGCGCATCCTCTTCTCCGGCGACGGTTACTCCGACGAGTGGCCCATCGAGGCCGAGAAGCGCGGCCTTGCCAACAACAAGACCACCGCGGACGCTCTGCCCGCCTTTGTCTCCGAGAAGGCTCTTGCCCTGTTCGACGAGATGGGTGTTCTGACCAAGGCCGAGGCCCAGTGCCGCTACGACTGCAAGCTCGAGAAGTACAACAAGCTCATGAACATCGAGGCTACCACGATGATTCGCGAGGCACGTCGTACCTATCGTCCGGTCATCACCGCCTATGCCACCAAGGTTGCTAAGGGCTTGGAGGCCATTCGCGCCGCCGGTGCCGAGGCTGCCATGCAGTGCGAGCAGAACACGCTCAACAAGCTCTGCAACGGCATTACCGCCATCAACGACTCCATCAAGGCCCTCGACGCCGTGCATCAGAAGGCCGAGGCCCTCGATGGTCAGGAGCAGGCCAACGTGTACGCTCACGAGGTCGCTCCCGCTATGGCTACGCTGCGCGCCGCCGTGGACGCCATGGAGGAGATCGTGGCCGCCGACTACTGGCCGGTCCCGACCTACGACGACATCCTGTTCTACGTGTAGGGCGCAACTGACATATCGTCACGGTATTGAGCCGGGGTCCGCATCGCGCGGGCCCCGGCTATTTGTTTGCGAAGGACGCTTTGAAGCCCGTTTTGCTACCGAATTGGTAACGGGCTTCTCAGATTCTGCGGTGCCCCCAGCGGGATGTCCGCGTGCGGCTGGCGCCGCCCGCTTCCGCTGCGTCGCTTCGCTCCTTGCGTGCTGCGCTGGAAAACGCTTCGCGTTTCCTCAGCTCCGCACCCTGTCGGGTTCGAATCCCGGCATCGAGGCAGAAAAAAGCCCGTTACCGCGAGGGTAACGAGCTTCAGCTTCAGATGGTGCCCCCAGCGGGATTCGAACCCGCGATATCCACCTTGAAAGGGTGGCGTCCTTGGCCGCTAGACGATGGGGACAGCGGGAAAGAGTATAGCAGACTTTTTCGCCAGTTCGTATATCGATGACAAACTGGAAAACCACCACATAGGAGCGGGGTATCTATCCCGATCATCAAACATCTCAATCTGTAACATCTGGGCACGTAAATCGGCTCTATCTGTTACAGATTGAGACAAAAAGTAGGCGTCGGGACGAACATCTCAATCTGTAACAACAAGACAGCTTTTGGCGGTCTAGATGTTACAGATCGAGACAAACCAACGGGATGGGTCAAAACCACCACAAAGGTGCCTGTCCCCTTTGTGGTGGT